>OMXP01000053.1 GCA_900315055.1 uncultured Lachnospiraceae bacterium
TTTGAAGACATAAAAGCAATCATTCTGAAATTACCGTTTGGTAATCATCAGATCATGAATTTTATTTCTGAAGTATGTTGTGTTCTCTGGCCTTAACAGCCAGAATCCCAATCCGCTGGCCTGCTGTTACCGGTTTTGGGCGGATTTAAGTATGGAAGAGAACGAACAGCTGGTAAAACACACGAAGGAACTGGCAAAGCGCTGCTATGAAAGGGACGTTCTGACCCACACGCCGTTTCTCTCCCCGGCAGATCTTGCCGCCGTGTACGACGCGATGAGAAAGGACGGGGAAAACCTGCAGGCAAGGACCTTTGCGGGGGCGCCGTATGTGACCTTTGGCGGGTATGAGGACGCGGAGCGGCAGTGCCTGATCTTTCTGCCATCCTACGAGGATGCGGACACGTTTGTGCAGGGCGAGGAAGAGGAATCCCAGGTCGTCTCCTGCCTTCGGGCGGATCCCGTGAACCGGCACTTTGCGGACGATCTGACCCACCGGGACTTTCTCGGGGCCCTCATGAACCTTGGGATCGAGAGGGACCGGATCGGGGATATCCTCATCGAAGAAAGCACGGGGTATCTTTTCGTCCTGAAGGACATGGCGGACTATATCAGAGAGAACCTCACAAGGGTGCGCCACACGATAGTGACCTTAAAGGAGATCCCGAACCGGGCATGCACCGCGCGGCCAAAATTCGAGGAGATCGAGGGCAGTGTTGCCTCCGAGAGAATCGATGCCGTGATCGGCATGGTATTCCACCTGTCGAGAGGAAAGGCACAGGAGCTCATCGAGGCACAGTCCGTCATCATCGACGGCAGAACCGCCTGGAGCGGCGGATATGACCTGAAGCAGGGAGCCAGGGTCTCGGTAAGAGGCCAGGGGAAGTTTCGCTACCTCGGCGTCGTATCGGAAACACGCAAGGGCAGACTTTACGTAAAGGTGCAGAAGTATGTCTGATCGAAGGCACAGGCCGAAGGCACCCGTGTGGATTATCGTCCTTCCTGCTGCCGCGCTTTTTCTGATCCTTCTGCCTGCCCTGAACACAAGGACGCCGGAAAAGACGGAGAAGACCGCAGAATCGTCTGATTCGGAAGAGACACAGGAGATGGCAGAAGAGGAGACGACGGAGACATCAGAAACAGAGGAGATGGAGGAATCCCCGGAGCCTGAAGTTCCCCTGTGTCTTCAGCGCTGGCAGGAGGGCACCTCGTTCGAAACCGGGTATGAGGAAGGAGCCCTCTCCTTTGATAAGATCGATACGTCAAAGATGGACAGTGCGGCGGGAAACAGTGATGTGAGGGCGTATCTGTACGACAGCGCAGTCGGCGTTGCGGACCCGGTGTTCCAGAAGATGGGAACCAGCAATCCGTACGATGATTATTACCTTCATCACAACGCGGACGGGAGCGAAGGGTACCCGGCCTGCATCTATATGGAGCCAGTAAACCGGGCGGACTTTACAGACAATATCACGGTGCTCTACGGCCACAACATGCGTGACGGCTCTGCGTTCGGGCAGCTTAAAAATTACCGGGATGAGGACTTTTTCAATAAAAACCGCTTTTTCTATCTCGTGACGCGGGACGCGGTGCTCACCTGCCGCATCTATGCGGCAAAGGTCATCGATTCCCTGCGCCCTACGGTCGCCTTCGGAACGGACAAGGAGGGAAAAACAAAGGCGTATCTGGACTATCTGAAGGACGACTGTGGGGCGGGTTTTGTCGATACGTCGATGAAGCCCTCGGACAGCGATCACCTGGTCGTTCTGCAGACCTGTTGCGGTCTGGACGACTACCGGTATGATGTCACCGGGGTGATTGTCGCGGCGCAGATGAGATAGAAAGATTCAGGAAGAAGGATATATCCGGCATCCATATCCTGTCTCCTGAATCTGTTTCAGAGAACTTCGTCAATTTTTGTCTTGCATGCGCGGGAAAAACTTCTTATAGTTGGGTAAAGTTTCTGAACCGGCCGGGCAGAGGATTTCGTTCACGTCTTCATTCTTTCCTCTGCTGTCTCGCAAACAGGCCGGCGCCATACCTTTTAAGGAGGAAAAACAAATGAAAAAGAAACTCTGTGCAGCGATTCTTGCAGGTGCTGTAGCGGCAACCCTTGCTGCCTGCGGCAGCTCTTCGTCCGACACCGCAGCTACGACCGCTTCGACGGCTGCAGCTGAGGCTACGACAACGGCAGCTGAAGCGACGACAACGGCTGCAGATGCAGCCACGACGGAAGCTGCAGCGGATACCACCTCTGCTGCTTCCGAGAGCACGACGGATTATTCGAGCCTTGTCTCCGAGTCGAAGTATCTCTCCGACGGTGTCATGACCGTCGGCCTCAATGCAACCTTCCCGCCGTTTGAGTATGCAGGAAGCGACGGCACGCCGGTCGGCTTTGACCCGGCGATGATGCAGGAGATCTGCAACCGCCTTGGCGTTGAGCTCGATATCCAGGATATGGATTTCGACGGCATCATCGGCGCCATCGGCACGAAGATCGATGTCGCGGCAACCGGCATGACCATCACCGATGAGAGAAAGGAAGCCGTCAACTTCTCCGATCCGTACTACGATGCAACCCAGTACGTCCTCGTAAAGTCCGACTCCACCATCGCTTCCGCAGATGATCTCAAGGGCCTGACCCTCGATGTCCAGACCGGTACCACCGGCCAGACCGTCGCTGAGGGCATTGACGGTGCCACCGTCAACGCAGTGAAGTCCTTCAATCAGACCGTTCAGGATCTGTTAAACGGCAGCTGCGATGCGGTCATCATCGATGCAAAGCCTGCAGAGGCATTTGTTTCCCAGCACCCGGATGACCTCAAGGCCCTCTCCGGTGATCAGTTCGGTTTCGATACCGAGCAGTACGGCATTGCAATGCCCAAGGATGATGATGCAATGCTTCAGGCCATCAACGGCGCCCTTTCCGATATGAAGGCAGACGGCACCTATGACAGCCTGGTAGATCAGTACATCAACAACTACGAGGCAGAATAAACAGCAGCATCAGCTGCTGATCCAAGACCGGGCTTTCCGGGAATTACACGGCTAACAACGGACAGCAAGGAGGCGTCAGAAGCCGATTTGCTGTCCTTTTTTAAGCCCGTTGCCGGTCCCCTCGGGAGGAAGAAAACTCATGGCAGACCTGTTTTACAAATCTTTCATCAAGGCCAATCGGTGGCAGATGTACCTGCAGGGCCTTGGCATCACGATGTGGGTCACCGTCCTTGCGGCGGCCCTCGGCATCGCGCTCGGCACCCTTGCCTGCCTGTTCAACATGCAGCGCACAAAGGACGGCAGGCGCACGATCGGTTCGATGATCGCATATGTCTACATCGACGTGATCCGCGGTACTCCGACGATGATCCAGCTGCTCATCATGTGGAACGTCATCATGGCGAGCTCGCGCAACAAGATCTTCGTCGCGGTCATGGCCTTCGGCATCAACTCCGGCGCCTACGTCGCGGAGATCCTGCGCGGCGGCATTCAGTCCGTCGATCCCGGCCAGATGGAAGCGGGACGCTCTCTTGGCATGACCCGCTGGGAGACGATGATTTCCGTCGTCCTGCCGCAGGCCTTCAAGAACTGCTTCCCGTCCCTGCTCAATGAGTTCATCACCCTGCTCAAGGAAACGTCCATTGCAAGTGCGGTGGGTCTTCGCGATCTCACGCATGCGGCGGATCTGGTCTCTGCATCGACCTATGAGATCTTCATGCCGCTGCTCATCGCAGCCCTCATGTACTACATTGTGATCAAGGTGCTGTCCATTCTGTTCAACAAGCTGGAGAGGAGGCTGAGAGAAAGTGACATCCGCTAATACGCAACAGGATACTCCGCTTCTTCGCGTGCGCGGCCTGAAGAAGGACTTCGATGAGAACCACGTGCTGCGCGGCATAGACTACGACATCTACAAGGGACAGAAGATCGTCCTTGTCGGGCCCTCCGGCTGCGGCAAGTCGACGTTCCTTCGCTGCCTCGACATGCTCGAGACACCGACCGCCGGCGAGGTGTGGCTCGGCGATACGATGGTGAACGATCCGAAGACCGACATCAACAAGATCCGCCAGCGCATGGGCATGGTGTTCCAGCACTTCAACCTCTTCAACAACCTGACCATCATGGGAAACATCACCCTGGCACCGGTCAAGCTCAAGATCATGACAAAGGAGGAGGCGCAGGAGAAAGCCCTGCAGCTTCTGCGTCGTGTAAAGCTCGAGGACAAGGCGGATGCCTATCCCCATCAGCTCTCCGGCGGGCAGCAGCAGAGAATTGCGATCTGCCGCTCTCTCGAGATGAACCCGGACGTGATGCTCTTTGATGAGCCGACCAGCGCCCTCGACCCCGAGATGGTCGGCGAGGTGCTCGACGTCATGACCGAGCTTGCCGAGCAGGGCATGACGATGGTGTGCGTAACCCACGAGATGGCCTTTGCAAAGAAGGTCGCAAACCGCGTGATCTTCATCGACGAGGGTGTCATCAAGGAGGACGCGCCGCCGGATGAGTTCTTCGCTCACCCGAAGAATGCAAGACTTCAAGACTTTTTGAGCAAGATTCTGTAACAGGTACAAAGGCCCCGGCAGGGGAGATCGTACAAGATCCGATCCTCTGCCGGGGCCTTTCTTTGGCCTGTTTTCCTTGCGCGGGAAAGAAGAGTTGTTATAATTCAGTAAGAACCAAACAGGATAAGAATACAAGAAGGAGACTATCGTGACCTGGCAGGACAAAGTGCGCAGGGTAACCCCGTATACCGCGGGGGAACAGCCCAAGGACAAGACGCTGATCAAGCTCAATACCAATGAATGCCCCTATCCCCCGTCACCCTCGGTGAAGATCGTACTCGAGGAGGTGGCACAGAGGGCGGATCAGATGCGCCTGTATCCGGACATGGATGCAACTCCCATCGTCACCGAGCTTGCAAGAGCCTACAAGGTCCGCCCGGAGCAGATCTTTGTCGGCGTCGGAAGCGATGACGTGCTCTCAATGAGCTTTCTTACGTTCTTTACGAACGGAAAGAAGGTCCTCTTCCCGGACATCACCTATTCCTTCTACGACGTCTGGGCCGATCTCTACCGGATCGACTACACGGCAGTGCCCTTACGGGATGACTTTACGATCAACCCGGACAATTACATCCCGGGATCGAAGGACTTTGCGGCACCGGGGCAGGAGCTTGGCGGAATTATCTTCCCGAACCCGAACGCCCCGACGGGCGTGGAGCTGCCGCTTGCCGAGATCGAGCGGATCGTTGCCGGAAACCCCGACTGCGTCGTCATTGTCGATGAGGCCTATGTGGACTTCGGGGCAAAGAGCGCCAAGGAGCTTCTGACAAAGTACAAGAACCTTCTCATCGTGCAGACCTTCTCGAAGTCGAGGGCTCTTGCGGGCATTCGCATCGGCTTTGCAATCGGCAATGAAGAGCTCATCGGGTACCTGAAGGACGTGAAGTTCTCCTTCAACTCCTACACGATGAACCTGCCCGCCCTTGCAGTCGGCGCCGCGGCGGCACGGGATGTCGACTACTTCCACTATCTCACCGGAAGAATCGTGGAGACGAGGGAGTGGTTCAAGGGAGAGCTGAAGCGCCTCGGCTTTTCGTTCCCCGACTCGAAGACGAACTTTGTCTTTATCACGCACGAAAAGATCCACGCAAAGGAGCTGTTCAAAAAGCTTCGGGAGAACCGGGTCATTGTCCGGTACTTTGACAAGCCGCGCATCAATGAGTATCTTCGCGTGACCATCGGCACGAAGCCGCAGATGGAAGAGGTGGTCCGCGTTCTCGAAAAGATCCTGCAGGAAACAGACCGATAAGGGAGAAATCGATTATGTCCAAATATTTCTACGTGTTCTTTATCGCCATGCTGCCGCTCATCGAGCTTCGCGGCGCGGTGCCGGTGGCCGTCGGCTTTCACACGGCGGATCCCTCCTTCAACATGGTGGCGGCGTATATTCTCATCGCCCTCGGCAACATGCTGCCGGTGCCGTTCATCTTTTTCTTTGCCCGGAGAGTCCTGGAGTGGGGCGCGGACAAGAAGTTCATCGGAAAGTTCTTCTCCTGGTGCCTCGACAAGGGACACAAGGGCGGCGCAAAGCTGCAGAAGAGCGCAGGCCACGGCCTGTACTGGGCGCTGCTCCTGTTCGTCGGCGTGCCGCTTCCCGGCACCGGCGCCTGGACGGGGACTCTTGCGGCCTCGTTCCTCGACATGGATTTCAAGAAGAGCTGCATCGCGATCATGGGAGGCGTGGCACTTGCCGGCGTCATCATGTCGCTGATCAGCTTTGGCACGGCGGCCGGCTGGTCGCTCGCACACTAGAGGGCAGAAAGTGAAAGACGGATTTATCAAAACGGCGGCCATCGTGCCGTCCATTCGCGTCGCGGACCCGAAGTACAATGCAGGAAAGATCATTGACGGCATGAAAGAAGCCTATGCGGAAGGGGCAAGGATTC
Organism: uncultured Lachnospiraceae bacterium; assembly: GCA_900315055.1. Lineage (GTDB taxonomy): Bacteria > Bacillota > Clostridia > Lachnospirales > Lachnospiraceae > CAG-791. Next base: position 6,443 of record OMXP01000053.1, read on the forward strand.
TGGTCCTTCCGGAGCTTTCTCTTACCGGCTATACCTGCAATGACCTGTTTTTGCAGGACACGCTCCTTGGAGGAGCAGAAGAGGGACTTGATGCGGTCCGGAAAGCGACTGAAGATCTCAACGCGATCGTCTTTGTCGGATTCCCGCTTTCTCTTAGGGGCAGGCTTTACAACACGGCGGCGGTGCTCTTTCGGGGGAAGATTCTCGCCTTTATTCCGAAGCGCTTTCTTCCGGGATACGGGGAGTTCTACGAGGAGAGACAGTTCACCGAGGGACCGGCAGTACCCGTACTGATTGACTATCACGGGGACAGGATCCCGTTCGGATCAAAGATCCTCATCGATGTGCCGGCCATTCGGGGACTCTCGATTGCGGCGGAGATCTGCGAGGACGCCTGGGTCCCCAACGCGCCGAATATCGGCCATGCGCTTGCCGGGGCGACGATGATCGTAAACCTCTCGGCATCAAACGAGACGGTCGGAAAGGACGCGTACCGGAGGTCGCTGATCACCAACACCGCGGCGCGGGATGTCTGCGCCTATGTGTATGTATCGAGCGGGGACGGCGAGTCCACGCAGGACATCGTCTTCGGCGGACGGGCCATTCTTGCGGAGAACGGCACGGTCCTTGCAGAGCGCGGGATCTTCGATAACACCTACGGGGAGACGAAGATCTGCTGTGCGGACTTTGACATCCACCGTCTTCTCTTTGAGAGACGGCGCATGACGACGTTTGAGACGGGCTTTGACCCGGACTATCTCCATGTAAAAGCGGACCTTGCGGTCGAGGAGACGAAGCTTACAAGAAGCTTTGATCCGCACCCCTTCGTGCCATCCGATAAGGCACGGCGCGAGGAGCGCTGCAATGACATCCTGAACATTCAGTCGAGGGGCCTTGCCAAGCGCCTTTCGGCAATCGGCTGCAAGTGCGCGGTCATCGGGGTCTCCGGAGGCCTTGACTCGACGCTGGCGCTTCTTGTTGCGGCAAGGGCATTTGATCTGTTATCCCTTGACCGGGCGGGGATTCTTGCCGTCACGATGCCGGGCTTTGGAACGACGGACCGCACGCACGGGAATGCCCTGACGCTTGCAAAGACGCTGGGGCTTACTCTGAAGGAGGTCAGCATCGCCGCGGCGGTGACACAGCACTTTCAGGACATCGGCCAGGACATGGACAACCACGATGTCACCTATGAGAACGGCCAGGCAAGAGAGCGGACGCAGATCCTCATGGACATCGCAAACAAGGAGGGCGGCATCGTCATCGGAACGGGGGATCTCTCGGAGCTCGCCCTTGGCTGGGCAACCTACAACGGGGATCACATGTCGATGTACGGCGTAAACGCCGGCGTCCCGAAGACGCTTGTCTCGCACCTCGTCCGGTACTTTGCGGACACCGCCAGGGACAAAGAGCTTTCAAGATGCCTCTACGATGTCCTCGATACGCCGGTAAGCCCGGAGCTTCTGCCGCCGACGGCCGACGGGAAGATCGCGCAGAAGACGGAGGATCTCGTGGGTCCCTATGAGCTCCATGACTTCTTCCTCTACTACATGCTCCGCTGCTCGTTTACGCCCTCGAAGATCTACCGGATCGCAAAGCTCTCCTTCCGCGGCGTCTATGACAATGAGACGATCCTGAAGTGGGAGAAGAACTTCTACCGCCGCTTCTTTGCACAGCAGTTCAAGAGATCCTGCCTTCCGGATTCCCCGAAGGTGGGCTCGGTTGCCGTCTCCCCGAGGGGCGACCTGCGCATGCCAAGCGATGCCTCGAGAGAACTGTGGATGGAGGAAGTGGAGAGCCTGAAACCCTGAAGAGGAGGTCCTATGCGAACACTGCACTTTACAAAAATGGAAGGCTGCGGCAACGACTACGTCTATGTAAACGGCTTTGCGGAGAAGGTGCCGCAGGCTGAAAAGCCGGCGCTGGTGCGCAGGCTGTCCGACCGGCACTTCGGCATCGGCGGCGACGGGGTGATCTTCATCAATCCGATTGAGGGTGCGGACGCCGAGATGGAGATGTACAATGCCGACGGCACGAGAGGAGAGATGTGCGGAAACGGCATCCGGTGCGTTGCAAAGTATGTGGCGGATCGGGGGATCGTCACAAAGAACCCGATGACCATCATCTCCTACGGGCAAACAAAGATCCTGACACTGACAAAGGACGGGGACGGGAAGACCGTCAAGGTCCGCGTCAACATGGGATCCCCGATCCTGGAGACAAAAGACGTGCCGACAACGGCTGCACCGAACAGAAAGATCGGCAGTGCTGATGCGGCCGTCTCGGTTCCCATCACGGTGCGGGGGAAAGAGTATGAGATGACCTGCGTCTCCATGGGAAATCCCCACGCGGTGGTCTTTGTGGACGATGTGGAGCACTTTGACGTGAACGGCATCGGACCGGACTTTGAGCACCATGCGCTGTTCCCGAAGCGCGTGAACACCGAGTTTGTCCAGGTGGTCGACGAGAGCCACGTGAAGATGCGGGTCTATGAGCGGGGAACGGGTGAGACCCTTGCCTGCGGCACCGGCGCCTGCGCAACGGCGGTTGCCTGCATCCTCAACGGGAAGACCGGAAGCAGAGTTGAGGTGGAACTCCTCGGCGGAACGCTGTCGATCGAGTGGGACGGCGTGCAGGGGGATTCGTTTGCCCCGGTGTTCATGACCGGCCCTGCAACGGAAGTTTTTTCCGGTGAAATCGAGTACTGAATTTTTCAGAAGGAGAGAAAACCATGTTTGAAGCCAACAGTGATTACCTGAAGTTACCGGGCAGCTACCTTTTCAGCACGATTGCAAAGAAGGTCGCAGCCTATTCGAAGGAGCACCCGGATGCAAAGCTGGTGCGCCTTGGCATCGGCGATGTGACGCAGCCTCTGCCGCCAGCCGTCATCAAGGCTCTGCACAAGGCCGTCGATGAGCAGGCAGATCCCGCAACCTTCCGCGGCTATGCTCCGGATCTTGGCTATGAGTTCCTGCGCCATGCGATCGCAGAGAACAGCTACCGGGCTCTCGGGTGCGATATCGCAGACGATGAGGTCTTTGTCTCCGACGGCGCAAAGTCCGACTCCGGCAATATTCAGGAGATCTTCGAGAAGAACAACATCATCGCGGTAACGGATCCGGTCTACCCCGTCTATGTGGACTCCAACGTCATGGCGGGCCGCACCGGCACCTATGACGAGAAGACCACCCGCTGGTCCGATGTCGTCTACATGCCCTGCACCGAGGAGAACGGCTTCTGCCCGGACTTCCCGGAGAAGACCCCGGATGTCATCTACATCTGCTCTCCGAACAACCCGACCGGCATGGCACTGACCAAGGATCAGCTCCAGGCCTGGGTCGACTACGCGAACAGGAACGGCGCCGTCATCATCTTTGACTCCGCCTATGAGGCCTACATCAGCGAGGACCACATCCCGCACTCCATCTTCGAGTGCGAGGGTTCGAGAACCTGCGCCATCGAGATCCGTTCCTTCTCGAAGAACGCGGGCTTTACCGGCCTGCGTCTCGGGGCGACGATCATCCCGAAGGATCTGAAGGATCACAACGGACAGGCCCTGTATCCTCTCTGGGCACGCCGCCACGGCACCAAGTACAACGGCGCTCCCTACATCGTCCAGCGCGCGGGCGAGGCCTGCTATACTAACGAGGGCAAGCAGGAGATCAGGGAGATGGTCGGCCGCTACATGAAGAACGCCGGCTTTATCAAGGACAGCCTTGCCGGCATGGGATACACCGTCTACGGCGGCGTGAACAGCCCCTACATCTGGCTGAAGACTCCGAACAACCTGACGAGCTGGGAGTTCTTCGATCTGCTGCTGAACAAGGCAAACGTCGTCGGCACGCCGGGCTCCGGCTTTGGTCCGTCCGGTGAGCACTTCTTCCGTCTGACCTCCTTTGGCACCTACGAGGCGAGCGTCGAGGCAATGGAAAGAATCCGCCGGCTGTAGTACAATAGACCGGTTCATTAACTTTAGAAAAAAAGGAAGGTAGTAACAAATGGGTCTTCTGGAAGACTGGCATCAGGTTGCCTATAACGAGAGAGCGGACAGGACCGCTCTGCAGCGTCTCTGGAGCGATTACTTTGCACATGAGAAGAAAATCTACGCCGAACTCCTGAAAAATCCCGATGAGGAAGTGAAGGGCACGGTCAAGGAGCTTGCCGAAAAGTACGGCATCACCATTCAGTACATGACCGGCTTCCTGGACGGCATTCAGGAATCCCTTGTCACCCCGAACGAGATCGAGTCGAACCTCACCGAGGACAGTGTCGTATCCCTGAAGTTTGACAAGGAGAAGCTCTACAAGAACATGGTGGCCGCAGGCGCCAACTGGCTCTATGAGCTGCCCGAGTGGGATGCCATCTACGACGCGGATACGCGCCGGCGTCTGTACCTGGAGCAGAAGCGCTCCGGGACCATCGTAAAGCCCAAGAAGATCTATCCGAACGATCCCTGCCCGTGCGGATCCGGCAAGAAGTACAAGAAGTGCCACGGCCGCAACGTCTGATCGGACCGGAGATCTTCCAATATGGCAAGAAAAACGGAAAGAGAGAACCATAAATACGAAATCCGGCGCGCGATTCTGGGATTTCTCGATTTTGTAACGATCGCCATCGCCTATTTCATCGCTCTGCTCGCCCGCTTTGACTTTGATCTCGATGAGGTCCCCGGCATCTACATGACGCATACGCTGCGGTTCATTCCGCTAGCGTTTGTCATCTCGTTTGTCGTCTACTGGTGCATGAAGCTGTATCACAGCATCTGGCGCTATGCTTCGGTGAACGAGGTCTACCGGATCGTGATCTCGTACCTGATCCTCATCCCGTGTCTGATTGTCGGCAATCAGATTCCCGGGGTTCACATCCCGCGAAGCTGCCTGTTCATCGGGTATATCCTCTCGATGGCGGGCTGTTTTGCGGTGCGCTTTTCGTACCGGATTTTCCGGAACCTGATGATCCGCTCGCAGACGCCAACTCCCAAGAACAAGGTGGAGCGCGTCATGCTTGTCGGCGCAGGCTCCGCTGCCCGGGATGTGCTCAAGGACTTCAAGGCGGTCTCAACCTATAAGGTGTGTGTCATCGTCGATGACAACCCGACGACCTGGGGCCGTTATCTTGAGGGCATCCGCATCGGCGGCGGGAGGAATGATATCCCGCATCTTGCGCAGAAGTACCGGATCGACACCATCGTGTTCGCGATCCCGTCGGCAAAGCCGAAGGACCGGTCCGACATCCTGAACATCTGCAAGGAGACCGGCTGCCGTCTGCAGACGGTGCCAAGCCTCATGCAGATCGTCTCCGGTGAGGTCAATGTCTCGAAGCTTCGCGACGTGAGCATCGGAGACCTCCTGGGGCGCGAGGAGATCAAGGTCAACAACGACGAGATCATGCGCTCGATTCAGGGCAAGGTCGTCATGGTCACCGGAGGCGGCGGCTCCATCGGTTCGGAGCTTTGCCGGCAGATCGCGGCGGCGGGTCCGAGTCAGCTCATCATCTTCGATATCTACGAGAACAACGCCTATGCGATTCAGCAGGAGCTGAAGAGAAAGTACGGCGACAGGCTGAACCTCGTCGTCCTCATCGGCTCGGTGCGCAACACGAGCCGCGTGAACTGGGTGCTGTCCACCTATCACCCGCAGGTGATCTACCATGCGGCGGCGCACAAGCACGTGCCGCTCATGGAGGACTCGCCGAACGAGGCAGTCAAGAACAACGTGATGGGCACCTGGAAGCTCGCAAACGCCGCGGCAAGGTACGGCGTCGAGCGGTTCCTTCTCATCTCGACGGACAAGGCCGTGAACCCGACGTCCCTCATGGGGGCGACAAAGCGCATCTGCGAGATGATCATCCAGATGATGGCAAAGGATCACCCGAACACCGTGTACATGGCGGTGCGGTTCGGCAACGTCCTCGGATCCAACGGCTCGGTGATTCCTCTGTTCAAGAAGCAGATCGCAGCGGGCGGACCTGTAACGGTAACCGACAAGAACATCATCCGCTACTTCATGACCATCCCCGAGGCGGTCTCCCTCGTCCTGCAGGCATCCTACTATGCGAAGGGCGGTGAGATCTTCGTCCTCGACATGGGACAGCCGGTGCGCATCGACGACATGGCCCGGAACCTCATCAAGCTCTCGGGCTACAAGCCGGATGTCGACATCAAGATCGTCTACACGGGCCTTCGCCCCGGAGAGAAGCTCTACGAGGAGCTTCTGATGGACGAGGAGGGCATGCAGAAGACGAAGAACAACCTCATCTACATCGGCCACCCGATTCAGATGAATGAGGAGCAGTTCCGGAAGGATCTGGAGATGCTGGACGAAGCCTCAAAGGCAGAGGATCCGCACATCAAGGATCTCGTGGCAAAGGTCGTGCCGACCTACCATCCGGACGATGACGTGACACTGCCGGGACCGGTGGAGAAGAAAGCAGAGTAAGCAGCTTACCTGAGCCGGACACAAACTTAAAAGACAGGAAAAAAAGAATCCAAGGCAGAGCAGGAAGCTCAGCCTTGGATTCTTTATTGTTCTGATGATGATTACAGGATCAGTCCTTCAGATCGGAGCCGGTGAGAAGCTTGTAGGCTTCCTTGTACTTGGCAATCGTCCTGTCAATGACGTCCTGGGGCAGGTTGTAGTCGCTGTCCGGATTTTTCTTCAGCCAGTCGCGGACGAACTGCTTGTCGAAGGAAGGCTGGCCATGTCCTGCCTCATATCCCTCGAGCGGCCAGAAGCGGCTGGAGTCCGGGGTCAGCATCTCGTCGCCGAGGATGACGTTTCCGTTTGCATCGAGGCCGAACTCGAACTTCGTGTCGGCGATGATGATGCCGCGGGAGAGAGCGTAGTCCGCGCACTTCTTGTAGAGCGCGATCGTTGCGTCCTTGATCTTCTCCGCATACTCCTGACCATGGCCAGGGAACTTCTTCTCGAGGACCGGGATGGACTGCTCGAAGGAGATGTTCTCGTCGTGATCACCGATCTCTGCCTTGGTGGACGGCGTGTAGATGGGCTCAGGCAGCTTGTCGCATTCCTTCAGGCCTGCCGGGAGCTTGATTCCGCAGACGGTGCCGTTCTTCTTGTAGCTCTCCCAGCCGGAGCCCGTGATGTAGCCGCGGACGATGCACTCGATGGGAATCATCGTGAGCTTCTGGCAGAGCATGCTGCGGCCCTCGAATTCCGGTGTGCGGAAGAACTCCGGCATATCCTTCGTGTCGGTGCTCAGCATGTGGTTCGGGATAATGTCCTTTGTGTAGTCAAACCAGAACCGGCTCATCTGCGTCAGGACCTTGCCCTTGGAGACGACCTTGTTCTTCAGGATGACATCGAAGGCGGAGATGCGGTCGGTGGCGACCATGATCAGGGCATCGCCGATATCGTAGATCTCGCGGACCTTTCCTTCTTTAACGGGTTTGAATGTTTCCATCGTTTCCTCACTTTCCGTTCCAAAACAGCGCGCCAACTCGTGCTCGTGCACAGTATAGAACGATTGCCCCCGATCCGCCAGAACAAAACAGGACAGATCTTTCAAAGTTTTCCGCACCTTCTTTGGGATGCTACAATGCAGGGAAGACAAAGGAGTTTTTTTATGACCAATCAGACCATCGGCATACTGGCACACGTCGACGCCGGAAAGACGACTCTCTCGGAGTCCATACTCTACACCACGGGACAGATCAGGACCCGCGGGCGCGTCGACCACCAGGACGCCTTCCTCGATACGGATGCCCTTGAGAAGAAGCGGGGCATCACCATCTATTCCAAGACCGCACGCTTTACCTTCCGGGACCGCCCGTACACGATCCTCGACACCCCGGGGCACGTGGACTTCTCCCCGGAGATGGAGAGAGCCCTGTCGGTCATCGACACCGCGGTGCTGGTGATCTCGGCTGCCGACATGACGGGAGAGCGGATCGACAATCCCCAGGTTTCCATCCTCTGGAAGCTTCTTCGCATCCATAAGGTCCCGACCCTCGTCTTTCTCAACAAGATGGATCAGGACCGCGATTATCAGGAGAATCCGGAGCGCGAAAAGAAGCGGCTCCTCACCCTCCTGAATTCGGCCTTAGGACCCGGGTTTGTCCCCTTTGACGAAAGAGGTATCACACCGGAAAACGAGGACGCCATCGCCGCCTGCTCGGACGATCTCTCCGAGAAATACCTTGCAGGGGACAAGGTGACAAAGGAGGATGTCAGGACCCTGGTACGGGAGAGAAACCTGTTCCCGACCTACTTTGGCGCGGCGCTTGTCGATGAGGGAACAAAAGATCTCTTATCCGGCCTGTCCGACTTTACAGAAGCCCCGGCATACCCGGAGAAATTCGGTGCTCTGGTCTACAAGATCAGCATCGATGAGAGCTCGGCAAACAGGCAGAAGCTCGCCTTCCTGAAGGTCACCGGCGGAACGCTTTCCGTGCGCGATGAGGTGACGGAAGAGGTACATGAGAGTGCACAAAAGGACGACGAGGAGGAAAGTGAGACCACCAGGACGATCACCGAGAAGATCTCCCAGATCCGTCTCTACAACGGGGCAAAGTACCAGCTCGTGACGGGCGTTTTGGCAGGAGAGATCTGCGCCGTGACGGGGCTGTCAAAGGTTCGGAGCGGAGACGGTCTCGGGATCCAGGAGAGCGCCGCAAGACAGATGTTATCTCCCATCGAGACGAGGACCGTGACAGCTCTTGACGGGACGGACCGGTTCCATCTGCATCAGGCGCTCTCCGCCCTCGAAGAGGAGGAGCCGCTCCTGCACGTGGCGGACGATCCGGAGAGCGGGGAGATCCGGGTGCAGATCATGGGACAGGTGGAGACGCAGGTGCTGACCCAGGTGCTTCAGGAGCGCTTCGGGATCCGTGTTTCATTGGGCCCCGGCAAGATCGTCTATCGCGAGTCCATCGCGGACCCCGTGGAGGGCGTCGGACACTTTGAGCCGCTCCGCCACTACGCGGAGGTGCACTTGCTGCTCACTCCGACAGGCCCCGGGACGGGACTTACCTTTGAAAACCGAACACCTGCCGGCATGCTCGATAACAGCATTCAGAGTCAGGTGATGGCGCTTCTGCAGGCAAAGACCCACCGCGGAGTGCTCACCGGGGCGGAGCTGACCGACATGAAGATCACGCTCCTTGGCGGAAAGCAGAGCCGCGTCCACACGGTCGGCGGAGACTTCCGGAAGGCCACGTTCCGGGCGGTGCGGCAGGGCCTCATGGAGGCAAAAAATGTTCTCCTCGAGCCCGTGCTCTTCTTTACCATCACTCTCCCGAAAGAGAACCTGGGGCGTGCGATGACGGACCTGACCCGCATGGGAGCAAGGATCGATCCCGCTTCCTTTGAGGGGGAGGACGCGCTGCTTACCGGAAAGGTCCCCGCCTCGGAGATCGGAGACTACGCGCTGACCCTGCAGGCCTACACCGGCGGACGGGGACGGCTTTCCCTTTCCTTTGCCGACTTTGAGCCCTGCCACAACGCGGAGCAGGTGATTCAGGAGGCCGCCTACGACCCGGACGCGGATCTTCGAAATCCCGCCTCCTCCGTGTTCTGCTCCCACGGCGCGGGAACGCTGATCCCCTGGTATGAGGTCAAGCGCCACATGCACGTGGAGGCTCTCTATGAGAAGGATCCGGACTTTGTTCCGGTCTATCCGACGGATACCAGGACCTTCTCCTTTGCGCTGCCGGAAGGGTATGAGGAGGAAGTGGAACAGGAAGAAGAAAAGGAGGAGAGCGTTTTCCGGATCCGGAAGCCCGCTAAGGACGAGAACCTGAACTTCACCGAGCGCAAGGCACGCATCACTGCGCAGGAGAAGGAACTGCAGGAGATCTTCGCGAGAACCTACGGCCCCGTAAAATCCATGCTCCACAACCCGGAGAACGAGGAGCGGGAGCGGGTCTACACAAAGGAGAAGAACCCCTCCGATCCGAAGTATGAGAAGAAGACGGCCGAGGCACCTCTCGAGTACCTTCTGATCGACGGCTACAACATCATCTTCGACTGGGAGGAGACAAGGGAGCTTGCCAGAACGGACATCAAGGCTGCAAGAGATCGCCTCCTTGATATCGTCTCCAACTACGCGGGGATCACGGGGCAGATCACGATCGTTGTCTTTGATGCCTACAAGGTGCCGAGAAATGCCGGGGAAGTCTACCGATACCACAACATCGACGTGGTCTACACGAAGGAGGCGGAGACGGCGGATCTGTACATCGAGAAGTGTGCGCACTCACTCGCGAAAAAGCACCGCGTCATCGTCGCGACATCCGATGCGGTGGAGCAGGTGATCATCTACGGCGCGGGAGCGGTGCGGCTCTCGGCAAGAGGGTTTCTCGAGCACGTGATCGCGGCAGAGGAGTCGCTGCGGCAGACGTACCTGAAAGACGACTGACGTTTGTGGAAAACAGGGTGGACAGCGTGTGGAAAACCTGTTCACAAAAGGGTGATAAGATCGGGACGTTCCCCGGATTTTTTCCGGGAAGCGCCCCGTTTTTCTTGACAGCTAACAGGACAAAAACTACAATTTGTGGTGTAAAAATCAACTTCAGCCACAACTTCTGGTACCCATCCGAATCAATCCCCTGAATCGAAAGAACTGAAAAGTTTTCCACAATGTTTCATTCACAGCAGGGGGAGAAGTTTTTTGTGGATAACGTGCCGGATTGCTCATATAGAAACCTGGAAGAGATATGTTCACGATTGTACAGCCCAACCAGTACTTCGACACGAAGCTGGATTTCTGCAAGGTCACCGGCCGCAAGACCATGCGTGCGCTTGAGCGCGAGTTCATGATGAGCGGCATCTCCTATTACCTGAAAACCAGAGAGCCGTCCCTGATCGAGCGCATGCTCTACGGCAGAAACCGCCGCCTTCGTCCGGCGACGATCTTCTGCATCAATGCCGGAAGCTATGACAGAGCGTATGAGATTGCATCCCAGATGCCCCGCGTCAAGGTGATCGCAAGACGGCCCGCCGATGACTTCTGCCCGATGGATCTTGCGCGCAGCAAGCAGAAGGCGCGGCAGGAACAGATGGCGAACCTCTACTACGACGAGGACGATGATATCGCCCTGTAGGATATGGCATGAGAAAAGATCAGAACCGGAATAAGGAGTCCGGACGGCGCCCTGCTCCGGCGCCGGTACGGAAGAAAAAGGAAAAGACATCCCGCTGTCCTTTCTCTTCAAACTGCGGCGGCTGCACCGACATCGATACCCCGATGGAGGAACAGCTCGAGGAGAAGCAGAAGACCGTCGAGTCCTGCATCGGCATGTACGGGCCGGTGGAGAGAATCATCGCGATGAAGAATCCGGGGCGCTACCGCCACAAGGTAACCAGCATCTTCGGACTCGACTACAAGGGACACCCGGTGTGCGGTGTCTACCGTGCCAGAAGTCATGAGATCGTCCCGGTGACGACCTGCATGATCGAGAACCGCATCGCGGACAGCATCGTGCAGTCGATCTTCCGCCTGCTGCCCTCGTTCAAGCTGAAGGTCTACGATGAGGTGACCGGCAAGGGACAGATCCGTGCGGTACAGGTGCGGGTGGCAGAGCATACGGGCCAGGCGATGGTCACCATCGTGACCAACGGACCGGCCTTCCCGTCGAAGGAGCACTTCGTGGAGACGCTTCTCAAGGAACAGGAGCGCATCACCACGATCGTCCAGAACATCAACTCAAAGAGCACGACCATGGTCCTCGGCACCGCACAGAAGGTGATCTACGGACCGGGATATATCGAAGATGAGCTCTGCGGAAAGCGCTTCCGCATCTCCTCCCGCTCGTTCTACCAGATCAATCCCCTGCAGACGGAGAAGCTCTACAACGTGGCGATTGACATGGCGGGACTCTCCGGAAAGGAGAGGGTTCTCGATGCCTACTGCGGCATCGGAACGATCGGCATCTGCGCGGCCGGCAAGGCAAAGGAGGTCCTCGGTGTTGAGCTGAACGACGAGGCGATCGAGGACGCGAAGGTAAACGCGGGTCTCAACGGTATCACGAACATCTCGTTTGAATCGGACGATGCCGGACGGTTCGCGGAGGATCTTGCAGCAAGGGGAGAGAAGATCGATGTTCTCTTCATGGATCCTCCAAGGTCCGGAGCCAGCGAGGAGTTCCTGAAAAGCATTCTGACCCTGGCACCGAAAAAGATCGTCTACATCTCCTGCAATCCCGAGACTCTCGGAGAGAACCTGAAGGTCCTGACGGATGGCGGATATGAGATGAAGAAGGCCGTGCCCGTGGACATGTTCCCCTTTACACGTAACATAGAAGTTTCTACTGAATTGACAAGAAAATGATATAATAGAAACGGCTTTAGAACAGAGACGCTCACCATAAGAATCAAAATGAAACGATAAGGCAGATGCCGCACAACCTGATGCAGGTGTGCGCATCTGCCTTTTGTGTTTGGAAGCACGGTGCAACATGAGGGCACTGTCTGTCGGATCTCCAGTAGGCCGGCAGCGAACTTCAGACGGTCCGAATCAATCTCCAGGACGTTGTCGCTGTCTCTCATACTGCACAAACGAAGTGACTGACTTTGAAGTTCTCCGTGGCGGCACAATTGCAATACGCTCAAAAATAGAAACAAAACGGTAGAAATAATGGACATGAAATTGATTTCTGATCGATTACCAGATAGAATGAACCATATTTGCTAGCACATTCATCGAAATGGTTTCCCGGCATCCGGAGGAAAAAAGCCTGCTAAAGAGAGAGGGAGGAAGAATCAGCATGAGTACCCATCCGTTCTCGATCGTAGCAATCAAGGATACTTTTCGCGAATCCCCCAATCGTTTCCTTCTGTATTACGATACACGCTGGCAGTGCGACTTCTTCCTGAATTACCGTACACAAAACAACGAGAGTAAGAATGTGGAGTTTATCAAAAGGCGTCTGTCCGAACAACTGAAAGTTGGCATCGAAAAGATCCGGCTGGAGTACAGGACAGAGGATATCTGCACGAAGTACTCTGTCAGCGACAAGTGCGAGAAAATCTATGACCATCGCATTTACCAGGCGACCCTTGCTGAATTTCCGGAGAACATGAAAGCAGATCGTTTCACGATCGATGGCATTTCGTATCGCTGGACTACAACGCAGGACATGGAGAAGGATCCGAATATCAGAGCCAAAAATGCCGACGTGGTAAAACTGATCGAGGAATATATCCCGTAGTGAACCATTCAGATGCAAAGAAGTGCCATTTGATCGCACTGCTGCGCTGTGAGAGCACAGTATTCGAGACAGGACGATTGGAAGTCTAATGCTGCAACCTGATGCAGGAGTGCATATCTGCCTTACCTGAGGTGCAGCGTAATCTGCATGGAGAAAAACGGCGGCACATCACATGCACACCTAGGGGATTTCGGCTTAGCTGCACGATTGCTGTGGAGCGGGGCTCCGATAGGAGGGGAATGGAAAGAGCAAGTGATGTCGCGGAAAATCCCGTGCAGAAAGACGGACGGAAAGCGTTTGAGGAGCTGGAAGCAATAAGATGCAGACATTCGGGAGAGATTGATTATCAGTAATAACGGAAAGAAGCGGTGAATGATAAATTCGCGGTGCCTGAATGAATGCTTCATCAAGCGCGCAGGAGAGCGGGAAAGCTGTGAGACGATGAAGACGCTCCGGTGACGAAAAAACGCAAAATCAAGCGAAAACAAATACGTTTGCTTTTGCGCTCGCTCAATGTGCACGGTAAATGCCCCCGGCACAGGGAAACAACAGGAGTAACTGGTGTGGAGGAAAATCAATCCTTTGAGGAGATACTTTCTGAGAACCAAAATCTGGAATTTCATATACTGGACGAGAAACTGAGTGAATATCCTTCAGATCAGCTCACTGACTCAGGATATTCTCAAGGCGATCGGGGCGGCAGGACCGGACGGACGATATAACAATGCAGGTGCGCTGCTTGCGGATACAAACCAGTTCAGCGGGATTGACTGCGTCCGATTTGGTGAAACAGAAGATATCGTACTTGATCGGGAGACATTTGACCACCGGTCGGTACTTCTTCAATACGATGAGGCGATTTCTCTTTTTAAGAAATACTACCAGTATGATTTGATAGAGGGAAAACTCAGGAAGACGATTGAGAGGATTCCTGAAAAAGCGTTTCGGGCAGTGATTGCCAATGCCATTGTTCACCGCGCATGGGATACCAATGCGAATATCAGAGTTGCAATGTATGAAGACAGAGTCGAAGTATTTTCTCCGGGAGGACTGCAGGGCGGGGTCACTGAGTCGGCGTGCATGAAAGGTCGAATTCCCGCGTTTCGCAATCCGATTCTGGCAGGTGTATTTTACAGACTGCATATCATGAAGAGCTTCGGAACGGGAATCAGAAGAGTGAATGAGGCATATGGGGACAGCGATGCCAAGCCGACGTATCAGTTTTCTTCCGATGCCATAAAAGTTTCGCTTCCGGTAATTGTGTCAGCACGTTCTCTCAGCGGTGCGGCTAGTGTAGCGTCGCAATCATTCTTTATTCTAAACGATGCTAAATATCGGCGTCCACCATCGCCAGTACTATGTCGTGGGTGGACGCCTGGTTCAAATA
>OMXP01000055.1 GCA_900315055.1 uncultured Lachnospiraceae bacterium
ACCAGTCTCTGCATTAACTATTGAAACCGCCGTATACCGAACGGTACGTACGTTGCGGTGTGAGAGGACGGGGGTTAATCTCCCCCTCCTACTCGATACCGGGCATGTTCAGCGGCTGTACAGCAGGGTATTCAGAACGCCGGCAAGGGGCGTCATCACGATCATGACAAGGGAGAAGACCATGGAGCTTACGGAATTCAGAGTGGCTCTCTCCCCGGAGGGCAGGAGGTCATTCAGGAGAGCATCGGACCGGATCTGAAGAAGGTCCGCATGATAGTTGCAGGCAAAGGCGCCAAGGCACATGAGGACGGGAGAGCTGGTACAGACAAGGGCTGCACCTGCAACAGTTCCCGCAAGACAGAGCATGCAGATCTTGGGGTAGTGAAGCTTCCGATAGCATCGGACGAGCGCAGCCCCCAGGGCTCCGCCAAGCGCGCAGACAAACAGACAGGGACCAAGGACCGCACCGGCAACGCCCGCGCGAAGAAGCCTTGCCTGCAGGTAGAACTGGGAGAGGACGGAGAAGGCGCCAAGAACCGCATTCACGAGCATGACGGCAGCGGCGCGGTGCTCATGAAGCAGAAAGAAAAGACTCTTTTTTACGACGTCCAGGATCCTTGCCCGGACGGGGGCTTTCAGACGTGCGGTACTTGCCGGAATGTCGACAAGAAGAGCTGCCGCAAGTATGGTAATGAGGGAAAGCGATACGTCCAGAGAATAGGCACGCACCATGCCAAGGCAGAGCGCAAGGCCGGCAAGAAGCGTTGCCGCCGCCTGAAAGATCCGGTAGAGGATGGTATCCACGGAGAGAAACTGTGCAAAGTGATCCTGCCGTTCATCGAGGCCCAGGCTGTCGTAGGCGAGTGCCTCCCGGGTTCCGGATGCGCAGTTGTATCCGAGCGCGAGAAAGACCATGGAGAGACAGACGGCAGGAAGACGCCGGGAAATCAGCATGACAAGCGGAGAGAGGGTAAAGAGAATACGGCTTGCCACCATCGTCTTTTTCCGGCTCCAGACATCGGAGAGCACACCGGAGGGGATCTCCGCAAGAAGGCTTACGACGTGAAAGACGGTCTCTGCCAGGGCGACGTCCATCATGGAAAATCCCTGAGATGCGAGGAGGGCAACCCAGGAAGCACCCGCAAGACGGAATGCCTCTCCCACGGTAATGATGTACAGCTTTCCAAGCTGTGCGCTGCTCTGCCCCTTTTTCCATGTGTTCGTTTTCATGGTCTCCCTCTTAAAGCCCCTGACATATCGTATGCCTTATAATAGTCCCAACCGGTTCTGCAGGGGAAAACAAATGAAACTGACACAGGAGGACAGGTCATGGAGGTCGAATCACAGCAGATGAACAGGGTTCTTGCGTTTGCAGGGAAACGCTTTGACACGGAGCCGGACTGCCCGTTCCGGAGGCCGCCGGGAAAACTGGTGCTGCGTCATGCCACATCCGGGAAGTGGTATGCGCTCTTTCTGGAGGTGGATCCGGCAGCGTTCCATCTTTCCGGATCTTCTCCGGTTCCGGTGATGAATGTCCGCGTGAAGGATCCGGTTTCTCAGTCGGTGCTTGTCCGGCAGGACGGTATTTTCCCTGCGTATCACATGAACAAGGCGGGGTGGATTTCCGTACTTCTTGACGGGAGCGTTGAGAACAGGACGGTGTTCTCCCTTCTTGAGGACAGCTTTTTTGCGACAGCGGATCCGAAGGAAGTAAAGGCGTACCGCCCGCCCCGCGCCTTTGTCCTTCCGGCAAAGGTCAGCCTTGCCGATCCGAGGCGCTTTTTTGATACGACAGATAAGATCACCTGGACGCAGAGCAGTCCCTCCTTTAAGGCGGGGGACATCGTCTGCATCTATGCGGGCGCACCGATCTCTGCCATCCTGTATGAGTGCAGGATCCTCGAGACCGATGTTGCACCGGACGCGGAGATGGAAGCGGCCTTTCCGGGGCGGAAGGTCATAAGGCTTTTGCTGCTGAAGCGCTTTCCAGACGATGCGTTCCCGAAGTCGTATCTTGCAGAGAAGTACGGGATTACCAATATCCGCGGCCCCCGCTACCTTCCGGACTCCCTGATCCGGGAGATGGAGGAGAAGAGGTGATACGGCTGCCTTTGAATGCAGAAGGCGCTTTTCTTTTACAGGAGAGAGCACGGGTGCTATAGTCAGGAGGAAAAGGGCAAACATTTGGGGAGGATTATTATGGCCGGTAACATTCCAAAGGAAATGCAGGATACGTATGATACCATCGCATCTCTCATCACGGACTTCAGCAAACAGTACCTGGATGAAGATTATGAGGCGCTCTGTCTCCATGCGCTGGAAAAACTCTGCCGCAAGCGCCCCTCGCCTCTGAAAAGCGGCAGGGCAAAGACCTGGGCGTGCGGGATCATCTACGCGATCGGCTCCAACAACTTCATCTTTGACAGGAGCATGAAGGTGCATCTGACCGCAGCACAGATCGTGGAACCGTTCGGAATCGCCAAAACCACGGCGCAGACAAAGGCGTCCGACATCCGGAAGATGCTGAAGATCACCTATTCCAACGCCGAGTGGTGCCTGCCTTCCCTGATTGACAGCAATCCGGAGATCTGGACGGTTCTGTACAACGGATTTGCCGTGGATGCGAGATGGCTCCCGCGGGAACTTCAGATCATCTGTTACGAAAAGGGGCTGATCCCGTATGTGCCGGAACCGAAAGAACCGAAGGATCCGGAGTGACAGCTGACTTTTGAGTTTTCAGACTTTATAATAACCCATAAGAGTTCCGCCAAAGAAAACGGAGGTAAACACATGATCGAACTTTCCAAGACGGGTGCATACTACGTCGGCGATGGCCGGTTCATCGAGGACGGACCGGAAGCGAAGGCAGCGCTTGCAGCCGAGGGTATCACCGCAACCAAGGAAGAGGCAAAAAACAGAACCATGGCCTGGAAGATTCTTTCCGGCCACAACAAGGGGAATGATCCGGAGCATCTGAACATCCGCTTCGACAAGCTCACGTCCCATGACATCACCTATGTCGGCATCATCCAGACCGCCAGGGCCTCGGGCCTTGAGAGGTTCCCGATGCCGTATGTCCTGACGAACTGCCACAACTCCCTGTGCGCCGTCGGCGGCACGATCAATGAGGACGACCACATGTTCGGCCTGACCGCGGCACAGAAGTACGGCGGCGTCTATGTCCCGCCGCATCTTGCCGTCATCCACGAATATGCACGTGAGATGCTGGCTTCCTGCGGAGACATGATCCTCGGCTCCGACTCCCACACACGGTACGGGGCTCTTGGCACTATGGCGATGGGCGAGGGCGGCCCGGAACTTGTCAAGCAGCTGCTGAATCAGACCTACGACATCAGGCGTCCCGAGGTCATCGCCATCAACCTTGTCGGTGCCCCGAAGAGAGGTGTCGGCCCGCACGACGTGAACATCGCCCTCATCGGCGCGGTGTTTGCAAACGGGTACGTAAAGAACAAGGTCCTCGAGTTCGTGGGCCCCGGCATCAGGAACCTCTCCGAGGACTACCGCATCGGCATCGATGTCATGACCACCGAGACCACCTGCCTCTCCTCCATCTGGGAGACCGATGAGAAGACAAAGGAGTGGTTTGAGATTCACGGACGCCCGGAGGCCTATAAGCCTCTTAAGCCGGAGAAGGGCGCCTACTACGACGGCGTCGTGACGATCGATCTTTCCACCATCGAGCCGATGATCGCCATGCCGTTCCACCCGTCCATGGCCTACACCATCCGGGAGGTCAACGAGAATCCCTCCGAGATCCTGCATGAGGTCGAGGAGCGCGCAAAGGTCTCGTTTGGCGAGAACGTCGAGACGCATCTGCAGGAAAAGATCGTAAACGGACGCTTCCGTGTCGATCAGGGCATCATCGCAGGGTGCGCCGGCGGCGGCTTTGAAAACATCTGCGAGGCGGCGGGAATCCTTGACGGGAAGGACTGCGGCAACGGAAAGTTCAGCCTGTCGGTCTATCCGGCATCCCAGCCGATCTACATGGAGATCATACGGAACGGCGTTGCGGCAAAGCTCATGGATGCCGGTGCGATCCTGAAGACCGCCTTCTGCGGCCCGTGCTTCGGTGCAGGCGATACGCCCGCAAACAATGCGTTCTCGATTCGCCACTCGACGAGAAACTTCCCGAACCGTGAGGGCTCGAAGCCCCAGAACGGCCAGATCAGCTACGTGGCCCTGATGGATGCAAGAAGCATCGCAGCCACCGCGGCAAATCAGGGCTTCCTGACCCCCGCCACGGACTTTGATCTCACGGCACCGGTGTATGCATACCACTTCGACAGGACCATCTACGAGAAGAGAGTCTTCGACTCCCACGGCAAGGCTGATCCGTCGGTGGAGCTGCAGTTCGGGCCGAACATCAAGGACTGGCCGAAGATGCAGCCGCTGCCGGAGAACCTGTTCCTGAAGGTCGTGGCCGAGATCCACGATCCCGTGACGACCACCGACGAGCTGATCCCCTCCGGCGAGACCTCGTCGTACCGCTCCAACCCGGAGAAGCTCTCCGAGTTTGCGCTCTCCCGCAAGGCCCCGGACTACGTGGGACTGGCAAAGGAGGTGCGTGTGGGCGAGCAGGCACTGGTGAACGGCGAGTGCGCAGGAAAGGCCGTGGCAGGCTTCCATCCGATCATGAAGGCTGCCAGGATGCAGTTCCCGGATGTGAACCGTGCAAACATCGGCATCGGCTCCACGATCTTTGCGGTAAAGCCGGGCGACGGCTCTGCGCGTGAGCAGGCAGCCTCCTGCCAGAAGGTGCTCGGCGGCTGGGCAAACATCGCGAACGAGTACGCGACCAAGAGATACCGCAGCAACCTCATCAACTGGGGCATGCTGCCGTTCGTCATCGACAGGGGCGAGCTGCCGTTCAGGAAGCTCGACTGGCTCTTCTTCCCGGGCATCCGGAAGGCAGTGGCCGAGAAGGCGGATACCATCACCGGCTATGTCGTGAAGGAAGACGGAACACTCACGCCGTTTACGGTGACGCTCGGCGACCTTACGGACGAGGAGCGGGAGATCATCCTCGACGGGTGCCTCATCAACTACAACAGAAGATCCCTGCAGTAAGGGACAATCAGAGACTTATCCTCTGAAGGATCAGGACGCGGTTTTCCCCTGCGGGAGACCGCGTCTTTTATTGACGCACGGAAAGGAGAGATGCGTGAAACGAAGACGGAACCGCAGCATGAGAGTCTCCACAAAGATCTGCATTGCCCTGTTTGCCTTTGCGGGAATTTTTGACCTTGTGGCCGTCACAAGCAGGACCTTTTCCGACTGGTTCATCGATCACATCTTTCCGGTCTTTCCGGGCGTGTACGGGAGGCTCACAAGCCTTGTGCCGTTCTCCGTCGGTGAGTGGATGGTGGTTCTTGCGATCGCCCTTCTTGCCCTTTTCCTGGTGCTTATTTTGCTGCTTGTGTTTCTCCATCGAAGACAGGGGTACCGGCACTTTGTCCTCAGATACGTGCGCTTTCTTGTCTGGGCCTCCTGCCTCGTGTTCCTCGAGATGTCGATGACCTGCGTCGTGCTCTATCATGCCACGCCCCTCGAGGAGGATCTTTCCGGGTACGGGAAGACCTATGACCTCGAGGATCTCACTAATCTTCGCGATGCACTGGTGAAGAAGTGCAATACGATGGCGGCACAGATGCCGCGGGATGCGGACGGAACTATCATCACCGGAAGCGGGAAGGAAATGCAGGAGGAAGCCCGCGCGGCGGTGCAGAACCTTTCCACGGAGTTCCCGCGTCTTTCCGGTTTTCAGGTCCGGCCAAAGCCCATGTACTTTTCCTGGCTCATGTGTCAGGGCTACATGCAGGGGTACTACTTCCCGTTCTCCATGGAGGCCAACTACAACGATCTCATGGAAGTCATGAACAAGCCCTTCACCATGTGCCATGAGATTTCCCACACCCACGGATATCTCTTTGAGGACGAGGCAAACCTTCTGGGGTACCTTGCCTGCGTGGAGTCGGATGATCCGGTCTTCCGGTACAGCGGATACCTCGGGATCCTGAACTACGTGAACAACGACTTCTATGCGGCGGTTTCCCGGGACGAGTATGAGAGCCATGTGGCGGTCTCGGACCTTGTCTGGACGGACGCGGAGTTTGTCTCTTCCGATACCTGGGATCAGGTGGAGGAGGCATCGCCCCTGGAAACAGAGACGGTACACGAGGCGGCAGACACGTCCCTTGACGTGACACTGAAGGCCAACGGCGTCTCTTCCGGGAAGCTCTCCTACACCCATGTGGTGGGGCTGCTGCTCATGTATTACGACGGGGATCTCTCCGCATTTGAGTAAGGTCGAAGGGAAGCGGTATTCGTGCTATCATGGGGAGCGTATGCGGCAGGAAGGCAGGGGCAGACAGGCTTTGGACCTCCTGCTTGCATGCCGCTGTATAATAGAGCGCGTCAGTGACGTTTGGAAAATATCTGTAAATCAGGGAATATAAGGAGTTCAGCATGAAAATCGTCGTGTTATGCGGTGGTCTCTCCACAGAGCGGAAGATCTCGTTTTCGTCCGGCACGCAGGTCTGCAAGGCCCTCCGTGCAAAGGGACATCAGGCAGTCCTTGTGGATCTGTTCGACGGCCTTGAGGATGAGCCGGAAGAGGTTTTGAAGAACCCGGCCGTTCTCTTTGACGAGCTGCCGGAGTTAAAGCCGGTGGTCTTTGACGGCGTTGCGCCGGACCTTGCCAAGGTCAGAGCAGATCGAAAGTACAAGAGCCCGTCGCTGTTCGGCCTGGGTGTTCTGGAGATCTGTGCGGCTGCCGATGTGGTGTTCATCGCCCTGCACGGCATGAACGGAGAGGACGGCAGAGTCCAGGCAACGTTTGACATGATGGGCATCCCCTACACCGGCTCCGGGTATCTTGGTGCCGGCATGGCCATGGACAAGATGATCACGAAGGAGATGGTCCGCCCGGCGGGCGTAAAGACTCCGGACTGGCACTCCTATCATGGCGTGACCGCAAAGGACATCGACCGCATTGCATCAGAGAACCAGGTTCCCTGCGTCGTAAAGACCCCGACCGGCGGCTCGACGATTGGCGTCTACATCATCAAGGATGAGAAGGACTTAAAGCCTGCCCTCGAGCAGTGCCTGTCCTTCGGGTCCGATGTCCTCGTGGAGCAGTTCATCGAGGGTACGGAGTACACGGACGCGGTTCTGGGAGATAAGGCACTGCCGAATGTCGAGATCGTCCCGAAGCAGGGCGGCTATGACTATCAGAACAAGTATCAGGCGGGTGCTACGACCGAGATCTGCCCGGGACGCTGCGATCCCGAAATCGCAAAGAAGATGGGCGAGATGGCTCTTACGGTCCACAGGACCCTCGGCCTTTCCACCTACTCCCGCTCTGACTTTATCGTCACAAAGGAGGGGGAGATCTACTTCCTCGAGGTCAACACCCTGCCCGGCATGACCCCGACATCCCTCGTGCCGCAGGAAGCGGCAGCCATCGGCATGAGCTATGAGGACCTCTGCGAATATGTCGTTGAGGACGCCTTAAAGCTTCGCGGATAAGGAGAGCCATATGGATCCGATTGCATTACAGGACCTGGTACAGGCGGTGAACGGAACGCTTCTTTCGGAGAATATCCCGGAAGGACTTCAGATCACCGGCGCCGAGTATGACACAAGAAAGATCAGGGGCGACGATGTCTTCTTTGCCTTTAAGGGCGAGAACTCCGACGGCCACCGGTACGTTCCGAAGGCACTGGAAGAGGGCGCTGCGGGAGCCGTGGTGTCAGAGAAGCCCGAGAGCCCTGTCCCGGGAAAGTTCTATGTTCTTGTTGAGGACACGATCAAAGCCTTCGGCGATCTGGCACGCTGGTACCGGAGTCAGTTTTCGATTCCGGTCGTCGGTGTCACGGGAAGTGTCGGAAAGACAACCACCAAGGACATGATCGCTTCGGTGCTCTCGGAGAAGTTTGAGACGGTCAAGACCGAAGGAAACTTCAACAACCACATCGGACTTCCCTACACGGTGCTGCATCTCTCCCACACGACACAGGCGGCGGTCATCGAGATGGGCATGAATCACCTCGGCGAGATCGACTACCTGGTGCACATCGCACAGCCGACCATTGCGGTGATCACGAACATCGGCGAGGCCCACATCGGGATCCTGGGGAGCCGGGAAAACATCTTCCGTGCAAAGTCGGAGATCTTCTCGGGCCTTGCTGCGGGCGGCACGGCGATTCTCAACGGCGACGACGACTATCAGCCGATGCTGAAGGACGATGCGAAGGCAGGTAAAATCTTTGACGGGAAGAACCCGGCAAAGGGCTTTCATCTCATCTTCCAGGGGGAGGGTGAAAACTGCGACTACCGCGCGGTGGACATCCGCGATGATCTCGAGCACGAGGTGACCTTTACCGGAAAGACCCCGAAGGGAGACATCGCCTTTACGGTCCCTGCCCTCGGACGGCACATGATCTACCCGGTCCTTACGGCCTGCGCCGTGGGACACCTTGTCGGAGAGACGAATGAGGAGATCCGAAACGGTGTCCTCCACTACGTCCCCACAAAGATGCGCATGGAGACGCTGCACCTTCCGGGAAACATCCTCGTCTACAACGACACCTACAACGCAAACCCCCAGTCGATGAAGTCCGGGCTCCATACGCTCGCCCGCACGAAGGGCTACCGCCATGTGGCAGTCGTGGGAGACATGTTTGAGCTGGGAGATATGACCGAGGAGCTTCACCGCGGCATCGGCTCCTATGTGGCAGAGCTGAACAGAGATCCGGAGCACCGGATTGATGCCCTCATCACGGTCGGCGAAGCCGCAGCGTTTATCGCGAAGGAAGCAAAGGCCCAGGGCGTTCCGGATGTGTTCTGCTGCAATGACAAGGAGGAGGCAAAGGTCGTCCTTGACGATCAGATCCGGAAGGATACCGCATTTCTTGTCAAGGCATCCCGTGGTATGGCCCTCGAGGAGCTGACAAAGTACATCGGGGAGACGGCTGAGAAGGAATGAATCATCCCGGGACTGAAGCGGACCCGGAGTGAGAAGAAGAGAAAATGAAACAACCCTGAGAGACCTCTGCGATCTGCGGATATCTCTCAGGGTTGTTTGTCGTTTTGTTCACTGACGGGAAGCATCCTGCCCTGTCAGGTGCCGGTACAGAAGAGTGCAGATCAGGATGGACAACAGGGATCCCATCGGCGCCGCAAGGCCCATCGGGGCGAGGTTGTCCGGGAACAGGACGGAGGCAAGGAACGCCGCCGGGATCCGGACAAGGGCGATGGAGAGCACGTTGTGGAGGAAGGCGTAGAGGCTCTTGCCCCTCGCACAGAAGTACCCTGAGAAGCAGAACTGCACCCCGGCAAAGAGGGTGTCGAGACTGTAGGTACGAAGGTACTGGGTGCCGTAGGTGATGACAGATCTGTTCCCCGGAACGAAGAGGGAGACCGCTCCCCGTCCCAGCACCTGGGAGATCAGAAAGATCAGAGCGCCGTAGATCACGCAGATCCGGATCCCGTACCACAGGCACTTCTTTGACTTTTGTCTTTTCCCGGCACCGATATAGCCGGAGGAGAGAGCGGAGATCGTGGAGAGCATTGCGGAGGGAACAAGGAAGAGGAAGCTGATGATTTTCTCGACGATGCCGACCGCCGCCGCGATGTCGACGCCCCGGCTGTCCGCGATTGCGGTGATCACAAGGAACGATACCTGGATCAGGCCATCCTGCAGGGCGACGGGAATGCCGATGGACAGGATCCTGCGGGAGGCAGAGCCCTGAAGGACAAGATCCTTTCGGGTAAGGCTGGGCAGAAGGTCGGTCCGCTTCCGGATTGCGAGGAAGGCGAGGAGGACGGAACCAGCCTCCGAGAGGACGGTCGCAAGGGCCGCCCCTGCGGCGCCAAGGTCGAAGGGACCGATAAAGAGGGCATCGAGTCCGATGTTCAGGACCCCTGCGATCGCAACGAAGATCATGGGGGGTGTGGTATCCCCGAGCCCCCTGAAGATCGAGGCGATGAGGTTGTAGAACGTGATGAATGGGATCCCGAGAAAGCAGATGAACAGGTAGTCCCTGGCGGAAGCTGCGGATTCTGCCGGTACCTGCAGGATCTGTAGAATCCCCGGGATGCAGAACAGCAGGACAACGGTCAGTCATGCGGCGACGATGGAAAAGATCGTAATCGAATTCCCGAGAAACGCCGCGGCACTCTTTTTATCCCCGGCGCCTGTCGCAAAGCTGATGGAGACCGTGGTTCCCATGGCAAGGCCCACGAGAATCACCGTCAGCATGTGCAGGACCTGACTTCCCACGGAGACCGCGGTCACCACGGCCGCGGTATCGAACTGCCCGACAAAGAACAGGTCCGCCATGCCGTACAGAGTCTGCAGGAAGGTGGAGATGAGGTACGGCACCGAGAAGAGGAGCATTGCATGAAGAAGGCTCTCTCCGGTGCGTTGTTTCTCTTCCCTCATCGGAAATCCTCATTCTGATAGGCGATCCTGCCGCCCGCGATGGTGCACAGGACGACGCCCGGAAGAGACTGTCCGATAAACGGAGAGTTCTGGGACTTCGAGGCAAAGTGCTCACTCACGGTCCAGGAGCGCCCGAAGTCAAACACCAGAAGATCCGCAGGGGCACCGACGGCAAGACTTCCTGCCGGAAGGCCGTAGAATGCGGCGGGGTTTACGGTCAGAAGCGGCAGCATCTTCTCGAGGGTGAGGATGCCGGGGCGTACGATCTGGGCGATCGCAAGGGAGAGCGCGGTCTCGAGGCCGATCATGCCGCTCGGAGCCTTGGTGAACTCCTGCGCCTTCTCGGCCTTTGCGTGCGGGGCATGGTCGGTGGCGATGATGTCGATGGTGCCGTCCGCGATGCCATCGAGGATTGCCTCCCGGTCGGACTCGAGGCGAAGCGGCGGGTTCACCTTCGCGAGGGTCCCGTGGGAGAGCACGGCATCCTCGGTGAGAGAGAAGTGATGCGGCGTTGCCTCGGCGTGGATATCTTTGTTCTGCTTTCTTGCCTGCCGGACAAGCTCCACGCTCTCTGCCGCCGAGATGTGCTGGATGCATAGCTTGCAACCGGTCTCGACGGCAAGGTTTAAGTCCCTCTCGACAAGCGATATCTCCGCCTTCCGGTCCGCGCCGGTAAGGCCAAGGGATGCGGCTGCCTTTCCGCCCGCATTGACGCCGGGGTTTGTGACGAAGGATGGATCCTCTTCGTGCAGACTGATCGGCATGTCGAGGTCTTTTGCTGCCTGCATGGCATCCTTTAAGAGAGATGCGTCCGTAATCGGTTTTCCGTCATCGGTAAAGACCACGGCGCCTGCCTTTTTCAGGGCTGCAAAGTCGGTCCGCTCCTTCCCCTGCATGGCAAGTGTCACGTTGGCGGCGCTGTAGAGATGGATCTTTTCTCTGGATCCCCGCTTCAGGACGTCTGAAAGGACCGGCACCGAGTCGATGGAAGGCTTCGTGTTTGCCATCATGACGATCGAGGTGTAGCCGCCCTTTGCCGCGGCAAGGCTTCCGGTGTGGATGTCCTCCTTGTGGGTCTGTCCGGGATCGCGAAAGTGGGAGTGGGTGTCCACAAGACCCGGCGTTACCATGCAGCCCATGGCATCGATCACATGGACGCCGCCCTCAATGTCCCGCTCGTCGATTTCGGGCTCGATTTTTACGATCCTGTCCCCGTCCGTCAGGATATCTCTCTTCCCCTCGGCCCCCGTCTTCGGATCGATGACAAATCCGTCTTTTATCAGCAGCATGGCGCACCTCCTGTCAGTGGCAGTTCCCTGGTTGTTTCCTTCATTTCCTGATAATGTAGCAGGTTTGACGATACTTTGCCAGGGTATGTCTTCTTGCTGTCCCTGCCTCTTTCGGGTATCATCAGAAGTTGAACTTAAGCACATTTTCAGGGGGCATGGCATATGCTGCAGACACTGCATTCCTTTCTGGTTTTACTCTTTGCGATCGTCTATCTGATCCTCGGCATCGTCTACATGCTGATCCAGGTGATCGTGGGGCTGTTTTCAAAAAAGGCAAAAGAGCACATGGCCTACGGGTACATGCACCTCGGGCTCTGGTGCGTCTGGCACCTGACGGGCGTAAAGCTGACCGTCATCGGAAAGGAGAACCTTCCCAAGGACGGACATCCGGTCCTGTACGTGTGCAACCACCGGAGCATCTTTGATGTCATCATCGGCATGACGGTCTATCCGGGACAGGTCGGCGTCGTCGCGAAGGACTCCCTCGGAAAGATCCCGCTTCTGTCCTACTGGATGAAGCAGATCAACTGCCTCTTCCTTGACCGGCAGGACATCAAGGCCGGAATCCAGATGATCAATGACGCGGTGGAGCTCGTAAAGCAGGGGCACTCGATGCTCATCTTCCCCGAGGGCACGCGCAATCACAATGAGGGAACGCTTCTTCCGATGCACGGGGGGAGCTTCAAGATCGCAATCAAGACCGGGGGCCCCGTGGTGCCGGTCTGCATCACAAACACCGGCGATGTCTTCGAGGATCACTTCCCGAAGTGCCACGGGGCAAAGGTGACGATGATCATCGGAGAGCCGATCGACACGGCAACGCTTCCGGTAAAGGAGAGAAAGAACCTTCCCACACGCTGCGCGGCATTCATGCAGCAGTGCCTGGACCAGTACGATATTCTGCCGAAAAAACCGCTCCCGGAAGAGCCGGTGGCAGAGAAGAAGGAAGTAAAGAAGGAGGAATCCCATGAAGGCTAAGCACACAACAACCGTACAAAGCTGCCAGAGACTTGCAGAGGGTGTCTATGACCTCCGACTTGTCTATGAGACAGATCCCGGAGAGGTGCTCCCGGGACAGTTCGTCGGGGTGTATTCAAAGGACAGCGCAAGGCGGCTTCCAAGGCCAATCTCGATTGCGGGCTATGATCCCAAGGGAAAGGTCCTTCGCCTGGTGTTCCGCGTTGTCGGAGCGGGAACGGAGGAGTTCTCACACTTAAAGGCCGGGGATCAGGTGGACGTTCTCGGAATTCTCGGAAACAGGTATGACCTGCCTGCCCTGTCCGGAAAAAAGGTCCTTCTTCTTGGCGGCGGCATCGGCGCGCCGCCGATGCTCTGTCTTGCAAAGGCTTTGCACAGCCTTCCCGGAACAGAGGTGACGGCGGTCCTCGGCTACCGGACGAACGATCTCTTCCTTGCAGACGAGTTCGAAGAGGTCTCGAAGGTTGTGATCGCAACCGATGACGGCACAGCGGGATTCCACGGAAATGTCGTCGAGGCGGTGCGGGCACAGAACCTTCCGGCTGATGTCATCTGCGCCTGCGGGCCGCTCCCGATGCTCCGGGGCGTGAAGGCACTTGCTGAGGAGAGACGGGTCCCCTGCTTCCTCTCCCTCGAGGAGCGCATGGCCTGCGGTGTCGGTGCGTGCCTCGGGTGTGTGACGAAGACCACGAAGGTAGATGCCCACTCCCATGTGAAGAACGCGCGCATCTGCACCGAGGGACCGGTGTTCAATGCGGAAGATGTGGAGATCTGAAGGAGGAGACGATGGAGAACACGAACACAAAGGTTGATCTTTCGGTTAACATCGCGGGAGTGACGTTTCAGAACCCGGTGATGACTGCCTCCGGAACCTTCGGCTCCGGCATGGAGTATTCGGACTTCGTGGACCTGAACCGTCTCGGCGCGGTGGTGACCAAGGGCGTCTCCAATGTTCCCTGGGAGGGAAATCCGACCCCGAGGGTTACCGAGGTGACCGGCGGCATGCTCAATGCAATCGGCCTGCAGAACCCCGGCGTTGAGGTGTTTGTCGAGCGGGACCTGAAGTTCCTCGAGAACTATAAGACACGGGTTATCGTCAATGTCTGCGGCCACACGGAGGATGAGTACCTTGCCGTTGTGGAGCGGCTGCAGGACGAGAAAAGAGTCGACATGCTTGAGATCAATGTCTCCTGTCCGAACGTAAAGCAGGGGGCGATGGCTTTCGGCGTCGATCCGAAGGCGCTGTACGACATCACGAGGAAGATCAGGGCTGTTGCAAAACAGCCGGTGATCATGAAGCTCACCCCGAATGTCACGAGCATCAGGGAGACGGCAAAGGCTGCCGAGGACGGCGGTGCGGACGCGGTCTCCCTCATCAATACGATCACCGGCATGAAGATCGATGTGGAGAGGCAGAAGTTCGTCCTTGCAAACAAGACAGGCGGCATGTCGGGTCCTGCAATCCACCCGGTTGCGGTGCGCATGGTCTATGAGGCCGCACAGACGGTCCAAATCCCCATCATCGGCATGGGCGGCATTTCGACCTGGCAGGATGCGGTGGAGATGATGCTTGCAGGTGCTTCGGCCATCGCGGTCGGTGCCGAGAACTTCCACAACCCGAATGCCACGATGGAGGTTCTTTCGGGGATCGAGGATTACGCAAGGCGCCACCATGTGGCACACATCAGCGACATTGTCGGCGCGGTGCATCAGTGAGGAGACCATGGACAGCATATCCTGTAAGGCATATGGAAAGATCAATCTATCTCTCGATGTCGTAGGCAAGAGAGCAGACGGGTATCACCTTGTCCGCATGGTGATGCAGCAGGTCGGCATCTGCGACTCGATTGAGATTCGAAAGACAGAAGGGACGGACATCAGCGTCTCCACAAAGAGCGGTGAGATCCCGACAGGCCCGGACAACCTGGTTTTCCGGGCGGCAGATGTCATGCGAAAGACGTTCGGGATAACCGACGGGCTCTCGATTCATCTCGTCAAACGGATCCCGGTGGCAGCCGGCATGGCGGGGGGATCGAGCGATGCGGCGGCGGTGTTCCGGGGAATCAGGGACCTGTACGGGCTTCCGGCAGACAACAGGAGACTGGAAGAGCTTGCGCTTCCTCTTGGAGCAGACATACCGTACTGCATCGCGGGCGGAACGCAGCTCTCGGAAGGGATCGGTGAGATACTGACCGTACTGCCTCCTTCCCCGTCCTGCACGCTCCTTGTGGTAAAGCCGGATCTCTACATCGCAACCCCTGCGGTCTATAAGGCCTTTGATCACATCCCGGAGAGGGAGGTGATTCACCCCGATGTCGATGCGCAGGTGGACGCCATCCGGAAGGGTGATCTTTTCGGCGTTGCAAAAACCTGTGGCAACGTTCTCGAGCAGCAGACCGGTGCGGATCACCCGGTGATCGGGCAGCTCGAGCGTTTCTTCCTTTCGCACGGCGCCCTGCAGTCCATCATGACAGGGAGCGGTCCCACGGTGTTTGCCATCTATGACGATCATGCAAAGGCAGAGCAGGCGATGGAGGAGCTGAAGAGGGTTGAGAGCTTTGCCTCCTTCCAGAAGTTTGTGACAGGCTTTGTGCCCGGAATGGACGCATAGACGAAAGGGCAGGCTTCCGGAAAGAACAAAAGAGAAGAAAAGCAAAGAAGAATCGGATACAAAAGACCCCCGGGGCAGCGCCCCGGGGGTCTTCCATTCCAGCATCTTCAGCAGAACCGGATCATTTCTTCTTTTCGTTTGTTGCACCGCCTGCACGGCTGATCTTGTCCATCTGCCGCTGCAGCCAGTTGCGTTTCTTCTTCTGGGACTCGTCGAGGACGATTCTGTGTCCCTTCATGTCGCGGACATCGACGATGTAGATGCCGCTGACCATCGCGCGGACCTGACGCTTGACCGGGATCTCATCGAAGATACGGTCATCGGCGATCATGTTGGTGATCTGCGGGCCGACCTTGACGCGTACCACCGGCACCTTGGAGCGGCGGAACATCTTCGGTGTCCCCTCGAGGACCTGCGGCGGAAGATCCGCCTTGTTCAGCGGCATTCGCTTCTTGTCGATGATCAGCATGACCATCGGCTGCTTTGTCTTCTGAACCTGCTCGTCCTGTTCCTCCTGCTTCTTCTGAAGCCGTCTGCCGATGAAATACAGAACGATAAAGATTGCCACGATGATTCCGATGACAATCAGAGCTATTGCCCAACCCGGCATAACATGTTACCTCCTGGCGAGATTGAATTTTTCACATATCGGTCACGAAAATGAGCCGGAAATATTCTATCATTGTACCCGGCTCAAGGCAATAAAAAATGCTTTTAAGAGACTTTCAGGTGTGCTAAACTAGTCTACACTGTCTGCATCCAGTTTTGCAGGCAGATCAGGAGGTTTTGATTCATGAAGAAGAAAATTGCAGCGTGCGTCCTCGCCTGCGTGCTTTCCCTGAGCATGGCGGCCTGCGGCAGCAGCGACAATGCGACCACGGATTCAACGGAAGCATCTTCGGAGGCATCCTCTGAGGAGTCCTGGCTCAAGTGGGGCGCAAAGGGATATCTCTCGGATATCAAGGCATCGGACTATGTGGAACTGTGCGATTACAGCTCCATCCCGGTGACGAGCACGAAGACCGATGTCACGGACGACTACGTTGACATGTACATCAACTATCAGCTCTCCTCCAACCAGACCCTCGAGGAGGTCACGGACCGTGACGATGTCGAGAGCGGCGATGTGGTCAACATCGACTACACCGGCACGAAGGATGGCAAGGAGTTCGACGGCGGCTCGGCAACGGGCTATGACCTGACCATCGGTTCGGGTTCCTTCATCGACGGCTTTGAGGATGGCCTCATCGGGCACAAGGTCGGTGAGACGGTGACCTTAAACCTCACCTTCCCGGACGACTACAGCAATTCGGATCTGGCCGGCCAGGCTGTCGTCTTCACGGTCAAGATCAACAAGATCCAGAAGCATGTCACACCGGAGCTCACCGATGACTGGGTTGCTTCCCAGAACATTTCCGGTGTCGATACGGTGGATGAATATAAGAAGTACATGAAGGAGCAGCTCGAGCAGCAGGCACAGGACAGCTACGACAGCAGCGTGCAGGCAGAGATTGGCGACTATCTCCTGAAGAACTGCACGTTCACGCAGGATCCGCCGACCGAGATGATCGACCGCATCGCGGCATCTCTCACGGACACCTATACGCAGTATGCGAACTACTACGGCATGAGCCTGTCCGACTTCATGCAGATGTACAGCAGCTACAGCAGCTCCAGCTCCAGCGACGAAGAAAGCGATGATCAGGCCGATACCGCTTCGACAGAAGCGTCGACCGAAGGCTCCACCGAAGCGTCGACGGAAGCTTCTACGGAGGCGTCCACCGAGGCCTCCACGGAAGCATCTACCGAGGCATCAACCGAAGCTTCCACGGAAGGCTCCACTGAGGCATCGACGGAAGCTTCTACGGCAGATGCAACTGCTTCGACCGAGGCCTCGAGCGAGGAGAGCACCTACGACTATGTCTCCGACATCCGTGACATGGCCACCGATCAGGCAAAGACCCTGATCGCCCTGAAGGCCATCGCCGACAAGGAGGACCTGAACATCACCCGCAAGGAGTACAAGACCCAGGCGAGCGAGCAGGCATCGTCCCTTGGCTATTCCTCCATCGATGAGTTCGAGGACAAGGAAGATGAAGAGGCTTTCCGCGAGACCATGATGGCGCAGAAGGTGTTCGATTACCTTGAAAAGAACTGCATCGTCGAGGAGTCCTCCGATGCGTCCACGACGGACAGCACCGAGGCGTCGACGGAAGCTTCCACGGAAGCATCTACAGAAGCAGCAACGGAGGAGTCCACGGAGGCATCGACCGATGCGTCCACCGAGGCCTCCACAGAAGCAGCGACAGAGTAGGATAAAAGAAGGAAGGCAGGATTATGAGGGATACGTACAAGCTGACTGACGTAGTGGAGATTTTCAACCACCCCGAGAATTTCTACGATAAGGACGTGACCGTGGGCGGCTGGATCAAGAACAACCGTGATTCCAAGAACATCGGCTTTATCTCCCTGGACGACGGCTCCTGCTTCAAGAAGCTGCAGCTGGTCTACTCCAGTGACCTCGAGAACTTTGATGCCGTCACCAAGCTGAACATTTCGACGGCCATCATCGCCACCGGCACGATCGTCGCAACACCGAATGCAAGACAGCCGCTGGAGATGCAGGTCAGGAAGGTTGAGGTCGAGGGCGATTCCACACCGGACTATCCGCTGCAGAAGAAGAAGCACAGCTTCGAGTACCTGCGCACCATCCCGCACCTTCGCGTGCGCACCAATACCTTTGAGGCAACCATGCGCGTAAGATCCCTGGCCGCCTATGCAATCCACAAGTTCTTCCAGGAGCGTGACTTCGTCTATGTCCACGCACCCGAGATCACCGGTTCCGACGCAGAGGGTGCCGGCGAGATGTTCCAGGTGACGACACTGGATCTGGCAAACGTCCCGAAGAACCCGGACGGCACGGTGGACTACTCGAAGGATTTCTTCGGCAAGCCCACGAACCTGACCGTCTCCGGTCAGCTCGACGTCGAGACCTATGCGTTTGCCTTCCGCAACGTCTACACCTTCGGACCCACGTTCCGCGCAGAGAAGTCCAACACCACCCGTCATGCGGCAGAGTTCTGGATGATCGAGCCCGAGATCTGCTTCGCAGATCTTGAGGATGACATGGAGCTTGCCGAGGCAATGCTCAAGTACGTCATCAACTACGTCCTCGAGAACGCGCCGGACGAGATGGCCTTCTTCAATCAGTTCATTGACAAGGGTCTCATCGAGAGACTGCAGCATGTGGCAAACTCCGATTTCGGCCGCGTCACCTACACCGAGGCGATCAAGATCCTCGAGGAGCATGCGGACGAGTTCGAGAACAAGCCGTACTGGGGCTGCGATCTGCAGACCGAGCACGAGAGGTATCTGACCGAGAAGATCTTCAAGAAGCCGGTCTTTGTCACGGATTATCCGAAGGAGATCAAGGCCTTCTACATGAAGCTCAATCCCGACGGAAAGACGGTCGCCGCATGCGACTGCCTCGTCCCCGGCATCGGCGAGATCATCGGCGGCAGCCAGAGAGAGGATAACCTCGAGCTTCTCGAGAACCGCATGAAGGAGCTGAAGATGGACATGAGCCAGTATCAGTTCTATCTTGACCTTCGCCGCTACGGCTCCGTCCGCCACGCAGGTTTCGGTCTTGGCTTTGAGCGCTGCGTCATGTATCTGACCGGCATGGAGAACATCCGCGATGTCCTTCCGTTCCCGAGAACGGTCGGCAACTGCGAGCTCTGATCCCACAGAGAAACACAAGTTTTAAAATTTCGTGAACAATGGAAACGGACGGTGTACTTTGTACGCGGTCCGTTTTATAATTCTACCGTAATAATTCCGAAACAATTTGAGGGCGGAGCTGCCACAAATCATTCCGAGGTGACAATTTGAATTTTTCCAGGATCACAAAATCCATCCGCAAAGGCCTGAAGCGCTCGGCAGTACCGGCGCTGTGTGCGGCTGTACTGCTGGCATATCCGGTGGTGCAGGTATCGGCGACGACCTCTGCCGAGGTAAGACAGCAGGAGCAGCAGACCCAGCAGCAGATCAATGAGGCCAACAGCGCGGCAGAGAGCGCCCAGGCTTCCCAGAATGAAGTCAGCAGCAATATCAGCTATACCAACGATCAGCTCGTCCAGAACATGGCCAGCATCCAGATGCTTGAGAGCGAGATCGCGGATCTCGATACGCAGATCGCGGAGAAGCAGCAGGAGTACGATACTGCCAAGGACAACGAGGAGAAGCAGTACGAGTCCATGAAGTCCAGGATCAAGTACCTGTACGAGCAGGGCGAGGACAGCTATCTGTCCATTCTGCTCACGGCGACGTCCTTCTCCGACATGCTCAACAAGGCAGCCTATGTCGGTCAGCTCTATGAGTACGATCAGAACATGATCGACAACTACAAGAAGACCCAGGAAGAGGTCGCTGCTGCACAGCAGGATCTCGAGGACACCAAGTCCGAGCAGGAGTCCGAGAAGGTCGGCCTTGAGGAAGAGCAGAACAACCTGAACGATCAGCTCGCTGATCTGCAGGCGCAGTACGCGGACTACGAGCAGAAGATCGCCGATGCGCAGGCACAGGCAACACAGCTGGCTGCAAAGCTCGAAGAGCAGCATCAGCAGGAAGCGCAGCTGGAGGCAAAGGAAGAGGCAGAAAGACAGGCGGCTCTTGCAGCGGCACAGAAGGCCGCCGAGGAAGCCAAGAAGAAGGCACAGGAAGAGGCTGCTGCAGCCGCATCGTCGGCCGCCGCAAAATCGTCCTCATCATCGTCGTCTTCAAGCCAGACGACCAGCACGACGACCACAAGCTCGTCGTCCTCAGAGTCCACAACAAGTTCGTCCACGACGTCCTCGGCGCCGGCGGTCAGCTCCAGCGGCGTATCCGGATCAGATGTTGTGAACTACGCTCTGCAGTTCGTCGGCAACCCGTACGTCTACGGCGGCACGAGCCTGACGAACGGCACCGACTGCTCCGGCTTTACGATGAGTGTGTATGCACACTTCGGCTATTCCCTCGGCAGAACCGATGTGGCCCAGAGAAGCAACGGTATCTCCGTCGGGTCTCTTGCGGAGGCACAGCCGGGCGACCTCATCTGCTATGCAGGCCATGTGGCTCTCTACATCGGCAACGGCATGATCGTGCACGCATCGAATCCTTCGAGCGGCATCAAGATCAGCAACGCGAACTACCGCGCGTACGTCTGCATCCGCAGAATCATCTACTGATCCGGATACGGAAAAGCAGAGAACAGGCATTGTTGACGGATATCGTCCATCAGGCGGTATCCGTTTTAGTGATTACGCATCAAAATAAGATTCCGCTGAAATAGCGGCTTTGAGGGGATCGGAAAAAATCTTTCCGGTCTCCTTTTTTGTGACCCTCGTTGTCGC
>OMXP01000029.1 GCA_900315055.1 uncultured Lachnospiraceae bacterium
GAACACTTCTGGGTACTCTTTCAATTCCGTTGATGCCATCCCCAGATAGTCTTCAATATGAAGTTGTCTGTTCTTGAATCTACTTTTGGTTGCCATGGCCTTCTGACACTCGTTTGTTCGGCCCTTCCCTCTGTAGGGAGGTACTATGGCCTCGGCTGACTTCTCACGGTTAACCTTTTTCGACCGAGGGCGGAAAGCGTACGTTTCCATTGCCTCGTCCGTGAGATCTCCCCGGGTACTCACACGCTCTTTCCTGCTTATGCCTGTCTCATCTACTGCCGTGTGCTCCGTGCAGCTATGCGACTTTGACCTGTTTGGCGGTCTCATCAACACGCGGCAGACTTATGAGCTTCCTGTACGTCAGGCCAGCAGTTTGCCTTCGCCTTCCTCCAGACGCCTCCTCACGTCAACGCCCTTGGCTTTGGCTGTACTCTTCCCACTGCCGGGCGAGTTAGGGACTTTCACCCATTAGAGCGTGCGCCCGCCGGGCGCACCAAAATCCCCGTCCGGCACTGCCGGGCGGGGATTTTGGTCTTCAGGAGTTCAACTATGGTTTTGTAAGAATTGTTTCTTGTATTTCCGTCTTTGTTTTCCGATCAGTTCTCGGAATTGAACAGCGGTGTGGACAGGTAGCGGTCGCCAGAATCCGGGAGCAGTGCTACAACGGTCTTGCCCTTGAATTCAGGACGCTTTGCCACCTGAACAGCTGCCCAGAGGGCTGCGCCGGAAGAAATGCCGACGAGGAATCCCTCTTCCACTGCGACGGCCTTGCCGGTGGTAAAGGCCGCATCGTTCGGCACGCGGATGATCTCATCGTAGATCGAGGTATCGAGGGTCTTCGGAATGAAGCCTGCGCCGATGCCCTGGATCTTGTGAGGTCCGGGCTGATCGCCGGAGAGAACTGCGGAGGTATCCGGCTCAACGGCGATGACCTTCACGTTCGGATTCTGCTCCTTGAGGTACTTGCCGACGCCGGTCAGCGTGCCGCCCGTGCCGACGCCTGCGATGAAGGCATCGACCTTGCCGTCGGTATCTCTCCAGATCTCGGGGCCGGTGGTCTCATAGTGAGCCTTCGGGTTGGCCGGGTTGTCGAACTGTCCGAGGATCACGGATCCGGGGATCTCCTTGTTCAGCTCCTCTGCCTTTGCAATGGCACCCTTCATGCCCTTGGTGCCCTCTGTCAGGACCAGCTGTGCGCCGTAGGCGCGAAGGAGGTTCCGTCGCTCCACACTCATCGTATCCGGCAGGGTCAGGATTGCCTTGTAACCCTTTGCCGCTGCAACTGCCGCAATGCCGATGCCGGTGTTGCCGCTTGTGGGCTCGATGATCGTTGCGCCGGGCTTTAACTCTCCGCTCTTTTCCGCATCCTCAATCATTGCGATTGCGATACGGTCCTTGACGGATCCTGCCGGGTTGAAGTACTCCAGCTTTGCCAGGATCGTCGCATCCGTGACGCCCTGTGCCTTTTCGAAATTGACAACCTCCAGAAGAGGGGTGTTGCCGATCAGTTCTGTTGCGCTCTTGTAAATCTTTGCCATGATTTTGTCTCCATTCGCTATGGTTTGTATGATGTTTGCCGGGCAGGTTCGCTCCCTGTCCTGTGATAACGGTTCTCCTGTCATTTACAGACATCGACATCGTCTGAAGGCGCTCATCGTTTCCTCTCTTAATTCCTAGTAAATACGTATGTTTGCTTGGATTACCTACATCTTAGCACGTCACAAAACTTTGTCAACAAGAAAAAACGCGATGTGCTAAAATCATCTCCAGAACAAGGCACACTCCGGAGGTTGCAGGATATGGAAGAAAAGAAGCAGAAACGAATCGTCGTCGCTCTCGGGCACAATGCCCTCGGCTACACCACGACAGAGCAGTGGAATGCCGTCCGCACGACAGCCAAAAAGCTTGCCGATCTCGTTGAGGCCGGCTATCAGCTGACCATCACCCACAGCAACGGCCCGCAGGTCTCCATGATCCACAAGGCGATGACAGAGTTGCACCGGATCTACATCGATTACACGCCGGCGCCGATGAGCGTCTGCTCCGCAATGAGCCAGGGCTATGCCGGATATGATATCCAGAACGCCCTGAAGGCAGAGCTGTTAACCCGCGGCATCACCACTCCGGTATCCACGATTCTGACGCAGGTTTCCGTGGACCCCTATGATGAGGCGTTTTACGCACCGACCAAGAAGATCGGCCGGTACATGTCCAAGGAGGATGCGGACAATGAGGTGAAGAAGGGCAACTACGTCGTCGAGGAGCCCGGCAAGGGGTATCTGCGTGTGGTCGCAACACCAAAGCCCCTCGACATCCTTGAGATCGATGCCATCCGTCTCCTCGTTGACAACGGCCAGATCGTCATCTGCTGCGGAGGCGGCGGCATCCCGGTCATCATTCAGGATGGTGCCCTGCAGGGTGCCTCGGCTGTCATCGAGAAGGATGACATCGCAGGAAAGCTTGCATCGGATCTTAAAAGTGATGAACTCGTGATCCTCACCTCCGTCCCGAATGTCTATCTGAACTTCGGCCGGGAGGATCAGAAGGCCATCGAGCGCATGAACGTCGAGGAGGCCAAGCAGTATATCGCCGAGGGCCAGTTCGGTCCCGATGACATGCTGCCGAAGATCAATGCGGCGATTCAGTACCTTGCCGCGCGCCCGGACGGCAGAACGATCATCACGACCGCCGACAACGTCATCGACGCCCTGAACGGGAAGGCCGGAACGACGATCACGGCATAGTCGTCAGCAAATCTGAAAATCGAATAACCACGAAAAAGGCAGGTTTCCTCACATTGGAAACCTGCCTTTCGTATTTCGTGTGCAGTTGTTTAAGACTCAGTCGTCGCTCTTTTCCAGGATCTCGTCAATCACAATCAGGATCGCCCCGGCAAAGATCGAGAAGTCCGCCGTGTTGAAGGCAAGCTGTGTCAGCTTCTCTGGTCCCTTCGTAAAGGTCACAAAGTCCGTCACATATCCGTCCCTGAGACGGTCCGCAAGATTCCCCAGGGCGCCGCCGGTCAGGAGGGAAAGTCCCGCCTTCCGAAGCTTCTTCTCTCCGCTCCCCGTCAGGGCAAGCGTGGTGCTGAGGACACCTGCAACCGTTCCGGTTGCAGCAGCTGTCACGGTACGCACGAGCTTTCTGTCCTTCTCAAACGCATTGCAGGCAAACCCGCCGTTCTTTGTGTTGGAAAGTATCACAAAGTCCTTCACCCGAACCATGCCATCTGCCGGGATCTTCTTTTTGACAGCCTTCTTAAAACTCTGATCCGCCGCAAAAACCACTGCGGCAGCTGCGGGATACAGCAGAAAATCCGCGTTCCGCTTCATGATAATCCCCTCTTCCCAGTACGGATTTACGAGTTTGCGCCTTCCTGTACCACGCCGGTGCCTGCCGTGGTCTCAAGCTTCTTCTGCTCGGTGGTGCTTCCGGACAGTCCGAGGCTCTGTTTGATCTCGACACGCGGGCCGCCCTTGCCCTCGATGTAGTCCTGGGTGATGATCACCTTGCCGATGTTCTTGTCCTTCGGGACCTCATACATGATGTCGAGCATGAAGCCCTCGATGATGGAGCGCAGTGCTCTTGCACCGGTCTCCTTCTTTGCAGCCTGTTTTGCAATCGCACGCAGGGCGCCGTCCTCGAACTCGAGGTCCACGCCATCCAGTGCGAGCAGCTTCTGGTACTGCTTGATGATCGCGTTCTTCGGCTTCGTGAGGATATCAACATACATGTCCTCGGACAGACTCTGCAGCGTGCAGACGATCGGCAGACGGCCGAGGAACTCGGGGATCATGCCGAAATCACGCAGGTCATCATTCGTGACCTTGTCCATGATGTTCGGATCATCGTCAAACTTGTCCTTGAGCTCCGCCGAGAAGCCGATGGATGTCTGTTTCTTGAGTCTCTGCTTGATGATGCTCTCGAGACCCGGGAACGCACCGCCGACGATAAACAGGATGTTCGTCGTGTCGACCGTCACGTTCGGTACCATGGCGCTCTTGGAGTTGGCGCCCACCGGTACCTCAACCTCGGAGCCCTCAAGGAGCTTTAAAAGTCCCTGCTGGACCGCTTCGCCGGAGACATCGCGGGAGTTCAGGTTCTGCTTCTTGGCAAGCTTGTCGATCTCATCGATGAAGACAATGCCCTTCTGTGCCATGTCGACGTCGTTATCCGCCGCCGCAAGGAGCTTGGAGATGCAGCTCTCGACATCATCGCCGATGTAGCCGGCCTCCGTCAGGCTCGTCGCATCCGTGATCGCAAGCGGCACATCCAGAAGGCGCGCCAGCGTCTGAACAAGATAGGTCTTGCCGGATCCGGTGGGTCCGATGAGCAGGATGTTGGACTTTCCAATCTCGATGTCGTCCATCGTGCCGGTGCGGACTCTCTTGTAATGGTTATAGGCCGCAACCGCGATCGTCTTCTTTGCCTTCTCCTGTCCGATGACGTACTTGTCCAGCTCCGCCTTTAACAGATGCGGTGCCGGGATATTATCTGCTGAGAAGACCGGCTTGGGGCCGTCCTTCTTCTTTTTCTTTACCTTCTGCTGCGGGCCGTTCGAATAACCGCCGAACAGATCACCCAGATTCACGAAGTTGATCTGGGGCTTGCGGTCCTCCTTCTCATCGTTGTCGTCGTCCTCATTCTTGGACTCGAACTTGCGTGAAGACTCGTCCCAGTAGAACTTTCTCTGCTTGTTTTTATCTTCCGAATCGGAAGAGGACGAACCGTCTTCGGATTTGCCATCCTCATTCTTCACGGCGGGGGTGTTTTCACTCTGCTTTGCGGGAGCACTGTCATTGGTATCCGGGGTAAACATCTTCGCCAGTGAATTCATATCCGGGATCTTGCCGTCCTGCAGCTGCCTGAGGATCTCCTCGTAGTCAATGCTGCTTGCCTGGTTGATCATTTTCTGCATGCAGTCCGGGCAGATGTACATCCCGTTATGAAGATCGATCAGCTTTCCGGCATCCTCTTCGGAGCGGTGGCAGATCGAACAATATCTGATTTCATCATCTTTATCGCTCATATTCCCTGCTTTCCGCCGGGCGCGCCATAAGGCACTCCCGGCTGCTGTTGTTGCCTATTATAGAAGTCTAACGAATTGCACACAAGTGAAAATTCTCTAAAAAGACTTCACCGGAAATTTATATTTATTCTATATCAGATGTCACAGATAGCAAGAGGCAGCCTGAAACTGCTTATTCAGCAGCTTCTTTCCTGCTCTCCCGGATCATGCGGGTAAGGCTCACGATATTTGCCACAATGGTCGCAGCGGCAAAGAAAGCCCCGGTGTAGGAACGGTAGACCAGGTAGTAGATGACCCACGGAGCGAAGGTCGAAGTGACCAGGATCTTGAAGGCGATCGGATTTTTCATGTCCATGAGAAGGATATATACCGTGCAGACGATAAACGGGAGCCAGGACACGATGGTGCCGTCTCCGAAAAAGATCGTCAGGGCAAGCTGGGCTGCAATGAGCAGCAGCTTTGCGGGAAGGCCAAGCTTTTCCTTCACCGCAAGCACGTTCCGGATCACGGAAATCACGTTGCTGACAGCTCCCGTATAGGCCTGAAGCATGGTCATGGATACGGTCTGCATGCCAATCTGCAGGGTCTGAAAGAACAGGATCTTCTTCTTTTCCTGAACCACGCCGGATGCGATCTGCACCATGGCGGCAGCAAAATCAATGATGTTTGCGATGACAATCACCGCGGGCAGTACGTCTCTCATCAGTAATCCACCTTCATCAGACAAAGTCCGAGGGCCGGCGCCGTGGGGCCTGCCATTTTGCGGTCCTTCGCTTCAAGGATGTCATCGATCTGTTCCGGCGTGATCCTGTGATACCCCGCCTCAAGCAGCGTCCCCGTCATGATGCGCACCTGGTTCTGCAGAAAGCCCGACCCGTGATAGTAGATGCGGATCGCATGGCCGTTTGTCTCGATGCGGATGGTATCGACGTTTCGGACCGTGGACTTTTTCATGTGCGGGTTGCCGCAGAAGCTCCTGAAGTCGTGCTCCCCCTGAAGGTGCTCTGCAGCCTCTCTCATCGCCGAAACGTCCGGCTCTTCCTTCAGGCACCAGATGTACTTTCGCTCAAAGACCGGCACCACACCGCTCTCCGCATACCAGAGGCTGTAGCGGTAGGTCTTGCCGATCGCCTTGTAGCGCGCATGGAAGCGCTCTGCTGCGATCTTCACCTCGCTCACGCTGATGTCATCCGGCAGGTAACGGTTCAGGTACTGCTGGATCTCAAGCTCGGACAGATCCGTTGCAAGAAGCGCATTGCAGACCATTGCCCGCGCATGCACGCCCGCATCGGTGCGCCCCGCGCCGATCACGTCCACCTGCTCTCCCGTCATGAGAGACAGTACGCTCTCGAGTTTTCCCTGAATGGTCATGTCATTTCCCGGCTGGTGTTCCCACCCGAAATATCTCGTCCCGTCATAGGAGAGGGTCATCTTGTAGTTCTGCTTTTCTGCCATGGTATCTTCCTTTCCGTGCAGGCCATTATAATCGAAATGACCCGGAAAACAAAGACGCAAACCTGTGCTAAGATAGGGACCAGATAAGTGAACAATCGAAAGGACTGCAGACGATGAGTGCGAAATTGTGTGTCGTATTCCCCGGCATCGGGTACCACTGTGACAAGCCGCTTCTCTACTACGGGCAGAAGCTGGCCAGGGCAAGAGGATATGAAATCGTACGGACGAGCTATACGAAGAGCGGCATCGTCCTCAACAAGTCAAAGCTTGCCGAGGGTCTGACGCTGGGGCTTTCGATGATCCGCGATGCCCTGAAGGACGTGAATTTTACGGAATACGATGAGGTGCTGTTTCTCTCAAAGAGCATCGGCACAGCCATTGCGGCAGCCTATGAGGAAGAGACGGGCGTGCATGACAACTGCAGAGTGTTCCGCCATGTCATGTTCACACCTCTGGAGATTACCTATGATCACGTGCTCGATGGCTGCGGCATCGCCTTCAGCGCGCACGAAGACCAGTGGGCAGATTTTGAAAAGGTAAAGGAACTGAGCAGGATTCACAGGATCCCACTCTTTGAATATCCCCACGGGAATCACTCCCTGGAGACGGGGGATGTGAAGACAGACCTTGCCACCATGACCGACGTCATGGGCCATGTGGCGGACTACCTCGACGGGAGACTGACTGTGACTGCTCCCAAAGAGGACACGCCGCTTTCTGCAAGAGAGCAGGCCGTTCTCGACTCCTATGCGCTGGAGGACGCATTTCTCCGCGCAAGCGCAGAGCCCGCCCCGAAACGCACGGAAGAAGACAGCACGGAGGCCGTAGAGGATACCAGGCGTTCCTACATCCGCTCCATGCTCGCCGAAGGCTATGACGTCACGAACATCGCCTACTTCATCGATGAGAGCGAGGACTATGTCCGATCGGTCATGAAAGAGGAAGGCCTCACGGAGCATCTCCTTTACTGAAAACAGAATATGAACAAAAGGGGCGGCCGCTTCCGGAAATCCGGAGACGACCGCCCTTGTTCGTATTGAAGTATTCAGTTGTCGGTTACCGTAACCCGGAGATCTTTCCGACTGCCAGTTCATCCGCTGCCGCTGTCAGCTCATCCTCAAAGGCCTCATCCTCGAGATTGCTTCCGATGATGCGCACCAGAGCGCCCGCTGCCAGAAATAAAAGTCCCGCAATTGCAAGTGCCGCCAATTTGATCATGTGTTTACCTCCGGAAAGAATGAACGGCGTCCCTGTCCCGGGGACGATTCTTTCGTCTTCTAAAAGAAATTCCAGACAGTAAACATGATACCGGGAAAATGAAAAGTCCCGATTGTGGAAATGTGTCGCAACTGTTAACTTTCAATGAACGTCGTTCTAATCCGAAATGTCTCCGTCGAGTACAACTTCGAGGTGATAGCCGGGAAACAGCGCCTGTACCTCCTGTACCACCTGATGGTAGATCTCCTTCCGGTCTTTGATGTCAAAGGAGACGATGATGTCGAAGCGGATGGTCTTCGACTCCTCGTCCACATGGAAGCCGTGATGGTTGATGACTTCCGGATGCTTCTCGCAGGTCCCGTAGACCTTCTCCCGCATCTCATTGATCTTCTCACTCGAGCTGTTCTGCGCATAGACGGAAATGCCGTTCAGGATCACATGGTACTTCTGAAAAATCAGATGCATGATCCGGTACTGCAGGTCATTGAGTTCCTCCACGGTCATCGTGCCCGGCACTTCGATGTGCACCGCTCCGATGAGGGTATTCGGTCCGTAGTTGTTGATCACAAGGTCATAGGCCCCGTTCACCTCGGGGAAGGATGCGATGTCCTTCTTGATCGCCTTGGAGAGCGAGGGCTCGACTCTCTGTCCCAGGATCTCGCTGATCGTGTCCCTCAGGGACTCCAGACCGGATTTGATAATGATGAGTGCAATCGCAGCGCCAAGCCAGGCCTCAAGGCTGACTCCGAAAAACAGGTAGATGGCAGCAGCGACAAGAGTCGAGGCAGAGATGATGGAATCGAACATTGCGTCCTTTCCGGATGCGATGAGGGAATCGGACTCTGCCTTTTTTCCCTGCCCCTGCACAAACAGTCCGAGGACAATCTTCACCACCACCGCGACTGCGATGATGATCAGAGAGATCGCGGTATAGTCCGGTGTCTCGGGGTGTATGATCTTTTTCACCGATTCCACGAAGGCGGAAATGCCGGCGTAGAGAATGATCATGGAGATCACCGCCGCACTCAGGTACTCGATTCTTCCATGTCCC
This sequence comes from uncultured Lachnospiraceae bacterium, assembly GCA_900315055.1. Lineage (GTDB taxonomy): Bacteria > Bacillota > Clostridia > Lachnospirales > Lachnospiraceae > CAG-791. Next base: position 8,754 of record OMXP01000029.1, read on the forward strand.
AGAGGGTGCTTCTTGTCCGGCGCCTTGCCGGCAAGCTTGATGCCGATGATGGTGATGAGGGACGAGAGGGCGTCCGAGAGGTTGTTGACCGCGTCGAGCACGATGGCGACGGAATGGGACAGCGTACCGACCATGGCCTTGAAAACGGCAAGCAGAACGTTTGCCAGAATGCCGATGATGCTGGTGCGTACGATGACTTTGTCACGTGATGGATTCATGATGAAAACTGCCTCCTTCCAGGCGTAAATTTCTTGTTGATCGGTAATCGCATGGTATAATTTTACCGAACACAACAACAGCAGTACTTTGAAGATATAAAAGCAATTATTCTGAAATTACCGTTTGGTAATCATCAGATCATGAATTTTATTTCCGAAGTATGTTGTGTTCTCTGACCTTAACAGTCAGAATCCCAATCCGCCGGCCTGCTGTTACCGGTTTTGGGTGGATTTAAGCCAGGTTATAAGCGCCTTACATTTTAACCACCCGATCAGAAAAAAGGAAGCCGCAGTTTTCCGCGGCTTCCTCTCTCAAAGAGAATCGGTATGACCATCCCGTCCCCGTTTTCTGTCTCACTTTGCCTTCAGACCCTTGTTGCACTGATCAAACTGCTCGAGAGCGTTGCGGAACGACCCGTTCAGCATGGTCGCAAAGCGATCCACAAAGGCATCGATGTCCTCCTTCATGCCCTTTCCGAACCACTCGGTCACCATGCCGACAAAGCCGAACTGATAGAAGTGCGCCACATAGTGCTTCTGCCCTTCCGTGACGGTCAGCCCCTTCGACTCTTCCTGCACCACGCCAAAGAGCAGCTGCTCCGTCTGCGCCGAGAGGTACTTGACGATCAGATCATGGTTGGCGTTGTGATAGATATTGGAGATGAAATCCTTCTCCTCCACCACCTCCTGCAGAATGGCCCGAAGACCGTCCTCCCAGGTATCCATCGTCTTCCTGCCGCCGAGGGCCTTCGAGAAGTCCTCCAGGGCACACCACTCCACCAGCGCATAGATGTCCTGGAAGTGGTAGTAAAAGGCCGAGCGGGAGATTCCGCAGTCATCGGTGATTTCCTGAATTGTGATCTTGTCGAGCGGCTTGGTGCGAAGCAGTTTCTTCAGCGACGCCTCCAGCGCCATTTTCGTGATCTGTGACATGGCACTCCTGTTAAAAAACAAGGAGAGTCCGGACCGCCCCTCTTTCAGACGTTTCCAAAACTCTCCTGTCTCCATACCCGTTATGAACTTATAACTTCACTCTTACTCGGTGATGCTCTCAAGCCAGTGCTCGTCCGGCTCATAGCCCAGGATCTTCACGACGGTTGCCGCAACGTTTGCAAGGCCGAAATCGCCGTCCTTGACCTTGGTTCCCTCCGGTCCGTTGTAGACCGCAAACGGAACTCTTGCCAGAGAGTGAGAGGTCTTCGGCTTGCCGTTCTTGTCGACCATCTCATCGGAGTTGCCGTGGTCCGCCATGACAAGCAGCGTGTAGCCGTACTTCATGCAGGCATCCATCACGCGGCGAAGGTTCAGATCGACGGACTCGACGCCGATGAGGGTTGCCTCATAGTTTCCGGTGTGGCCGACCATGTCGCCGTTGGGATAATTGCAGCGGATAAACTGATACTTGCCGGACTCGATGGCCGCGACGATCTTCTCCGTGACCTCGGTTGCCTTCATCCACGGCTTCTGATCGAACGGGATGATATCGGACGGAACCTCTTCCCAGTCCTCGAGCTCATCGGAGAACTTCTCGGAGCGGTTGCCGTTCCAGAAGTAGGTCATGTGGCCGAACTTCTGCGTCTCGGAGCAGGCATAGCTCTTGACGCCGCGCTTGACGAGGAACTCGGAGAGCGTGTACTTGATGTGCGGGGGCTCCACCAGGAAGTTTGCCGGGAGCTTCAGGTCGCCGTCGTACTGCAGCATGCCGCAGTAGAAGACCTTCGGCTTCTTCACAAGATCAAACTTGTCGAAGGTATCCATGTAGTCGAAGCACTTGGAAATCTCGACTGCACGGTCGCCGCGGAAGTTGAACAGGATCACGGAATCGCCGTCATCGATCGTGCCGACAGGGTTGCCGGCTGCATCCGCAATGACAAAGCCCGGAAGGTACTGATCCGTGTATCCGCCCTCCTTGCGGTAGGTCTCGATGGCCTCGGTGGCAGACTGGAACTTTCTTCCGTCGCCCAGGACATGGCAGTGCCAGCCTCTCTCGACCATCGACCAGTCCGCCTCATAGCGGTCCATCGTGATGGTCATGCGGCCGCCGCCGGAAGCAATGCACGCATGGTAGGAATCGTCGTTGAGCTCCCTGATGACGCCCTCGAGCTGATCGACATACTGAAGTGCGGAGGTCTCGGGAACATCACGGCCGTCAAGCAGGATGTGGCAGCGGACCTCATGGATTCCCTCTTTCTTTGCCTCGCGCATCATCGCGATGAGGTGAGAGATATTGGAGTGAACGTTGCCGTCGGAGAGCAGTCCGAGGAAGTGAAGCTTTCCGTTGTGCTCCTTCACCTGTGCCACCGACTTCTGCCATGCGGCGGACTTGTAGATGTCACCGGACTCGATGCTCTCATTGACGAGCTTTGCGCCCTGGGAATAAATCTGGCCGCAGCCGAGGGCGTTGTGACCGACCTCGGAGTTGCCCATGTCGGAGTCCGACGGCAGGCCTACTGCCGTGCCCGATGCCTTGATGGTCGTGTGGGGCCACTTGGTCATCAGCTCGTCGATCTGGGGCTTGTAGGCATGCATGACCGCATTGCCGTTGTCCTTGTCCGTCCAGCCGACGCCGTCCATAACTACGAGTACTACAGGTTTGCTCATACAGAGTCTCCTCCTTGGATATTGTGAACCAATCAAACCATTGTGAATTGTGAGCCGTTTCAGAACAGATCCCGGACGCCCTGCACCGAAAGGTCATCGCCCAGCGTATAGATGCGGGGAGATGCCGGTGCGATCTCAAGCTTTGTGATCTCCTCGTCCTTTAAGCCGTCCAAGTATCCGATCAGTGCGCGGATGCTGTTGGAGTGGCCGCAGACAAGTACGGCGCCGTTCTCTCTTACCGAGGGGACAATGGTCTCCTCATAGTAGGCGGCGACGCGGTCCGAGACGTCTTTGATCGACTCGGTTCTCGGAAGCATTGCCGGATCCACCTTCCGGTAGCGCGGATCAAGGACAGGATTTCTGTCGTCGTCCTCGTCGACCGCCGGCGGCTCCACGTCATAGGCTCTCCGCCAGGTCTGCACCTGGTCCGCCCCGTAGGCCTCCGCCGTCTGCCGCTTGGAGATGCCCTCGAGGGCACCGTAGTGCCGCTCGTTGAGCTTCCAGCTCTTGACTACCGGAATGTACTCCTGATCCATCTGCGCAAGGATATGATTCAGGGTGTCGATGCCGCGCTTTAAGTACGACGTGTAGGCAAGATCCAGCTGCACTTTCTCGCGCTTCAACTGCCTGCCGGCAAGATCCGCCTCCTCAACCCCCTGTTTTGACAGAAGAACATCGATCCAGCCTGTAAACAGGTCGGACGTCTTCCATTCCGACTCTCCCGCCGAAACCAGAATCAGGGTGTGTTCCATGTTTGCCTCCCATATGTTGTTCGAACCGCTCTTATTCTAATCTGCGTCCCCCAAAATGTCCACGGAAAACGAGCTCTCAGTCCATGTGAAGCTTCTCCTCCAGCTTCTTTACAATGTACTTCAGGCACCCATCCTCAAAGGGATTGATAAGGCCCGCCTTCTCTTCCAGCCCGAAGAAGAAATCCGAGGCGGACAGGCGGCAGAGTTTCAGATAACTTTCCCACGCCTGCCTATAGTCCCGGTCCTGCCAGATCTTGTACTGCAGGGCATTCGTCTGTGCAATGCAGTAGTCGATGTAGTAGAGCGGGCAGTCATAGATGTGGTGCTGCTTCTGCCAGAAGCCGCCCTCCTCGAAGTAGGCATTGCCCGTGTAGTCCAGGTGCGGCTTGTACTGCTTTTCGAGATCCCGCCAGACCTCATCGCGCATCTTCGGGGTAAGGCCCGGATCCTGATAGCAGATGTCCTGGAACTCATCGACCATCGTCCCGTAGGGGATGAACAGCACGGCGTCCTCGAAGTGCATCTGCACGTAGTCCTTTGCCCGCTTCTTAAAGAGCAGATCCATATAGGGCTCCGTGAAGAACTCCATCGACATCGAGTGTGTCTCCGCCGTCTCCATCGTGATGTCCGCATGCTCCCTTATGGGATCGTTCCGTGTCAGGTATCCCTGGAAGGCGTGGCCGCACTCATGGGTGATGACATCGGCATCCCCGCTCGTACCGTTGAAGTTTGCAAAGATGAACGGCGCCTTATAGTCGGGGATATAGGTCATGTATCCGCCGGTCTTCTTGGTCTTTCTCCCGAGGACATCGAAGAGATCGTTGTCGCACATGAAGTTCATGAACTCTGCCGTCTCGGGAGAAAGCGCATTGTACATCTTCCGTCCGGCCAGGAGGATCTCCTCCGGCGTCCCGACAGGGGCGGGATTCCCCTCCGGAAAATAGACGCCCTCATCGATGTAGGAGAGCTTTGCAAGGTGCAGCCGCTCGCGCCTTGCATCGTGGATCTTCTCGGCAAAGGGAACGTAGTCCTCCTTTACCTGTTTCCGGAATCTTGCGATGTCGTCCCTGCCATAGCAGTTCCGGATCATGCGGGCATAGCCAAGGGGCAGATAGTTCTCATGCCCCATCGCCTGCCCCTGTGCCGTGCGGTTCTTCACGAGGCGGTCATAGATGTCGTCGAGCCGCTCCCGGTTTGCGACAAAGAAGGCGGTGAAGGCATCCCAGGCCTTTTTCCGAATGCTTCTGTTGGCATTGTGGAGATAGGGCTCCATGAGGGAGAGGTTCAGGCTCTGGCCCTCCCAGTCGATCTTTGCGGTGGCAAGCAGATGGTTATACTGTGTCTGCAGCCGGTTCTCCTCCTCCATGAGAGGCAGGATCTTCTCATCGACGGACATCTTCTGGAGCTCGATGTTCCGGAAGGCGACCTTCCCGATCTTCTCTTCAAGATACGGCCGGTGCGGGGACGCATACAGCTTTTCGTTGTACTTCGTGCACAGGTTCTGATAGGTCGGGGTGACTTTGTCGTAGTAGTCCTGCTCTGCGGCATAAAAGTCATCGGTCATGTCGATGTCATGGCGGATCTCCGCAATCGTCATCATCGTCATCACATGTCCCGTGAGCGTGTAATAGCGCTCGTGTACCCTGAACGCCTCTTCGCCGCTTCCAGACCTGTCCAGATCTTTCATCAGGTCTTCAAACTGCTTTGTCACCTCATTCATGTCCACCCTGGCATAGGGCATGTCTTGAAACTTCATTTTCTTCTCCTTCATGAAAAATCCCGGCGGGATCTCTCCTGCCGGGCTGTGTGTCTTACTGATCCGGGTCGAGTTCCCGGATAATTTCCTGTGCCACTTCCTTCTTTGATTTCGAGGAATCCATCGCGGTCCGCTCGAGGTAGTAGTGTGCCTCTTCCTCGCTCATGCTCTTCTTCTCGATGAGAAGACACTTGGCTCTTGTCACGATGGTTGTCTCGTCGAGCCGGCGCTTTAATTTCAGGTTCTCGTTCTGCAGCTGTGCGATCTTCCCGTGCATGCTCTCCAGCATGCGGACCCCCTCGAGCAGTGTCTGCCCGCGGATCGGCCTTGAGAGCACGAAGATGCCGTAGCCTCTTACCTTATAGGTGACCTGCTCATACAGGTCTGCCTTGACCAGCACCATCACCTGCACGAAGGGAAACCGTGTCACGATGTCGAGCGCCGAGTTGACTCCGAATTCATCGGGGATCGGCGTATTGATGATGACGATGTCGCACAGGCCTGCCGATGCCTTCTGCTTGGCCTCCGCCATCGAACCGGCAAACGCGACAGAGCTGAACACGCCGGCTACGATCTGCTTGATCGCGGCATAGGATGTCTGTGATGCGGCAACAATGACCGCATTGCATTTTGTCACTCCTGCGGGCATGAAGTCCTTCCTATCATCAGCGGTCCCTGTGGCAGTACGCGGCAAGGCATTCCTCTGATACATGCTTCCTGACAAATTCCGAATCCACCGCGTACTGTACCGCCTCCTCGAAGTGAGAGGGCAGTTTCTCGAGCTTGCCGGTCAGATCCGGATCGGCGCGGTAGAGGTTGATGTTCATCGGGCGCTCCGGCGCCATCTTCCTGCTGATGCCGTCAAGGCCGGCATAGATCAGCAGGGTGTAGGCAAGATACGGGTTTGCCATCGGATCCGGGGAACGCAGCTCAATACGGCGTCCGCCGGAAGGATCGGCCGGAATACGGATCAGCTGCGAGCGGTTTTCGTCCGACCAGGAGATATAGTAGGGCGCCTCGAGCTGGCCGAAGCGCTCATAGCTCTTGGGCGTCGGATTCAGGAACAGCGTGATCTCTTTGATATGGCGCATGATGCCGGCCATGAAGCTGTCGGTGTAATCCGTGCCATCCGTGCTCTTCACGGACATGTTGAGGTGCATGCCGTTGCCGGCCGCATCGCGAAGCGGCTTCGGGGAGAAGTCCGCCCACATGCCGTTCTGATCGGCGAGATTCCGAACCGCCCACTTGAACATCGTGGTGTTGTCCGCACTGGTTAAGGGGTCGGAATAGCGGAAATCCACTTCATTCTGTCCCGGGCCCTGCTCATGGTGCGAGGCCTCGGGGGTGATGCCCATCTCGAGCAGCGTAAAGCAGATGTCACGCCGAAGGTTCTCGCCACGGTCTGCGGGAGCGACAGCCATGTAGGATGCGTGGTCGATGGGCTCCTGAGTCTGCTCACCCTTGTCATCGAGCTTGAAGACATAGAACTCGATCTCGGGTCCGATGTTCACGCTGATGCCGCTCTCCCGTGCGGTGCGCACCGCGCGCCGGAGCATGTACCGGGTGTCCTTCTCAAACGGAGTGCCGTCCGGATAGCAGATGTCGCAGAACATGCGGCAGACACCGCCATCCAGCGGGCGCCAGGGAATGATGGAGAGGGATGTCGGATCCGGCTTCAGGAACAGATCACTCTTGACCTCCTCGCCAAAGCCCGTGATCGCCGAGGCATCAAAGGAGATTCCCACCTCAAAGGCACGGCGAAGCTCACCGGGCATGATCGCGATGTTCTTCTGATTGCCAAACACGTCGAAAAATGCCAGCCGGATGAACTTGATGTTCTCCTCGTCGACAAAGTTCAGTACGTCTTCATAGGTGTGTGCCTGCATAACCAACCCCCTATTCTTTCGTATCAGAGGCCGCGTCCTGTCCATGTGCTTCCTTGTAGGCCTTGGCTGCTGCGACCAGTCCTCTGAAGAGCGGGTGCGGCTTGTTCGGACGGGACTTGAATTCCGGATGTGCCTGTGTTCCGATGTAGTACGGGTGATCGGAAAGCTCGATCATCTCGACGATGCGGCCGTCCGGAGACAGACCGGAAAGCTTCATGCCGCCTTCCCTGAGCGCCTCCCTGTAATCGTTGTTCACCTCATAGCGGTGGCGGTGGCGCTCGGAGATATCCTTTGTGCCGTAGAGCTCATAGGCCTTGCTCGTCTCATCCAGGACGCACGGATAGGCACCCAGGCGCATCGTGCCGCCGAGGTTCTCGACGCCGCGCTGCTCGGGCATGAGGTCGATGACCGGGTGCATCGTATCCGGTGCAAACTCGGCGCTGTTGGCATCGTGCATGCCGAGGACGTCCCGTGCGAACGAGACGATGGCCATCTGCATGCCAAGGCAGATGCCAAGGTAGGGGATCTTCTTGTCCCGGGCATAGCCCGCTGCCATGATCATGCCCTCGGTGCCGCGGTCGCCGAAGCCGCCAGGAACGATCATGCCGTCAATTCCGGACAGAAGGGCTTCGCACCCCTGCCGCTCGACTTCCTCGGAATCCACCCAGCGGATGTTCACCTTTGCGTGGTTTGCGATGCCGCCGTGGTGCAGAGCCTCGACGACGGACAGGTAGGCATCATGGAGCGTCGTGTACTTGCCGACCAGTGCGATCTCCACCTCGTCCTTGGAGTTCTTGAGATTGTCGACCATCTCAATCCAGTCGGACAGATCCGGCTCCGGGCAGGGAAGATCAAGGCAGCGGCAGACTGCCTGTGCCAGGTGCTCGTCCTCCATCATGAGCGGCACCTCGTAGATCGACTCCGCGTTCAGGTTCTGGATGACATTTCCCTGCGGGACGTTGCAGTAGAGCGAGATCTTGTCGCGCAGATACTGGGGAATCTCGCTGTTGACACGGCAGACAATGATGTCTGCGCGAATGCCCATCTGCTGCAGTTCCTTGACGGACTGCTGCGTGGGCTTGGTCTTCATCTCATTGGAGCCATACAGATACGGGATCAGCGTGACATGGATCATGCAGGAGTTCTTCGGCCCCAGTTCCTGCTGGAACTGGCGGATGGCCTCATAGAAGGCCTGGGACTCGATGTCTCCGACCGTGCCGCCGATCTCAATGATCGCAATGGAGTCCTCATTCGGATCGTCCGAGCGGTAGAACCTCGACTTGATCTCGTTCGTGATGTGCGGAATCACCTGCACGGTGCCTCCGCCGTAATCCCCGTGACGCTCCTTGTTGATGACGGTCCAGTAGACCTTTCCGGAGGTGACATTGGACTTGTGGTTCAGGTTCTCGTCGATGAAACGCTCATAGTGGCCAAGGTCCAGATCCGTCTCGGTGCCGTCGTCCGTGACAAACACCTCGCCGTGCTGGATCGGGTTCATGGTGCCCGGGTCCACGTTCAGGTAGGGGTCGAACTTCTGCATCGTGACCTTGTAGCCGCGCGCCTTCAGAAGACGCCCGAGAGAGGCCGCCGTGATGCCCTTGCCAAGACCGGATACCACGCCTCCTGTGACAAATACGTACTTAACCATATTCTCCTCCGTTCACTTTGTTCACTTTTTTCCGCCTTAAAACAACCAAATAAAAAAGGTGGCAGGTATCCGGCGAATACGTGTTCTTCCGGATAACGTCCTTGTCACCCAATCCTCTTAAGATCATCTCAAAACAGGGATATTTTACTCCATCGGCCGATTTTTGTACACGGGAAAAGCGCTTCCGGCCAAGTTTCCCGTTGCAGGATTTTTCATTCCGGGTACAATAAAGGCACAATCAACAGGGCAGAGTAGGATCCCGCGCGTCAAGTGCCGGCTGAACAGGGAGTTGTCAGCCGGACGAAAGAAAGTTCATCATCAGATGTTCTTTCTGCGGTGCAGGATCCGCATCCCGCTGCTGCAACAGGAAGACTTTTCCGCCTCCCAAATGCAGTACGCGAAGACAACTGCAGAAGGAGGTCTTTTCATGTCCGATAAACATTCCAGATCAAACACGCTGTCCATTCAGGTGCTCTCGTTCACAGGGCTCATGGGAGCGCTGGCCATCGTGCTCTCGTATGTCGCCTCCATTCAGGTAACCGACTACCTGCGCATCGGGTTTTCCTCGGTTCCGAACCGCCTCGTCGACTACCTGCTGGGTCCCTTTGCAGGTGCCGTGTTCGGCGGGGTCATGGACGTCGTCAAATACCTGTGCCACCCGACGGGCCCGTTTTTCCCGGGCTATACCCTCTCTGCAGCCGTGGGCTCTCTTTTCTTCGGCCTCATGACACACGGAAAGAACGGCCATAAGGTAAGCCTTCCCCGGATCTTTGCGGGGCAGCTTTTCATCAAGCTCTTTGTCAACATCTGCCTCAACACCCTCTGGTCGATGATCCTCTACGGAAACAGCCTTGCCGCCATTCTGCCGGCAAGAGCTCTCTCCAACCTGATCCAGCTGCCGGTGGACACCGCCGTTCTGTACGTCCTGTTCCTCTCTCTTGAAAAGAGCCATGTGCTCTCGCACATGAGAAGTTTCCTGAAGCTCTCCCCTGCAAAAGGCTGACACCCGGGATCCTCTCAGCCCCGGATCTGCGTGAGATTCCCGAGGTCAAGCTCGGCAGTGTTTGCAGCGGGAACGCCAAGAGGCAGCACATGGCCTTTGCGGATAAACACCAGAGCCTCATTCAGAGCGCAGGAAACGTAATGGTCTCCCTTTGCAAGCGGCACGGTATCGTAGTCTTCAAAGGAGCGGAAGCGAACGAGCGTCATGTCCTCCGGAAGATAGACCATGCGCCCTGTCTTATTCTGTTCCACCACCGGGGCGATCATCACGTCCTCGCCTGCCATCAGCTGATCCTCGATCTGCATTACCCTCTCATCGTTTCCGTAGAAGAACGAGAGCGGTGCAAAGTACATCGCATCGTCGTCTCTCGCCTTCCGGAACTGGGCATAGATATACGGGATCAGAGCGTAGCGAAGCTGCACGAGATTCTCGAACCAGCTCCTGTGCGGGAAGCGGTAGAGCTCCTTTTGTCTTGTCCCGAGGGCTGCGTGGTTCCGATAGAGCGGGGTGAACAGGGACGCGGACAGCCACCGGAGCATCAGGTCCTCGGTGGTATCGTCCATGAATCCTCCCATGTCCGATCCGGAATAGAGAAAGCCTGCCATGTTCAGGGCGGGCTGCTGCTGGAGGGAGAGTTTCAGGTGGCTCCACCAGGTTCTGTTGTCGCCGGTCCAGACGCCGCCATAGCGGTGCATGCCGATGTAGGAGGATCTTGAAAACAGCAGTACCTTCCCCTCCCCGCACGCCTTCAGGAAGTGCTCCCCGGCAGCGCGTGTCATGTTGAAGCCAAAGAGATTGTGGACGTCATCGTGGCAGACCTTTGTTCCGTCCGCGTCATGAAACATGTTCCGGTAATCCTCCCGGTTGTTCGAGAGGGTCCCCATCTCATCCCGAAGACGCATGAACGCATTGACATCAAGGTCTTTTCCCTCATAGCCTGCCACATTCCGGATGGCCTGGTTCAGCCGCTCCGGCGTGTAGAAGATCGAGGGCTCGTTCATGTCGTTCCAGAACCCGTCGATTCCGGCATCAAGGAGCACATCGTACTGTGATCCGAACCACTGTCTTGCCCTGCTGCTTAAGACATCCGGGAAGCACACCTCTCCCGGCCAGACTGCGGCGGTAAAGTCCTTCCCGTCTTTATCCTTTACAAAATATCCGTTCTTTTTTCCCTCTTCGTAGACACAGTAGCCCTCCTCTTTCCGGATGCCGGCATCGATGATCGGCACGAGGTGAATGCCGCGGTCTTTCATGCGGGAAACAAACCCCGGAAAATCCGGGAAGGTCTCTTCATTTACCGTGAAGTCCTTGAAGTGATCCATATAGTCGATGTCAAGATAGATGGCATCGAGGGGAACGCCCATCCGCTCGTAGGAGTCCGCAACCTCTTCGACATCGTCCTCACTCTTGTATCCCCACCTGCTCTGTCCGTAGCCGAAGGCAAAAAGCGGCGGCAGATAGCTCTTTCCGATGAGCCTGCGGAAATGGTGCACCACGTCCCGCCTTGCGGCCGCAGGATCCATCTTTGCACTCGTTACAAGATACAGCTCAAAGTCCGGCTTTGCCGGGCGGATACAGAGCCGGTCCATCTTTGTATAGCCGATGTCAAAGGTCACCTCGCCGGGGCAGTCGACAAAGATCCCGAGGCTTCGAAGGCCGTTCGTCACAAGAAGGAAGTTCTGGCTCGCGTACAGGCTCTTTGTCGTCTCCATGTGCAGAAACTCGTCCGTGTTATAGGAGACATAGATCCAGCCCCGCTTGTTCATGCCGCGCACGGTCTCGCCAAGACCGTAGACGACGTCATCGTCCGAAAGCGTCATGGAAAGGCTGCTGCCGTCCTTTTCCACGGAAAGGTACGGAACCGGGCCGTCGGAAACTGCAGGCTTATTCGGCACGGCCTCTGTATCAAAGGGATGTCCGAAGAGATATCGAAGTATCATGCTGTTGTCCTCCTGGCATCATTTTACAGATCCCTTGCAGGTTCTGCTATACTTTCCGGGAAGAGTACTGAAAAGGTACCGGAAAGGATTTTCTCTCATGCGACTTATTTTCATCCGGCACGGTGAGCCGGACTATACCACGGATACCCTGGACGAAAAGGGCGTGCGGGAGGCAAAAGCTCTCGCAGAGCGCACAAAGCACTGGGACGTCGACCGCATCTACTGTTCTCCCCTCGGAAGAGCAAGACAGACCGCGGAGCCGATGCTTCAGGCTCTGCAGAAGGACGCTGTCATTCTCCCCTGGCTTCAGGAATTTCACTTTCCGATCGAGGATCCCCTGACCTGTGAAGTCCACGGTCCCTGGGATCTCATGCCGCAGTACTTTACGAAAGAGCCTCTGATGCTCGATCAAAAGCGCTGGATCGACGCACCGCTCTACAAAGACCATGCGGACCTCAGAAAGCGCTGGGAACAGATCCGTGCCGGCATGGACGGGATTCTTGAAGAGTACGGCTACACACGCTGTGGCGGATACTATCAGTTCGAGGAGCCGGACGGCTCTCCCCTTCCCTCGGAGGTGTCCGATCTGCAGCTTCACGGGACGAAGGATTATGAGGTGCGGGATGCGGACGACACGAAGTCTCTCGTCTTCTTCTGTCATTTCGGCGTTACCTGCGTGATATTGGGCTATCTTCTGAACATCAGTCCGGTGCTTCTCTGGCAGGGAACGTGCATCCCGACGACCGGGGTGACCATCCTCAATGCGGAGAAGCGCCTGCACAACGCCTCCTACTTTCGCATGCAGACCCTTGGCGACTGCACGCATCTTCACGCGGCCGGCGAACCTCTCTCCGGCTTTGCGGCCTTCTCACAGCTGTTTCAGCAGTAAGAACCGGAAACAGAAAGACCGGCGTCCCGGGACATCCCGGAGCGCCGGCTTTTTGTCGGTTTACCTTATCTGTTTACGATTCCCGAAGGTTCGAGTATCCCATCAGGAACTTGTCGACCTCGGCCGCACACTGACGGCCCTCGGCGACGGCCCAGACGACCAGGGACTGGCCGCGGTGCATGTCGCCTGCCGTGAAGACCTTCGCAACGCTGGAGGCATAGGATTCCGGCTTTGTCTCGACAACGCCGCGCCCGGTTCTCTTGACGCCGAACGCCTCCGCCGTGTAATCCTGGCAGCCAACGAAGCCCGCCGCGATGAGGAGCAGGTCGCACTTTAATACCTTCTCACTGCCGGGAACCTCGACCATTTTGCGGTTCTCGTCGAACTTCACCTGAACGGTCTTGATTTCCTTCAGCTCACCCTTCTTGTTCGTGATGAACTCCTTGACGGTGGTCTCATAGACTCTCGGGTCTTTCCCGAACAGGTGAATGGCCTCCTCGTGGCCGTAGTCGACCTTGAGGACCTTCGGCCACTCGGGCCACGGGTTCGATGCCGCGCGTTCCACCGGGGGTGCCGGCATCATCTCAAGGGCTGTCACACTCTTGCAGCCGTGGCGGATGACGGTGCCGATGCAGTCGTTGCCGGTATCACCGCCGCCGACCACGACGACGTTCTTGTCCTTTGCGCTGATGAAGCCGCCCTCACGCATCAGATCTGCCACCGTGGTGCCCCCGCTCTTTCGAAGAGCCTTGGTGGTGGAGGTCAGGAAATCCACCGCATAGTAGATTCCCTTGATCTTATCCGGATCGCCGCCAGCAAGGGGACGCGCCTTTTTTGCGCCGCAGGCAAGGACCACCGCGTCGAACTGCTGCAGGAGCTCCTGCGCGGAGATCGTCTCCTTCCCGGGTTCGGGCGTCGTGGCACCGACGTTGACGTTGCAGCGGAAGGTGACGCCTTCTTCTTCCATCAGCTTCCTTCTGCGGAGAATGACGCTCTTGTCGAGCTTCATGTTCGGGATTCCGTACATCAGAAGTCCGCCGATCTCATCCTCGCGCTCAAAGACCGTGACCAGATGCCCTCTGTGATTCAGCTCATCGGCTGCTGCAAGTCCGGAAGGACCGGAACCGATGACCGCCACCTTCTTTCCGCTTCGAACACGCGGAATACGGGGCTTGATGTATCCCTTCTCGAATGCCGTCTCAATCAGGTACAGCTCATTGTCGTGAATCGTCACCGGCTCGTCGTACTCGCCGTTGATGCAGGCCTTCTCGCACAGGGCCGGGCAGACACGCCCCGTAAACTCCGGAAAGTTGCTCGTCTTGTACAGACGGGCAAACGCATGCTGATCATGGCCGTTGTAGATCTGGTCATTCCACTCCGGAATGAGGTTGTGGAGAGGGCAGCCGGTAACCATGCCGTGCAGCTTCATGGCGGACTGGCAAAGCGGCACGCCGCAGTTCATGCAGCGCGCGCCCTGCCGGCGCCGCTCCTCGACGCTGATCGGGACATGAAACTCATTGAAATTGTGAATTCTCTCTTCCACAGGCACGTCCGTGTTCTGGTGCCTGTCGTACTCCATAAATCCTGTCACTTTTCCCATGGCTCGCTATCCTTTCGTGACCTCTTCGAACGCTTCGAGAACAGCATTGTCATGAGAGACTCCCTGTTCCTCAAACCTGCTGATGGCAATGAGCATCTTCTGGTAGTCGGTCGGCAGGATCTTCTTGAAATCCGGAAGGTAGGAATTGAAATCCTTCAGGATCATCGCTGCCGTCTTCGAATGCGTCTCCTTCTCGTAGTCGGTAAGGATTTCCTTCAGCTCCGCGATGTCATACTTCTCGGTGACTTCCTCGAGGCTGACCATGTCCTTGTTGAGTCTGCGGTACAGGCTGTGATCGAGGTCAAGCACATAGGCGATGCCGCCCGACATGCCGGCCGCAAAGTTCTTTCCGGTAGGTCCCAAAATCACCGCACGGCCGCCGGTCATGTACTCGAGGCCGTGGTCGCCGCAGCCCTCTGCTACAGCCGTTGCACCGGAATTTCTGACACAGAATCTCTCGCCTGCAACGCCGCACACATAGGCCTTGCCGCTGGTCGCGCCGTAGAGCGCCACATTGCCGATGATGATGTTCTCATTGGCCCTGAAGGTGCTGCCCTGCGGCGGAGTGACAACGAGCTTGCCGCCGGAGAGTCCCTTGCCGAAGCCGTCGTTTGCATCGCCGGAAAGGCGAAGCGTCACGCCCTTTGGCAGGAAGGCACCGAACGACTGTCCGCCGCCGCCCTCGCAGTTGACGACAAAGGTGTCGTCCTTCAGGTCATTGCCGAACGCCCTGGTGACCTCGGAACCGAGGATCGTGCCGAAGGCGCGGTCCGTGGAGGAGACCCTTAAGGAAACCTCAGAGTGCTGAACCTCCTTCAGCGGCTTCTTCAGCTGAGAAGCAAACTTCGGCAGAAGGACGGACTCATCAAGCGTCTTCTCGAGCTGGAAGTTGTACACATGCTCCGGCTCAAAGTGCGCGTGCTCCGCATGCGCGTACTTCGGATCGAGCAGGACCGAAAGATCCACGGTCTTTGCGCGGTCTGTGGGCATGTCCTCGCGCTTTCTCAGGCAGTCCGTGCGTCCGATCATCTCATCGACAGTGCGAAAGCCCAGGGAGGCCATGATTTCACGCAGCTCCTGTGCGATGAACTTCATGAAGTTGATGACATACTCCGGCTTTCCGCGGAAGCGCTTTCTCAGCTCCTCGTTCTGGGTCGCGATGCCGACCGGGCAGGTATCCTTCGAGCAGACACGCATCATCATGCAGCCCATGCACACAAGGGGTGCGGTTGCAAAGCCGTATTCCTCGGCGCCAAGCAGCGCTGCGATCGCAACGTCGCGGCCGCTCATGAGCTTGCCGTCAGTCTCGAGGCGGACCCTGTCGCGCAGACCGTTCTGCACCAGGGACTGATGAGCTTCGGATATGCCGAGCTCCCACGGAAGACCTGCGTTGTGGACGGAGGAGTACGGCGCAGCGCCGGTACCGCCGTCATAGCCGGAAATCAGGATGACCTGTGCGCCTGCCTTTGCAACACCGGAGGCAATCGTGCCGACGCCCGCCTCGGAGACGAGCTTGACGGAGATTCTCGCATCGCGGTTTGCGTTCTTCAGATCGTAGATCAGCTGTGCCAGATCCTCGATCGAGTAGATGTCGTGGTGCGGCGGCGGGGAGATCAGCGACACACCGGGTGTCGAATATCTCGTTGCCGCAACCCACGGGTAAACCTTCTTGCCCGGCAGATTGCCGCCCTCACCGGGCTTTGCTCCCTGCGCCATCTTGATCTGGATCTCGTTGGCGCTGTTGAGGTACGCGGAGGTGACACCGAAGCGTCCCGATGCGACCTGCTTGATCGCGGAATTCCGGATGGTGCCGTAGCGCTTCGGATCCTCGCCGCCTTCGCCGGTGTTGGAACGTCCGCCGATGGTATTCATCGCAATGGCAAGCGTCTCATGCGCCTCCTGCGAGATGGAGCCGTAGCTCATGGCGCCGGTCTTGAAGCGCTTTACGATGCTCTCCACCGGCTCGACCTCTTCGATCGGCACCGGCTTGTTCTGCGGATTGAACTCGAGAAGCGAGCGCAGCGTGTGCGGGCGGTCCTTGGCATCAACCATGCCCGTGTAGACCTTGAACTGGTTGTAATCACCCCTCGCAACGGACTGCTGCAGGTTGATGATCGTCTCCGGATTATAGAGATGGTCCTCCTTGTCCCTGCCGCTTCGAAGGTAATGGAACCCGATGGAATCAAGCGTCGTATCCAGGGAAAGACCCAGCGGATCAAACGCATGGTCATGACGGTAGGCGACGTTCTCCTCGATCTCGCGGATTCCGATGCCGCCGACACGGGAGACCGTGCCGGTGAAGTACTTGTCGATGACCTCCTTCGAAAGACCGATGGCCTCGAAGATACGCGCGGACTGATAGGACTGAATCGTGGAAATACCCATCTTTGCCGCGATCTTCACGACACCGCCAAGCAGTGCCTTGTTGTAGTCCTCGATGGCCGTGTGATAATCCTTGTCCAGAAGGCCGATGTCAATGAGCTCCGAGATGCACTCGTGTGCCAGGTACGGATTGATGGCACGGGCACCGAAGCCCAGAAGCGTTGCAATCTGATGCACATCGCGGGGCTCTGCGGATTCCAGGATGATGGAGATTGCCGTTCTCTTCTTCGTGCGCACCAGGTGCTGCTCCACGGAGGAGACCGCTAGAAGTGCCGGGATCGGCACGTGGTTCTCATCGACGCCGCGGTCGGAGAGAATGATGATGTTGTAGCCGTTGGTGGCCGCGCGGTCGACCGCGATGTTCAGCTGTTCGAGGGCACGCTCAAGGCTCGTATTCTTGTAGTAGAGAATCGAGAGCGTCTGCACGTGGAAGCCGGGCCGGTTCAGGGAGCGGATCTTCATCAGATCAACGCCCGTCAGGATCGGGTTGTTGACCTCGAGCACCGTGCAGTTGCCGCTCTTCTCGTTGAGCAGGTCGCCATCGGAACCGATGTAGACGGTCGTATCGGTGACGATCTTCTCACGCAGGGAGTCGATCGGGGGGTTCGTGACCTGGGCGAACAGCTGCTTGAAGTAGTTGTACAGGCTCTGTCTCTTGTTCGAGAGCACTGCAAGCGGCACGTCATGGCCCATGGAGACCGTCGGCTCGACACCGGTGGTTGCCATCGGCATGATCAGATCCTTCACGTCCTCATAGGTATAGCCGAAGACCTTGTAGAGCTTGTCCCGCATCTCCTGCGTATGGGTCGGAATCTTCTTGTTCGGGATCTTCAGATCCTCGAGATGCAGGAGGTTGCGGTCGAGCCACTCGCCGTAGGGCTGGCGGTGTGCGTAATGACTCTTGAGCTCCTCGTCCGCGATGATGCGCTTCTGCTTCGTATCGACCACCAGCATCTTGCCGGGCTCGAGACGGGACTTGCGCACGATGTGCTCCGGTGCGATATCGAGCACGCCGACCTCGGAGGAGAGGATCAGTCTCCCGTCATCGGTGATGTAATAGCGCGACGGTCTGAGGCCGTTTCTGTCGAGGGTTGCGACCACCATGTCGCCGTCCGAAATCAGGAGTGCCGCCGGGCCGTCCCAGGGCTCCATCATCGTTGCGTAGTAGTGGTAGAAATCCTTCTTGTCCTGATCCATGAAGTTGTTGTGCTTCCAGGGCTCCGGGATGAGAATCATGGTCGCAAGCGGCAGATCGACGCCGTTCATGTACAGGAACTCCAGCGTGTTGTCGAGGACAGCGGAGTCCGAACCGGACGTGTTGCAGACCGGGAAGATCTTGTCGATGTCCTTCTCCATGTTCGGGGAAGTCATCGTCTCCTCACGGGCAAACATACGGTCGATATTGCCCCGAATCGTATTGATCTCGCCGTTGTGGGCAAGGAAACGATACGGGTGCGCACGGTTCCAGGACGGCGTGGTGTTCGTCGAAAATCTCGAATGGACGATGGCGATGGCCGTCTTGTAATCATGGCTCTGCAGATCGTCATAGAAATTGCGCAGCTGCTTGACGAGGAACATGCCCTTGTAGACGATGGTGCGCGAAGAGAGCGAGCAGATGTAGGTATCCTCCGAGGACTGCTCGAACTCACGCCGCACGACATAGAGCCTGCGGTCGAATTCGACGCCGCGGGAGACGTCCTTCGGACGCTCGATGAAACACTGCATGATGCACGGCATGCAGTTGCGTGCGGGCTCGCCGAGGATATCGGCGTGAACCGGGACGTTTCTCCAGCCGAGGAACTTCAGGCCCTCCTTCTCGGTGATGACCTGCATCATGCGCATGGCGAACGTGCGCTTCAAGTTGTCCTGCGGCAGGAAGAACATGCCGATGCCGTAGTCCCGCTCGTCTCCGAGGGTGATGCCGCACTCTGCGGCAGCCTTCTTGAAGAAGCTGTGGCTGATCTGCGTCAGAATGCCGACGCCGTCGCCGACCTTGCCGGTGGCATCCTTGCCGGCGCGGTGCTCGAGCTTCTCCACGATGTGCAGTGCATCATCGAGGACCTGATAATCCTGGTGTCCGTCGATGTTGACGATGGTACCGATGCCGCAGGCATCGTGTTCCTGCTGCAGAGATTCGTACATCGCCTTGAGATCGTATTCCTTCTTTTTGAATTGAACGTTGTCCATAAGCAGTACCCTTACTTTCGTGCTTTGACCGGTTTTTGGATATTATATCGTATTCATTGGAAAATGGATATTAAAATACATTTTCGCTATATCTAAATCCTAGGATACATCCCTTACCATTTGCAAACCCTTCGTTTCTAAAGCAGATCGTGCGGTTTGCTTTTCTTTTTAAACCAAACAGGCTGAATTTCCTTATTTTCTTTCGTCCTGAAAAAATCCGCAAAAAACGCACCAACCCGGTTTTGAAATCAGCGTCAGGGACAGTCTGATTTCGCCACCGGGAAGGTACGGTATTTGTTCCACTTCACAAACCGCAGACAAGGCGATTCGGGAGGGTCTTGAAAAGGGTTTTTCCATTATATAGAGCGAATTGCCCCTGGACACCGGTTTGGAGTCCCGGTATCCGGAACAATCCTCTCAGGGTAATGAAAAAAGGAAGGTAACATGCCGGTTTTGACAAACATTTACAGGAGGGGCGTCGCAACCGGCTCTGAACAGCGGCTTTGCCCGCTGGAGTCAGCCAATACTATCTGGTCGAGAAGAGCATCTCCTCATACGTCGGATAGGACAGGTACTCGTTCGGGATCAGTGCCTCGGCGGCATCGACACCTGCGCGCAGGCTGTCCATGTCGGAAAGGATGGTTGCCTGATAGTACTCTGCGGACTCGAGTACATCGCTCTTTCCCTCTGCCACCTTGGTGTCGGCATCGAGCTTTGCCAGTGCCTCATCAATGGAGCTCTCAAGGGTATCAAGCTTCTCGAGAATACCGGTCTCGTACTTGCAGCCGGCAGACGGAAGAACGCTCTTCTTTGCGGCTGCAGCCTCGGTCAGATCCTTCTCATAGGATACAAGACCTGCCGTGAAGTCCTTGCGGACCATATCCTGCATGGTGAGAGACTCGATGTGGATGGTCTTGGAGTAGTTCTCCAGGAAGATCTCGTAGCGGGAATCCAGCTCGGTCTGCGTGAAGACCTTGTGCTTTGTGAAGAGCTCGACGCTCTTGTCGGCAATCAGTCTTGGCATTGCTTCCGGCAGAGACTTCAGGTTGTCGAGGCCTCTCTTTGCAGCTTCCTCAACCCACTCATCGGTGTAGCCGTTGCCGTTGAACAGGATTCTCTTGTGCTCGTCGAGCATCTTCTTGACGAGCTCTCTGACCTTGCCCTCAAGCTCTTCAGCCGGGACATCCTTCAGTTCATCGTAGACATCGCTGAACTTCTCGGCGACTGCCGTGTTCAGGACAATGTTGGGATCTGCAACCGACAGGGAGGAACCGGGCATACGGAACTCGAACTTGTTGCCGGTGAAGGCAAACGGGCTCGTTCTGTTGCGGTCCGTGGTATCCTTCTTGATGTGCGGCAGAACCTGGGCGCCCATGCTCATCTGGGTCTTGCCCTTGCTCTTGAATGCCGTGCCGTCATCGACAGCCTTTAACAGAGCTGCGAGATCATCACCGACGAAGATGGAGATGATTGCCGGCGGCGCCTCGTTTGCGCCGAGGCGGTGATCGTTTCCGGCCGTAGCGACAGAGACGCGCATCAGATCCTGATACTCATCGACTGCTGCGATGACGCTGACCAGGGTGACCAGGAACGGCAGGTTCTCGAAGGGATCCTTGCCGGGATCGAGCAGGTTGATACCCGTATCCGTGGAGATGGACCAGTTGTTGTGCTTGCCGGATCCGTTGACGCCTTCGAACGGCTTCTCGTGAAGCAGGCAGGCCATGCCGTGCTTGTCGGCAACCTTCTTCATCATCTCCATGGTCAGCTGGTTGTGATCCGTGGCCACGTTGACGTTCTCATAGATCGGTGCCAGCTCGTGCTGAGACGGCGCGACCTCGTTGTGCTTGGTCTTTGCCGGAACGCCGAGCTTCCACAGCTCCTGATCCAGATCATGCATGTAAGCGGACACCTTCGGCTTCAGGACGCCGAAATAGTGATCCTCCATCTCCTGGCCCTTGGGTGCCGGTGCACCGATCAGGGTGCGTCCGCACATCACGAGGTCCTTGCGCTTCATGTACATTTCCTTGTCAATCAGGAAGTACTCCTGCTCGGAGCCCACCGTGGTGTTGACATGGGTGACGTTCTTGAGTCCGAGCAGATGCAGAACCTTCACGGCCTCGTCGGAGAGCGCTTCCATCGAGCGAAGGAGCGGGGTCTTCTTGTCGAGTGCCTCGCCGCTGTAGGAAACGAATGCGGTCGGGATGTATAAGGTGCCGTCCTTGATGAAGGCCGGGGAAGACGGATCCCACGCAGTATAGCCTCTTGCTTCAAAGGTTGCTCTCAGACCGCCGGACGGGAAGCTCGATGCATCGGGCTCGCCCTTGACCAGTTCCTTGCCGGAGAACTCCATGATCACGCCGCCCATTCCATCCGGAGAGATGAAGCTGTCGTGCTTCTCTGCGGTCAGGCCGGTCATCGGCTGGAACCAGTGTGTGAAGTGTGTTGCACCGTGTTCGATCGCCCACTCCTTCATGGCGGAGGCGACGCAGTTGGCGACGTCAAGTTCGAGGTGAGTCCCCTGTGTACTGGTCTTCTTGACTGCCTGGTAGATGTCCTTCGGCAGGCGCTGTTTCATCACCTTGTCGTTAAACACCAGGGAACCGTACAGTTCCGGGACGTTTACTGTTGCTTCCATTCTCCATTCCTCCTGTTTTGATACAGTCAAACAAAAAAAGCGCCTTGAGGGCACAACTGTGTCCTCAAAGCGCCTTTGCTTTATGCCTCCGATTATAACCGGCGGGTTCAATCTGTCAACCCCGTTTTTGTATACAAAAAAACATGACTGAGTTGACTGATATCCCGTCACAGTCCCCATCTTTGCCAGTCCGTACCCGGAAACAGCACCTGTTGTTTCTTATTACGAAAGATCTGCGGCTGGCATCTGAACATGCAGGAAAACGGAAAGAAGCCCATAGTATTTTCCGGCACAGCTTTAAAATCCCGCTTGACAAACGGAAGGCGCCGGCGCAATAATCTTGGCAACAAATCGACTGCGAAACGGCAATGAGGCCAGGCGGCAGATATTCTGCCACCGTCTCATTGTCGTTTTTTGTTTCCCGGAAAGGTGAATCCGGTCAGCAGTCAGAACCTGAATAGAGTATATAGAAAGGCAGTTAAAAAATGTGTTCCATACTTGGTTATTGTGACAAAAGCGCGTCCAGAGATGACGTAGAAGCGGCACTGAAAACCACCATTTCCCGCGGTCCCGATGATTCCAGAATCGTCGACACCGGAAACGGGTACCTGGGATTCAACCGCCTGTCCATCATGGGCCTGACCCCGGAAGGCATGCAGCCGTTCCAGTTCGGATCCAGTTACGTGGCCTGCAACGGCGAGATCTACGGCTTCCGTCCTCTCAAGGACTTTCTCCTTGGCAAGGGATATACCTTCAAGTCCGATTCCGACTGCGAGATCCTGCTCCCCCTTTACCGGGAGTACGGCATCGACATGTTCAAGCTCCTCGATGCGGAGTATGCCCTCATCATCTATGATGCCGATGAGGACCAGTACATCGCAGCCCGTGATCCGATCGGCATTCGTCCCCTCTATTACGGCTACGACAAAAATCATGTGATCGTCTTTGCCTCCGAGCCCAAGATGCTCATCGGACTGTGCGACAAGATCTATCCGTTCCCTCCCGGAACCTATTATAAGGACGGAGAGTTCCACACCTATCGCGATCCCGCGAAGGTGACCTACTACACGCATGACGACATGGATGTCATTGCACAGAACATCCATGACAAGCTTCTGCGCGGCATTGAGAAGCGTCTCGACGCCGATGCACCGGTCGGATATCTCCTCTCCGGCGGCCTCGACTCCTCTCTTGTCTGCGGCGTTGCCGCAAAGTTCTCCAAAAAGCCCCTGGAGACCTACTCCATCGGCATGGATATCGACGCCATTGACCTCAAGTATGCGCGTGAGGTCGCAGAGTTCATTCACTCCAATCATCACGAGGTCATCATCTCAAGAGACGATGTCATCAACGCCCTCGAGCCCGTCATCGCGGCGCTCGGCACCTACGACATCACGACGGTGCGTGCCTCGATCGGCATGTATCTGGTCTGCAAGAACATCCACGAGACCAGTGACATCCGCGTCATCCTGACCGGCGAGATCTCCGATGAGCTATTCGGGTACAAGTACACCGACTTCGCCCCGAGCCCGGAGGAATTCCAGAAGGAAGCCGAGAAACGTATCCATGAGATCAACGTCTACGATGTTCTCCGTGCAGACCGCTGCATCTCCGTCAACTCCCTCGAGGCCCGCGTACCGTTCGGCGATCTGGATTTCGTCGACTACGTCATGCACATCGATCCCGAGAAGAAGATGAACCATTACGGCATCGGCAAGTACCTCCTGCGTCATGCCTTTGAAAAGGACAACCTGATTCCGTACAACATCCTGATGCGTGAAAAGGCCGCCTTCTCCGATGCTGTCGGCCACTCTCTTCGCAACGACATCATCGACTATGCGAACAGCTATTACACCGATGAAGAGTTCGAGGAAAAGCGCAAGAAGTACACGCATGCACAGCCGTTCACGAAGGAGTCTCTGCTCTACCGCGAGATCTTCGAGAAGTACTATCCGAACCAGGATCAGCTGATCCCGGATTTCTGGATGCCGAACAGAAGCTGGCCCGGCTGCGACGTCGACGATCCGTCGGCCCGCGTGCTGTCCAACTACGGAGCATCCGGACAGTAGTAACCTCTGGGTACTCAGCAGGACCTGCAAATGCGGGTACTGCTGAAGCGAAGGGGCGGAGGTTCCGATTCTTCGCTTCAGCTATAACCGCTGCGCGGCTTGCTGAACTATATTCTCTATTCTTTATTCACCGGAAGGGGCGCTAAGTCGAAAGACTTGGCGCCTTTTCCGTTTTCGTTGATTTTATCATGTTTTTCGTGTGTTTGATTGTGCGCGAGTTAATGCTTCAGGTGATGAAAATCTGAATGAAATTACGCGCAATTGGTTACATATTGGTTATAAATATTCGATGTGAATTTACTATTTAATAATAAGTAGTATTCATACATGGTATAGGTGGTTCCATTCTTCGCTTTTATCTTAGGAGCTGTTAAAAATTAGCTCGTACATTTTGAGGACGTAGGCTGAGGGTAAACGACATAATTCCACTCCCCGTGCCAGGCATCATGAACGATGTT
>OMXP01000088.1 GCA_900315055.1 uncultured Lachnospiraceae bacterium
TCTCGCGATGGACACCCTTGCCTTCGGCTATATCCTTCCCACTACCGGGTGGATTCTGGATTTACACCAGTTAGAAACGTGCGCCGCCGAGCGCACCAGAAAATATGCCCGATGTCCGTTCAGGACACCGGGCTCCTTTTATATATGCACTCTCAGACAGGTCTGTTCTTCATCCAGCCCTGTTTCTTTCTATCGTCAGTAACAATAATAGCAGATGCCGTTAAATTGCGGCGTCCAGGTCCGAAGGCCCTGCTGGTACTGCGTCTCGACGGCCATCATGTTGCCGACGTACTCCTCGAAGGAGGAGGCGTTCTGGGAGATCTCCTGTACCTCTGTCAGGATCTGATCCGGATAGTGTTCCGCACCGCCCTTCGAGAGACTTGTCAACGGAAGAAAATCCGGATAAATCATCTCGACGCGCTGGAAGCGCGCCGGCGTCTGCGTGTAGGTCTTTCCGAAGTACTGGCAGGTAATCTTCCCGTGGCCCGCTGACTTCGACTTTCCGCCGTTTGCGATGTTGTCCTCGACATCGGGATCAAAGTAGTAGGCTTTCCCGTTCAGCCACATCTCACACCAGGTGTGCGGGGTATACCCGCCGCCGCTCTTCTGCGTCTGTCCGCTGACCACGCAGCAGTTGAGGCCGATCTGCCGGCACAGGCTTGCAAAGGCGAGCGCATAGCTGTCACAGACGCCTGACCGGTACTTCAGCATTCTTGCAGCCCCAGCGCACCGGAGGGTAAATACCCGTCCTCCCCGACGAGGTAAAACGGATCCGGATCCCCGATTCCCGTGTAGGGTTCCGGAGTTCCACACCCCCTGTAGCAGCTCTCATTGATGAGATAGTCGTAGCAGGCTTTCACTTTGTCATAGGTATCCATCGAATCATTCGTGATCGCCGCAAGGATCTGCGCCGTAATGGTATCGCAGTAGGTCTCCCCGGTGATTGTCGGATAAAGTGTCTGGGAATCGAGAAGTGTCCTCAGCGAGTTTTTGGATGCCGCCTTAGCACTCACCGGCTGAAACAGAATCCCCACGGCAAGAAGCACAGACAGCAGAACGGAACCGATGCGTTTCATGCAATAATCTCCCCCTTCAGAATCAGAAACCTTACCCTTTCGATGATACCATTTCCGACTCCCCCGTAATCGGATGTTTCACGTGAAACATCAAAGTCCGGAATCAAAGATGATCGCGCAGGAAAAGGAGACCACGGGACACTGCTGCATGGAGATCACGGGCAAGTGGGCAGAGGACTGCGCAAAGTGCAGAGCAGCCGAATTGAAGTAAAACAGCAAACAGCAGAAATTCAGGTGGAGAGAGTCGGAAAAGAAATTCCGGCTCTCTCCTTTTTCATGCCCGGAGTCAAACTCAGCAGAAAGCGGAGCTGGATGTTTCACGTGAAACATCCTGGATGCAAATAGGCCTGCCCGGTCGGATTCCGGACAGGTCTTTCTCTTAATGTTTCATGTTTCACGTGAAACATCGCGCTGATTTTCTATTTCGTTCCAAGTGGCTCCTTTGCCGGGGTCCCCGCTTTTCTCGGATAGGCTTTCGGGGTCTGCTTTTCCTTTCTGATGAGGACAAGACTCCTTCTGACCTCTTCGCCGCCCTCGGTGATGGTAAAGTCATCCTTCTTTGCGATCTTTCCCCCGAGGATCTTCAGTGCCTTCTCTCCCGCCGGCAGCTCCTCTTCGATCTTCTCCGACTTGTAGGCGACAAAGGACCCGCCAACCTTCACAAACGGCAGGCAGTACTCGGACAGCGTCGAGAGGTTGGCAACCGCTCTGGATACCGCAAGATCATACTGTTCCCGGTACTCCTTATTTCTGGCAAGCTCTTCCGCTCTTGCATGGATGCACGTGACATTCATGATCTTTGCCTTCTTTGCCGTATCTTCAAGAAAGTTGATCCGCTTGTTCAGAGAATCCATAAGCGTCACGGAAAGGTCCGGATACAGGATGGCAAGAACCAGTCCCGGGAAGCCCGCGCCGGTACCGACATCGATGATCCGGAAGGGTTTCTTCTTATCAGGTGTCTTCGGGATCCCCGCCTCCTGCTCGATTCTCACCATCGTCATGCTGTCGAGGAAGTGCTTCCCGTAGATCTGATCCGGCTCGGTGATTGCGGTGAGGTTCATCACCTTGTTCCATTCGATGAGGTTCTCCTTGAAGATCCGGAGCTGTTCAAGCTGCGTATCCGTGAGCGTCCGCTCCGGACTGAGTTTCCCAAGATCCCGGATCAGGGTCTCTTCCTGTTCTGTCATTTTCCTTCCTTTCGGTTTCTCGTGTCGAGGTAGATGAGAAGCACGTTCACATCCGCCGGTGTGACACCCGCCATGCGGCTTGCCTGTCCGATGGATGCGGGGCGGAGGGCTTTCAGCTTCTGCCTTGCCTCCAGGCGAAGACTCTTCACGTCATCGTAGTCGATATCGTCCGGGATCTTCCTTGCCTCGAGCCGCTCGAACTCCTTCACCTGCTTCTCCTGCCGCTTAATGTACCCCTCGTACTTGATCTCGATCTCCACCTGGGTGGTGACCTCTTTCGAAAGAGCCGGCCGGTCCGGGTCGAGGTCCTTCAGCATCTCATAGGTCATCTCCGGCCGGCAGAGAAGATCCGAGAGACTCGTAAGTGTCCTGATCGGTGCGGAGCCGATGCGCTCCATCACCTTCTGGTTCTCCGCCGCGGCACCGACCTTTGTCTCCTTCAGTCTTGCGATCTCTGCCTGGATCTGTGCCCGCTTCGTCTCGGTCTTTTCATAGTCTTCCTTCGAGACAAGACCCACCTCGTAGCCGTACTTTCGAAGCCGGAGGTCCGCGTTGTCCTGACGAAGCAGCAGCCGGTACTCGGCCCTCGAGGTCATCATGCGGTAGGGCTCCCGGTTGTCCTTTGTCACGAGATCATCGATCATGACCCCGATGTAGGACTCCGAGCGCTTCAGGATCAGCGGGCCGCGGCCTTTCAGCTTCATCGCCGCATTGATGCCCGCAATCAGTCCCTGAGCCGCCGCCTCCTCGTACCCGGACGAGCCGTTGAACTGTCCCGCGCAGAACAGGCCGCTGACAGCCTTTGTTTCCAGTGAGAGCTTCAGGATATTCGCATTGATGCAGTCGTACTCGATCGCGTAGGCGTTCTTCACAATCCTGCAGTGCTCAAGTCCCGGGACGGTGCGGTACATCTCCTGCTGCACATCGTCCGGCATCGAGGACGACATCCCGTCGATGTACATGAGGTTTGTATCTGACCCTTCCGGCTCGATGAATACCTGATGCCGGTCATGGTCCGGGAACTTGATCACCTTGTCCTCAATCGAGGGGCAGTACCTGGGACCCGTGCCCTCGATGATCCCGGCGTAGATCGGCGAGCGGTCGATGTTCTCCCGGATAATCTCGTGGGTCTTCTCATTGGTATAGGTAAGATAACAGGGCACCTGCTCCTTCTGGATTGATGCCGGATCCGTCGAGAACGAGAACGGCTCGATGACGGGATCTCCGTCCTGCCGCTTCATCTTCGAGTAGTCGAGAGTTCTCCCGTCCATGCGGGCGGGCGTGCCGGTCTTGAAGCGGCGGGTGGTGATGCCAAGCTTTGCCAGCGCATCCCGAAGGTAGGTTGAGCGCTGCATGCCGGATGGACCGGTTTCGGTAATACACTCGCCGACAAGGCAGCGGGCGTTCAGGTAGGTACCGGTGCAGATGATGACGGCCCTGCAGTGGTAAATAGTTCCCGTATTGACCACTACGCCCGTTATTTTCCTTTGACCGGAGGTACCATTTTTATCCTCATCGGTCAATATGTCCACAACCTCGCCCTGCCGGATGGTGAGATGCGGCTGATTTTCGAGGGTCTGACGCATGCGCCGTGCATAC
Source organism: uncultured Lachnospiraceae bacterium (assembly GCA_900315055.1). Taxonomy (GTDB): domain Bacteria; phylum Bacillota; class Clostridia; order Lachnospirales; family Lachnospiraceae; genus CAG-791. The sequence goes on from OMXP01000088.1 coordinate 3,863, forward strand.
GCCGCCTTGTCCGCCTGGGCTCGCAGCGAATGGACCGCGGGGCCCTTGGAGCGGTTCAGCATTTTCGACTGCAGGAAGGTCTGATCGATGTTCTTTCCCATCTGCCCGCCGAGGGCGTCGATCTCCCTCACGATGTGGCCCTTGCTCGATCCCCCGATGTGGGGGTTGCAGTTCATCATCGCGATGGCGTCCGTGTTCATCGTAAACACCACCGTCTCAAGACCGAGCCTTGCACTTGCCAGGGCCGCCTCACACCCTGCATGCCCCGCGCCGATGACGCAGACATCACAGGTCAGTTCATAATTCTTTGCCATTCTCTTTTACTACTTTCCAAGACAGAACTCGGAGAAGATCTTCTCGACAAGATCGTCCTCCACCTGCTCTCCTGTGATCCTTCCAAGGGCCGCATACGCTGCCATAAGATCCGGGGAGTACACTTCCTCTGTCATGCCTTTCTCTATGCTCTGCATCACAAGAAGCAGAGAATCTCTTGCTTTCACTGCCTCCTGCAGCTGCCGCCCGGAGGTTAAGAGGACCTCGTTCGAGGACAGGAGCTCGCCCGTCCTGAACATCTGCCCGATCTTGTCCTTCAGGTCCGAAAGTCCCGTTCCGTCCTTCACCGAAATGTGGAGGCTGTCGATCTTCCGGTAATTGATCACCTCGTCCGGCGCCTTTCCGGCTCCTGTCATCGCGATGCGAAACAGGCGCTTCGTATCCTCGTCCGAAACCCGTCCCGGAAGGTCGCTCTTGTTGAACAGGACGATGCAGCGGGTATTTCCGGAGAGCACCCTCTTTGCAATGAGGGTTGCGATCTTTTCATCCTCTCCGGTGATTCCATCCGCACTGTCGATGAGGTACAGGACAAGGTCTGCGTCATCAAGGGCCTTCGTTGCCCTCTCGACGCCGATCCGCTCCACGGCATCGTCCGTCTCATGGATCCCTGCGGTATCGGTGAGGACCAGCTCCACGTCGCCAAGGCGCACCTTCTCCTCGAGGGTATCCCGCGTAGTGCCGGGGACATCAGTGACGATGGCCCGTTCCTCTCCGGTCAGGTAGTTGAGAAGGGAACTTTTTCCCGCGTTCGGCTTTCCGACGATGACCGTGCGGACGCCGGTGCGAAGGACCCGGCCGTTCCTGCTGCGGAGGATCATCGCATTCAGAGAGTCCACAAGATCCGAACAGATCCTCTTCAGCTTTTCCGGGTAGCCGTCCATCGAGTAGTTCTCCGGATCGTCCAGAGCGGACTCGATGAAGGCCTCCTCGTGCAGGATCCTCTCACGGATCGATTCGATCTCATCCTTCAGGGCTCCGTCCATCTGACGAAGGGCGGTCTTCCTGGCAAAGTCATTTTCGGACGAGATGAGATCCATCACTGCCTCGGCCTGGGTAAGATCAATCCTTCCGCCGAGGAACGCTCTCTTTGTGAACTCCCCGGGTTCCGCCAGCCGGGCTCCCTGACGAAGACAGAGGGAGAGCACCTCGTTCATCACATAGACACCGCCGTGGGTGCTGATCTCCACCGTATCCTCCGTGGTGTAGCTGTGGGGCGCATGGAAGGCCGTGACAAGGCACTCGTCGAGCTTTTCTTTTGTATACGGATCCGTGATGTCGCAGAAGTGCATGACGGACGGCTCAAAGTCGGAGACTCTCTTTCCCTTCCTCGTCTTTGCGATCCGGTCCCCGACCTGTATGGCGTCCGGCCCCGAGATGCGGATGATGCCGATCCCGGACTGCGTCAGTCCCGTCGCGATCGCGGCGATGGTGTCGTTCCTGTCTTCATTGAAGGTAAGTGCCATGAGTGCCTCCCGTCTTTACCCGTAAACCCCGATGTTCTCAATGAAACCTCTGCTTTTGACAGTATAGCAGATCAGAGCGCATTTGCAGGCAAAGCAAAAGGGATCCGCCGCACTGGCAGATCCCTTTCGTTTTGTTCGTCTTTGTGCTTCAGCGCTTGGGTGCGATGACAACCCGGCGGTCCGGATCCTCTCCGGTGCTGTAGGTGGTCACGTACCTGTCGTTCTGCAGGGCCGAGTGAATGATCCGTCTCTCGTACGGATTCATCGGCTCAAGGCTCACGGCGTGATGCGTACGCTTTACCTTGCCGGCGCAGTTGCGGGCGAGGTTCTCGAGTGTCTTCTTGCGTCTTGCGCGGTAGTTCTCGGTGTCCGTCTTTACGTGGACATAGCCCGGGATTCCCTTGTTGATGACAAGGGATGCGAGATACTGGATGGAGTCGAGCGTTGCGCCCCGCTTTCCGATGAGGGCACCCATGTCATCGCCGTCGAAGTTGATGGTGAGGATGTTCTCCTTCTCATCAAACGAGGTGGTGATCGTGACCTGCATCTTCATGGCCTCGAACATCGCCGTCAGGAAATCGACGCCCTTCTTCGAGAAGGCATCGATCTGCTCCTTCGTGTAATGGACCTTCGGCTCCTCGTGCTCCTTCTTCTTCTCCGGAGTCGGTGCCGGAACATCATCGATGTCCGCACCCTTCGTGAAGTCGCCGTAGCCGGCCTTCTTTACGTGAAGGCTCCGGTCATCGCGGCGGTTCTTCCGGCCGTTTGCATTCTTCTTTGCTGCCTTCGGGTTGTAATTTTCTCCCGTGCCGAACTCCCTGGCGTACTTCTCATAGCGCGCCTCGCTGCTCGCATCGGCCTCCGGGGAGTAGACCGCATCCCGTCTTACCGGCGCATCGAACTTCGGCGCCTTCTGGGTGAGCACATCGCCCTGGGGCTTCTCGGCCCGGGACGAGGTCATCTTTTCGACGTCCTTTACTCTTGCGCGGATCTTCGCGTCTTTTGCATTGAATCCGAGGAAACCGGCACTGCCCTGATCCACCACCTCGTACTCGAGGCGGTCGCCCGGCACCGAATAGGCTTCACAGGCGGCCATGATGGCATCGTCCAGTGTCTTCCCGGAAAATTCTAAAAAGTCCTGTGACATTGCTTTTCCCTCAAAATCAGTTCTTGACCTCTCCCATGCCGGTCTCTTCCGCCTTCTGCTTTGCGGCTTCCTCGGCGGCCTTCTTTTCCGCCTCGGCCTTTTCCCGGGCTGCCTTTTCCTTCTTCAGCTGGTTCTGGGTCTTGTAGGTAGAGGTCTTCTCGGCATCGTTGAATTCCGCGACGAGGTTTGCACGGGCTGCGATGGAGTCCTTGCGGTACTTTCTGCCGCTGTTGTAGGTCTCCTGGGCCTTTGCAAACTTCTTCTCGTCCTCTTCCGAGATGTTCTTTGCGGTCGATGCCTTGCCGGATACGATGTGCTTCGTGCTCATCGTGGAAATCTCGCTCATGCGGCGGTCAGACGTCTGTCCGCTTCCGGACTCCTTCACCGCCTTCTTCTTCTCCTGGATCTTTGCCTTCTCCATGTTGGCATTGACGTAGGCGTCCATGTCCATCTTGTTGATGTGATGGTTGATCACCACCTGCTGGATGGAGCGGATCACGGAACCTGCGATCCAGTAGATGCCCATGCCGGCCGGCAGGGTGAAGCAGAAGAATGCGGACATGATCGGCATCATGTAGTTCATCATCTTCATCGATGATGCCATTTGATCCTGCTGCTGGTTGCCGGAGTTGGCGTTCTGCTGCGGCATCAGCGCCACGTTGATGAGCTGTGTCACCGCAGACAGGACCGGCACCGCGATGGCGCCGATGACCGATGCGATGCCGGCGGCATTGCGCAGGGAGTATAGCGGCGAATTGGCGATGTTGAGGCCCAGGAAGTAGTTGTAGTGGTGCAGCTGTGCGGTCGTCGTCGTGATGACGGAGCCGAGAGCCGGATAATCCGTCGTCAGCTTCGTCCAGTCACTGGTCGAGAACCGGTTCAGGACATCGATGTAGGTGTTCGTGATCGTTGTCACGTTGCCGGACGTGAAGGCATCGCTTGCAAACTGCCGCGAGAAGTTGTTCGCCGCGGAGAAGGTCTGCAGGTAGGCGGACATGCCGTCGATGTTCATCATCTGGTTCACCAGCGGCAGGAATGCGTTGTGCACGCTCGTCACATAGGCCGGTACGTTGTAGATGACCTGGTAGAGGGCGAACAGGATCAGCATCTGCACGACCATCTGCCAGCAGGAGCCGGATGGACGCACGCCGTACTTCTTGTAGACGGCGTTCATCTCGTCCTGCATCTTCGCCATGGAGTCCTGGTCCTTGCGGCCCTCGTACTTCTTCTGAATCCTGTTCAGATCCGGCTGCATGTAGGTCTGCAGCTTTGCAAACTTCTGCTGCTGAACGGTGATCGGCGTCAGGGCGGCGTAGATGACCAGCGTGAACAGGATGATCGCAAGGCCGATGTAATCGAGGCTTGCCTTCTCCAGGATGAAGAAGATGCCGTTCATCAGCCATCCGAGGAGCCATGCCACCTGACCGATCAGAAAGGTGTTGTTTTTGGTTAACAGATAAGGTGTTGCTCTTCGCAAAGTGTCTCTCCTCCCTATTCTCAGGGTACGGGATCATACCCGCCATGGGAAAGCGGGTTACAGCGCAGGATTCTCCACAGAGTCAGAAGTCCGCCCTTCAGGGCGCCGTACTTCTCGATCGCCTGGATCCCGTAGTTGGAGCAGGTGGGGATGTACGGACACTTCGTCGTCTTCAGCGGAGAGAGATATTTCTGATACCAGCGGATGGCGGCAATCATTGCTTTTTTCATTGCGTCTGCCTCAGTCCGGAAGACTCCAGAAGTGCAAGGAGCGCGCTTTCGATCTCATGATAGCTGGCCCCGTTGGCCGATCTGCGCGCCACCACCACAATATCCGAACCACCATCGGACGAGGAGGAATTCCTCATACTGTCCTCCTGCAGGCGGTATACTTCCCTGACAAGCCGCTTGATCCTGTGCCGGACGACGCTGTTCCCGACCTTCTTCGATACCGAAATGCCGATTCTGTTATGCGGCAGCCCGTTCTTCGTATGATAAAGAACGAGCAGCCTGTTTGCCCGGGATGAGGACCTGCCCTGCCTGTAGCAGTTCCGGAAATCTTCGTTTTTCTTCAGTAATTCCATCTCTTGTGCTGTGATACAAAGAAAGCCGCACCGTTTCGGTGCGGCCCTTTTCGCAGGAACTAAACGGTTAACTTTGCTCTGCCCTTGGCTCTTCTTGCAGAGAGAACCTTGCGTCCGCCGGCGCTCTTCATTCTTGCACGGAAGCCGTGGACCTTGGAACGCTGTCTCTTCTTGGGCTGAAATGTCATCTTTGCCATGAGTAAATCCTCCTTCGTGAAACGTAAACAGACCATGCAGATGTCAAACCATACATGGTTTGCCATTGATCAGTTGAAATCATAACAGAATTTCAGAACAGCTCTCTTATTATAGTGAAGAGACCTTTTCCCGTCAAGCCGGAAAGTCCAGTATTTGCAACGGTTTGCGGCACTTTTTCGGGGCACAAGATATGGATTTTTAAAATTTTTTTTTACAAGATATGGTACCCCGGATGAGCTGTCCACAGAGGGGATAAGTGAAAGCCACTTATGAACATTTTGTGGAAAACCTGTGGAAAAGGGGAAATCCGCCGTGGAGAGGAAGAATGGCTGCCTTCTCAAAAACGTGATATCCACGGGAAAAAGCGGGTTTTGTGAATCGGGTCGGAACCGGTTATCCACATTTCCACAATTTTTGTGGACAACGTGATTTTCCCGCACCCGATTGTGGATAACTGTGGAACCGGACGGGGCTTTGAAGTTTTCCTCAAAGTATATTAAGATATGGACACGTTCGGGGAAACAACGCACTGCGTCTCTTTGAAAGCAGGGCGTTTTTTTGTCCGATTAGAAACGGGGAAGGCAAGAACAAATGGACAGGACCAGACTTGAAGAAAACTGGACAAACATCCGGGAGCAGATGAAGCACGACTACAACATCACCGAGACATCCTATAACACCTGGATCCGGGATCTGAAACTGGGACCGGTGGATGGGAACCTGGTCACGGTGTACGTGCCATCCCTGAATCCGATGATGATCGACTACCTGACCAGACGCTACAAGGAGCCCATGACGGCTGCCATCTCCGAGTTCATGGATGAGACCTGCGATCTTGTCTTTGCCGCTCCCGGGGAAGAGCCCGAACAGGAGCAGAAGGAAGAGGCACAGAAGAAGAGCGCGCAGGAGGATCTCATTGCCCAGCGCGCCGAGAAGGCAAACCTCAATCCCAAGTACAAGTTCGATACCTTCGTCATCGGCTCCAACAACCGCCTGGCAGCCTCCGCTTCCCAGGCCGTCGCCGAGACGCCGGGGGATGTGTACAATCCGCTGTTTCTCTACGGCGGTGCGGGACTTGGAAAGACCCACCTCATGCACTCCATCGGCCACTATATTCTCGAGAACAATCCGGACCTCAAGGTCCTGTATGTCACTTCCGAGACCTTTACCAATGAAGTGATCGAGTCCATTCGTTCCGGTAATGCGGCGTCCATGACAAAGCTTCGCGACAAGTACCGGACCGTGGATGTGCTTCTCATCGATGATATTCAGTTCATCATCGGCAAGGAATCCACCCAGGAGGAGTTCTTCCATACCTTCAACGAACTCCATGCGGCAGGAAAGCAGATCGTCCTGTCATCCGATCGCCCGCCCAGAGAAATGCAGACCCTGAACGAGCGCTTCCGCTCGAGATTCGAGATGGGACTCATCGCAGACATCCAGCCGCCGGATTTCGAGACCCGGATGGCCATCCTGCAGAAGAACAAGGAATCCCAGAACGAAGAGGCAAGACGCCGCAACCAGCCGCCGCAGGATGTGGACGACGAGATCCTCGAGTACATCGCCACGAATATCCGCTCCAACATCCGGGAACTGGAGGGCGCCTACAACAAGATCATCGCCTACTCGAAGCTCAACAACGTGCCGATCACCCTCGACATGGCAAGGGAAGCCTTAAAGGACATCATCTATCCCGAAAAGGCCGCTGCCGTCACCCCGAAGATGATCGCGAACACGGTCTGCGAGCAGTATGATGTCCGCTACTCCATGGTGGCATCGAGAAAGAAGAGCGCCGAGTGCGTGGAACCCAGGCAGGTCATCATGTACCTCTGCCGCAAGTACACCGACGCAACCCTCGATTCCATCGCAAAGCTTCTCGGAAAGAAGGACCACAGCACCGTCATGCACGGCGTGGACAAGATCAAGAACGACATCGAGACGAACAGCGAGCTGCGGGAGAACGTAAGCCAGATCGAGAAGAAGCTGGGTCTTGTCTCCCAGCAGGAGAACAGCAACTGATCAAAAGACCAGACAGCAGAACAGTAAAGAGAAGAAACGGAGTGCCGCAGGGTGCTCCGTTCTTTTATGAGAAGATAAATAAAACCCCGGGAAACCGGGTTTTTTGTTGATGGATTTAAAAGATTCTGTTATGCTGATACTGTCCTGGAAACAGGGCCGGGTGCTGCCGTAAAACGGTAGGCGGTCAGCCTTCCTCGCAGGAGGGCGTTTATGCAAAACAGCCCTCCTGACTTTTCGAAGGGAGGGATGCCACATGTCTGTGTTTGATTTGATGTCTTTTATCGAAATACACGGTTTGGGTTTTCGAGCTCGGTGTTGCATACGGGCGAAAACATAAAGCATAAAAAAAATAGCCGCCCTCAGCCAAGGGGATCTTACGAAATCTCTGGACATCGCCATTCGGGCACTACCGCTCGGAGCATCATTCCTGGTGCTCCGAGTTTTTAGTTTCACTTATCCGTACGCGG
>OMXP01000056.1 GCA_900315055.1 uncultured Lachnospiraceae bacterium
GGGGCTTGTATTTGCCTGAAGGAAGGGATGGCCGCACCGCTTCGCGGCACGGGGCAAGCCCCGTGGTTTCTACTGCGGCCTGGATTCTCTATTATGACAAAGAAGAGGTACAGGATACTCGTCATTCTGATTGCGGCCGGATTTATTGCAGGAAGGCTTGCGATGCGGGCAATCGGGAATCTGATCCTTGGCGGGACACTTTTTGGAGGAAATATTTTATGAAGCGGGGTGCGTTTGTTGCAGTTGGTATTGCGGCCTTTCTGCTGTCCTTTGGATTTGGCGCTGCATCGAAACTCGTAAAATCTCCTGCCATGCAGAAATATTCCGTGAAATGGAGCGATGATCTTGGCACAAGGAAAACGGATCTTGCCTATGGCGACGGCGAGGCGGAGAAGTTTGATCTGTATCTGCCCAGGGACGATACGAAAGCTTCCTATGGCCTTGCAGTTTATCTGCATGCCGGCGGCTTTACATCAGGAGATAAAAGTGAAGATGAAGAGATGCTTTCCTGGCTTTGCTCAAAGGGATATGTAGCGGCAGGAATCAACTATACCCTCGCCGATGAAAAGAGTCATGCAAGCGTACTGACGCAGTCCGACGAAATCAGGGACGCGATGCCGAAAGTGGTTGAAGCGGCGAAGGAGGCCGGCTATCCGGTCGATAAAATGACGATTGCCGGAGGCTCTGCCGGACATGCGCTGGCAATGATCTATGCCTATCGGGACGGTGCGGACGCGCCGGTCCCGGTTGTACTGACGTTTGGTGCAGTCGGTCCCTCCAGTTTTTATGCGGAGGACTGGGGCATCTTCGGAGCCGGAACGGGAACAGAGCAGCAGAGAGAGGTCGCTGCAGCACTGTTCAGTGCGATGAGCGGCGAAGCCATCACGGCGGATGAGATTGCGGACGGATCGTATCTTGAAAAAGTAAAGCCGATTGCGGCAGCAGAATGGGTGCAAAACAATCCGGTTCCTACAGTTGTGGCATACGGGGCACACGATAAAATGCAGCCGTTTGCCGCATCAAAGCGTCTTCAGGCAGCGCTTGAAGAGAATCATGTCGATTACCGGTATTTTGTACTGCCTCATTCCGGACATGGCCTTCAGAATGATAATGCAATCTCCCTGAAATGGATTCAGACAGTAGAGCAGTATCTCGATACCTATATGCCAGTGGATCAGTAAGGCAGTCACATTGAATCCCCGCAATAAGCGACAGATCTGAAAAAAGCCGCCTTTACGGCGGCCAGAAGAGCGATGGGGGAAGGTTCTAACGCATGATGGTCTCGTAGAGCGAGGGGTTGACGCGAAGGACCGAGTCCTTCTCCTCGACAAGCTTTGTGACAAGACGCGGCCTTGCCTTCGCGGTGGATTTCCGGACGACGAGTTCCGGGCGAAGCTGCGGGCGGGAGAGGGCGCAGTCCCTGAGGAGTGCATTGATCGAGTAGGCGGCAGCACGCCCGAGAGCCAACCGGTCCTGCCGGATGGTGGTAAGAGGCGGATTCAGGTGTGCGGCAAAGGGCATGTCGTCGAAGCCGATGACGCTCACGTCCTCCGGGACTTTGAGTCCCAGGGTATTCAGGCTCTCGATGACGCCTTTTGCGATGTCATCATTGCCGCACAGGATCGCCGTTGCACCGAGCTCCACGAAGTTCGGCACGTGGTATTTTGCGGCGTCGGAGACGAAGTAGCCGTAGACAGCCATGTTCGGGTTGATGGGCAGGTGATAGCGGCGCATGGTGGAGAGATAGTACTGCATGCGCTGGTCGGAGACGAGGGATCCCGCCGAGCCGTCGAGAAACGCGATTTTCTCGTGCCCGAGGCTGATGAGGTGCGAGATCATGAGATTCATCGCCTCCTCATTGTCCGTCGAGAGGGAACAGACGTTCCGGTTCGTTCCGATGTAGTTGTCGAGAAGGACCGTGGGATAGGGGGTATCCTGAAGCTCCTGCATCCAGGGATCCTTCAGGGAGAGGCCCACAAGGTAGGATGCGATGTAGCCGTTTGCCCGCATCGTGCGGTCGTACGGGTTTTCCTTCTGGTAGTCCGGGGTGATCGGGACGACGTCCACCGGCCAGTTTTCCTGATTGGCCACCTGCTGAAAGCCAAGGACCACGTCGTAGCCGAACAGGTCCTCGGTATCGTAGCGCATGTTTTCGATAAAGAGCACCAGCCTGTGGTCCACAGCCTTTTTCGCCCGCTTCGTGGTATAGCCCATCTCCACGGCGGTGTCGAGAATCAGTTTTCGTGTACTTTCGCTGATGTCCTTTGCTCCGTTCAGTCCCTTGGAAACCGTTCCCGGGGCAACTCCAAGCTTTTCTGCGATATCTCTGATGGTTACAGCCATACCCTACTCCCTTGCTTTGGTGCGTACGGAAACCATTATACGATTGAAGAGAAAAGGCGACAAGCAGAAAGCGAAACTTTACGAATCTTTTCCGGCCTGTGCGCTGTAGAGGCGTGCATATTCCTTCGGCCCCTGCCCGTACTCCTTCCGGAAGGCACGGTAGAAGGCGGAGTAGTCGGTAAAACCGAAGGATTGGAACGCTTTTGTCACCGGCGTCCCGGAGAGGATGGAACTTCTTGCGGCCTCGAGGCGCTTCTTTAATACATACTGGTGGAGCGGGATGCCGATGGTATCCGAGAACGTGTGCGCGATGTGGGAGCGGCTCACATAGAAGCGCTCCGAGAGTGTCTCGAGGGAGAGGTCCTCGTCAAGGTGACCGTCGATGTAGAGGACAAGGTTCTGGAAGAGGTCCTTCGCATCATCCGTCTCCTCGTGGTTCTCCTCATAGACGCACCGGTTCATGGAAAGGATCAGGTCATCGACGCAAAGAGCTACGGCACTCTCCCTGCCGTATCGATTTTCATGAAGCTCCGTGAGGAGCCGGATCGCCTTCGAGAGCACCAGGGAAAAGCGGCCGACGGAGACCGGGAAGAGATAGTTCTTCGTGACGGCCGCCTGCTGCATGAGATACCCGTAGTCCGCAGAGCGCTGCACAAGGCTCTGGGCAAAGGCGGTGCTCACCCAGAACACGAACCTCCTGTAGGGAACGTCCGAGAGAGGGCTTGTGATGCTCCGGTGCTGAACGCCCGGCGGGATCAGGGCGATGGTGCCGTAGGTAAGCGGCAGCCTTTTGTCCCCGATCTCGATTGCCGCATCCTCTCCCTCAAGGAAGAGATAGAACTCATAGTAGGAGTGCTCGTGCAGCGGCACGGGGCGAAGATGGACGTCCGCGTAGTAGTAGATCTCGAAGTCCTTGGAGAGCATGTACTGGCGGGTCTGGAATGCGGTGCGAAGCTCTGCTTTCATGAAAAAATCCTCCCTGCGGGAAGCATACTGCAACTTTTGCAATGTAGTCAACAATCCCCGCAATCGACTCAAAGATACCCCGGCGATATACTGCAGGCATGAAACAGAGGAGCTTCGATGTGAGCTCATCACAAGGGTTTGATACAGATGGAGGGTATGAAAAATGGAAATGACAATGCGCTGGTACGGCTCGAAATTCGATACCGTGACCTTAAAGCAGATCCGTCAGACGGCCTATGTAAAGGGCGTCATCACGATGCTCTATGACAAGCAACCAGGAGAGCTCTGGCCGCAGGACGAGATCCACGCCCTGAAGACGGAGGTCGAGGACGCAGGCCTTCACATCTCCGGCATCGAGTCCGTGAACGTCTCCGATGCGATCAAGACCGGATCGAAGGACCGCGATAAGGACATCGACAACTACATCAAGTCCCTGGAGAACCTCGGCAAAGAGGACATCCACATGGTGTGCTACAACTTCATGCCGGTGTTCGACTGGACGAGAACCGAGCTTGCCCGCCGCCGTCCCGACGGTTCCACGGTTCTTGCCTACACGCAGGAAGCCGTTGACAAAATCGTCCCCGAAAAGATGTTCGAGTCGATCAAGGGCGAGATGAACGGCACCGTGATGCCCGGCTGGGAGCCGGAGCGCATGGCGCACGTCAAGGAGCTCTTCGAGATGTACAAGGACATCGATGAGAACAAGCTCTTCGACAACCTCGTCTACTTCCTGAACGCCATCATGCCGGTCTGCGACAAGTATGACATCAACATGGCCATTCACCCGGACGATCCGGCCTGGAGCGTGTTCGGATTGCCCAGAATCATCACCGACAAGGCCCACATCCTGCACCTGATGCAGGCGGTGGACAATAAGCACAACGGCCTGACGTTGTGCACCGGATCCCTTGGCACGAACCTTGGCAACAACCTGCCGGATATCATCCGCAGCCTTCCGGGAAGAATCCACTTTGCCCATATCAGAAATCTCAAGTTCCACTCTCCGACGAACTTCGAGGAGGCAGCGCACTTATCGAGCGATGGCACCTTCGACATGTACGAGATCGTCAAGGCCCTGCACGACATCGGCTTTGACGGACCGGTCCGTCCGGATCACGGCCGCATGATCTGGGACGAGGTCGCAATGCCCGGATACGGACTCTATGACAGAGCACTCGGCGCCGCATACCTTTGCGGTCTGTTCGAGGCGATTGGAAAGGCAGACAGAAAGTAAGGAGGGGAATCATGCTGGAACTGACCGATAAGGGACTGGAAAACAGAAAGGCCTTCGAGGATGCGGGCTACCGCCTGCCGTCCTATGACCGGAAGGCCATGACCATCGAAACCAAAAAGAACCCGACCTGGGTGCACTTCGGAGCAGGAAACATCTTCCGTGCCTTCCATGCGGCGCTCTCCCAGAAGCTCCTGGAAGAGGACGACTCAAAGACCGGTATCATCGTGGCCGAAGGGTATGACTACGAGATCGTCGAGAAGCAGTACCGCCCGCACGACAACCTGTCCGTCCTTGTTACCTTAAAGTCGAACGGCAGCATTGAAAAGGACGTCATCGGCTCGATCGCAGAGTCCTGCATCCTCGATTCCGAACGCCCGGCAGAGTTCGGACGCCTGAAGGAGATCTTTGAATCGAAGAGCCTGCAGCTTTGCACCTTCACCGTGACCGAGAAGGGCTATGCCATCGCGGACGGCAGGGGACAGATCCTGCCGGCCGTCGAGGCAGACTTCAAGGCAGGCCCTGCAGCTCCCGTGAGCTACATCGGCAAGGTGGTCTCTCTCCTGTATGCAAGGTATCAGGCAGGAAAGCTCCCGATCGCCATGGTGAGCACCGACAACTGCTCCCACAACGGACAGAAGCTCTATGACGCCGTCATCGCCTACGCCAAGGCATGGGCTGAGAATGGGAAAGCAGATCAGGGCTTTGTCGACTACCTCAATGATCCCGCAAAGGTCAGCTTCCCGTGGTCGATGATCGACAAGATCACACCCCGCCCGGATGCATCGGTCCAGGAGATTTTAAAGAAGGACGGCCTTCAGGGCGTCGATCCTGTGGTCACATCGAAGAAGACCTGGATTGCACCGTTTGTCAACGCCGAGGAGACCCAGTACCTCGTCATCGAGGATGCCTTCCCGAACGGAAGACCGGCTCTTGAGAAGGCGGGAGTCCTCTTTACTGACCGTGAAACCGTCAACAAGGTTGAGCGCATGAAGGTCACCACCTGCCTGAATCCGCTGCACACGCTCCTTGCGGTGTACGGCTGCCTGCTCGGTTACACGAAGATCTCCGATGAGATGAAGGATCAGGACCTGAAGGCCATGGCAGAACGCCTGGGCTACAGGGAAGGTCTTCCGGTGGTGGTGAACCCCGGGGTTCTTGACCCGAAGGAGTTCCTCGATACCGTCGTGAACGTCCGTATCCCGAACCCGTTCCTTCCCGATACGCCGCAGCGCATCGCAACCGATACCTCCCAGAAGCTTGCTATCCGCTTTGGCGAGACGATCAAGGCCTATGAGAAGGATCCGTCCCTGAGCGTTTCCAGCCTTCGCATGGTTCCGCTCGTGCAGGCAGGCTGGCTTCGCTATCTCATGGCAGTCGATGACAACGGAGAGGCTTTCACACCTTCCCCGGATCCGCTCCTTGAGAAGGCACAGGAGGTCGTAAAGCCGATCCACCTCGGGGATCACCTCACGAAGGAGCAGGCACTTGAGACCTTAAAGCCTCTTCTGACCAATGACCGGATCTTCGGCGTCGACCTTGTAAAGGCCGGCCTTGTAGACCGCGTGGTCACCTACTTTGTCTCCGAGATCGAAGGAAAGGGCGCCGTAAGACGTACCATCGAGGCTGCGCTGAAGGAAGACTGATCCGCGCCGTCATACAAGTTCGTTTTCTCATTTCATTTACCCTCTTTGAAGAGCACCTGCCGGGAAGCCGGCGGGTGCTTTTCGCGTTGAGGGAAAATTTCCGCTCTGCTAAGATGGAGCGATAAGGAGGGCACGATGGACGAACAGGGAATCATCGAACAGAACCGCCCGGGGAACTGCCCCTACGGGGATCATGACACGAGCTGCATGGACAGGATCCGGCTGTTCCGGGGACTGCCAAAGAGTTCGAGACAGGAGCTGATGGCGGACGTCATCCACAGAAGCTACAAAGAGGGGCATCTTCTCATCGAGGAGGAGACGAAGGTCCGGTACATCATTGTGATACGGCGCGGCAGGGTCAAGATCTGCCGCGGCGATGCGGACGGGGAGGAGCACATCCTGGACATCCTGCATGACGGGCAGGCGATCTGGCATGACCTGTTTCTGAAGGAGCCGGTCTATCACTATTCCGCCGTGTGCCTGACCGATGCGGACTGCTGCCTGTTCTCGAGAGAGAAGTTCATGCAGATCATCACGAGGGAACCGGAGATGGCCCTGGGGCTTATTGCCATGCTCTCGACGGAGCTTACCGAGGAGAAGGAAAAGGTGATGCTTCTCTCGATCCGGGATCCGGACACGAGACTTGCGGGCTTTCTTCTCGACCGGGACGGCAAGTGCCTCAACGGGAAGATCAGCATGAAGCTCTCCGACATCGCAGCGACGATCTCCCTTCGCCCTGAGACGGTGAGCCGGAGCCTCACAAAGCTCCAGAAGGCGGGATACATTGAGCGCGCGGGACGGGGAGAGCTCAGGGTCACCGACCGGGAGGGGCTCTATACCTTCTTCCACCGGAAGGATGGCGGGAGTCTCTGAGCTTTTTTCCCGTATCCGGGAGCTTATAAAAACTTTCTTCAAACTTGATTACAATCAAAGAACTCATCACGGCGCCGTGGTATCGTTCCTGTTGCAGACAGAAAACTACCACGGCGCTTTTCAATGCGCCGGGAAAGGAGAAAAACCATGCAGGAAGCTGTAAAGGCAAGGGTTCATTCGATAGAAACCTTCGGCGCGGTCGACGGGCCGGGGATAAGGTTTGTGGTCTTCTTAAAAGGCTGCAACCTGCGCTGCAGGTTCTGCCACAACGCGGACACCTGGGATCCGAGAAGCCAGGATCTTCGAAGCGCCGATGAACTGCTTTCCCAGGCAAAGAGATACCGCAACTACTGGGGGAAGGACGGCGGCATCACGGTAAGCGGCGGGGAACCGCTTTTGCAGATCGATTTTCTCCTCGAGTTCTTCCAGAAGGCAAAGGAAGCGGGCATCAGCACCTGCATCGACACGGCGGGGGAGCCGTTTACGAGGCAGGAGCCCTGGTTTTCAAAGTTCGAGGCGCTGATGAAGGTGACGGATCTTCTTCTTGTCGATATCAAGCAGATCGACCGTCAGAAGCACATCGCCCTTACCGGGAAGCCGAACGACAACATCCTGGACCTGTTCTCGTACCTTGATGAGATCGAAAAGCCCATCTGGATACGGCAGGTGCTGGTGCCAGGCTGGACCGATGACCCGAAGGACCTGGAGAGAGAGGCGGCGTTTATCCGCTCTCTTCGAAACGTTCAGAAGGTGGAGGTCCTCCCCTATCACACGATGGGAGCCTACAAGTGGGAAAAGCTCGGAATCCCGTATCCGTTAAAGGACGTATGTCCTCCGTCCGCGGAGGAAGCTGCACGCGCCGAAAAGATCCTGACCGGCGCAGACCGATAAACCTTATTGAAAGGAGTAAAAGATGGCACAGGAAGCATGGAGAACCTTTGAAGGGTCACACTGGAGAATGGACGTCAACGTCCGGGATTTCATCCAGAACAACTACACCCCCTATGACGGGGACGAGTCGTTCCTCGAGGGGCCGACGGACGCGACGAACACCCTCTGGGGAGAGCTGCAAAAGCTGCAGAAGAGAGAGCGCGAGAACGGCGGCGTCCTTGACTGCGAGACCGAGGTGGTCTCCGGCCTTACCGCCTACGGACCCGGCTACATCGATGAGAAGACCAGGGATCTGGAGCAGATCGTGGGTCTTCAGACCGACAAGCCGTTGAAGAGAGCGTTCATGCCCTACGGCGGCATCAAGATGGCCGAGGAAGCGGCGTCCACCTACGGCTATGAGGTGAACCCGAAGTTCCACAAGATCTTCACCGAGTACCACAAGACCCACAACCAGGCGGTGTTCGATGCCTACACCGATGAGATGCGCGTTGCCCGCCACTGCCACATCGTGACGGGACTGCCGGATACCTACGGCAGAGGCAGGATCGTTGGCGACTACAGAAGAGTTGCTCTCTACGGCATCGATTACCTCATCGCAAAGAAGAAGGACGACCTGAAGAACTGCGGTGACGGCACGATGACCGATGACGTGATCCGCCAGAGAGAGGAGCTCGCCGAGCAGATCCGCGCCCTGCAGGGCATGAAGAAGATGGCTGCCTCCTACGGCTATGACATCTCCGCCCCCGCGACCACGGCAAAGGAAGCCGTCCAGTGGCTGTACTTCGGCTACCTTGCGGCGATCAAGACGCAGAACGGCGCCGCGATGAGCGTCGGCCGCGTATCCACGTTCCTGGATATCTATATCCAGAGAGACCTGTCCGAGGGGACGATCACCGAGAAAGAGGCGCAGGAGCTCATCGACCACTTCGTCATGAAGCTTCGCATGGTGAAGTTTGCGAGAATCCCCTCCTACAACCAGCTCTTCTCCGGAGACCCGGTCTGGGCAACGCTCGAGGTCGCAGGTCTCGGGCAGGACGGCCGCCACATGGTGACAAAGAACGACTACCGGTTCCTTCACACGCTCGAAAACATGGGTCCTGCTCCGGAGCCGAACCTCACGGTCCTCTACTCGAAGAGACTGCCTGAGACCTTCCGCACCTATGCGGCGAGGATCTCGGTTCGGACAAGCTCCATCCAGTACGAGAACGACGATGTGATGCGCCCGATCTGGGGCGATGACTATTCGATCTGCTGCTGCGTCTCCGCAACGCAGACCGGCAAGGAGATGCAGTTCTTCGGAGCAAGAGCAAACCTTGCAAAAGCCCTGCTGTATGCGATCAACGGCGGCGTCGACGAGAAGTTCACGGACAGGAACGGAAAACACATGCAGGTGGCACCGCCCTATGCGCCGATTACGTCCGAGTACCTTGACTACGACGAGGTCGTGGAGAAGTACGACCGGATGCTCGACTGGCTTGCAGACCTGTACGTGAACATCCTGAACCTCATCCAGTACATGCACGACAAGTACTACTACGAGGCGGCGGAGATGGCCCTCATCGACACCGATGTGCGCCGCACCTTCGCGACCGGCATCGCGGGCTTCTCGCATGTCATCGATTCGCTCTCTGCGATCAAGTACGCGAAGGTCAGGACCATCCGCGATGAGAACGGACTGGTCGTCGACTACAAGGTCGAGGGCGACTTCCCGAAGTACGGAAACGACGATGACCGTGCCGATGCGATCGGCGTGGAGCTCTTAAAGAGCTTCATGACCAAGATCCGCAAGCACCACACCTACCGCAACTCCGAGCCGACGACCTCGATCCTGACGATCACCTCGAACGTCGTCTACGGCAAGGCAACCGGCGCAACGCCGGACGGCAGAGCAGCCTACACGCCGTTTGCACCGGGCGCATCACCGTCCTACGGAGCCGAGCAGACAGGCCTTCTTGCATCGCTCAACTCCGTCGCAAAGATTCCCTATGAGTGGTCACTGGATGGCATCTCCAACACGCAGACCATGAACCCCTCGGCGTTAGGCCACAGCGAGGACGAGCGGGCAAAGACCTTGGTCCAGGTGATGGATGGCTACTTCCAGAACGGTGCACACCACCTGAACGTCAACGTCTTCGGCAAAGAGAAGCTCGTCGATGCGATGGAGCACCCGGAGAAGCCCGAGTACGCGAACTTCACCATCCGCGTCTCCGGCTATGCGGTCAAGTTCATCAGCCTGACGAAGGAGCAGCAGCTCGACGTCATCGCAAGAACCTGCCACGAGAGACTGTAAGATTGAAGAAACAGAACGAGTAAGATAGAACGAGGAAACAAAGACGGAGTCCCGGAAACAGTACGGGGCTCCGTTTTTTATTGCAGAGGAAAATCTGCACAAAAATAAACGGACAAATGGAAAGAAGAAAAAAGAACGGATATAAATTGCTCGTAAGAAGACAAAGTTGTTGATTTAATATACTTTATAATAGCAAAACGATGCGGATATTGTATTTACAAATGAAAATCAGAGCGCTACTATCATAAATAATGTGTGGATTTTAAGATGATAAGAGGATTCGTTTTATTCATCTTCGATCTGTGCATGGCATCTTATGTTTTCATGAGCATATGAGGGGAGAGAATATGTCATTATTCCAGAGCAGCAATCCCAAAGAAGAGACACACAAGGGCGTTCTTGGTGCCTTTTCGGTCGATAACATCAAATGGGAACCGGAAGACAACCAGTCTGCGGCGATCATCGCAAAGCGCTATCCGTATGAAGATTTCCCGAACGGATCCTATCTGCAGGTTGCACAGTCTCAGATGGCCGTGTTTACCAACAACATGAATGCAGGAGATTCCATCTCGGATGACGGAAGCGGCAATTCCCAGGTCGCCGTCTTTATCGGCCCCTGCAAGATCAAGCTCGATACCGGCGACAGCAGGTTCGCGCCGTTCCGCAACGTGACCCATGCGCTGACAGGCGGCTCCTCCGCATTTCACAGCACGGTCTATTTCATCAATACAACCTACATGAACGAGCTTCGCTGGGGGACGACGGATCCGATTATTGCCCAGGACCCCGAAGAGGAAGTCAACGTCCATGTCCGTGCCTACGGCCTGTTCGGCGCGCATATCGAGCAGCAGGACGCCTCTCTTGCCCCGGTTCAGGCAAGAAAGTTCCTGATGAAGGTGGTGGGAACCCGCGCCGATTACACGAGGGAAGAACTCACCAACTTCATGCGGGCGAAGATCCTCGAATATGTCCCGGATCTGCTTGCCAAGGCAATCATTGACCGGAACATTTCCGTGCTGAAGCTCTCGGCACATCTGACGGAGTTCTCCGATATCATCAAGGGAAAGCTCGTTGATAACTTTGATGACTTCGGCCTGACCCTGGATAATTTCTCTTTTAACAGCATCAAGCCGTTTGAGGAAGATCTTGCCGCCATCAATGAGATGAAGATCCAGCGCAAACGCTCCATGCTCGAGGCACAGGGCAACGCGGCAAAGATGGACATCGAGTCGGAAGCTCTTGCCAGGAAGCGTGCGCGTGAGGGCTACAGCTATCAGCAGGAGCGCGGCATGGACGTCATGCAGGCGGCTGCATCGAATGAAGGAACCGGCTCGTCCGGCCTGATGGGTGCCGGCATGGGACTTGGCATGGGCGTCGGCATGGGCGGTGCCTTCGGCGCAGGATTTTCCGATCTTGCCCATCAGACCATGAACTCCGTGCGCGATCAGGCAGCAGGAGGCGGTGCACAGCAGCAGGGAATCAGGTGCCCTTCCTGCGGCCAGATGAATCCGGCCGGAGCAAAGTTCTGTGTCTCCTGCGGAACCAAACTGGAGCAGGGAACGAAGTGCCCTTCCTGCGGACACATGAATCCTCCGGGAGCAAAGTTCTGCATGGAGTGCGGGGCAAAGCTCGGAGGACCCCGTCATTGTCCGAACTGCGGAGCTGAGATTCCGCAGGAAACGAAATTCTGCCCGAATTGCGGCACCAAGATCGAGTGATTTCAGGAGGGAAGTTTACTGTCATGAACAAATCAGCGAAGCAATCATACATCATCGGACTGATCATTATGGCTGCCTGGGCAGTCATCATGCTGACCGCCGTGCATTTCTTTTTCCTGTCGGCTGCCGGCTGGGCAGGCCTGATTTTCGGAATTCTTTCTTTCCTGATCGGTTTTACCTCCCGGTACCTCTGGGAAGCGGGAAGTCAGCAGGGCAGGGCCATGACGGAGGTCAATGCGCTGCCGACCGTCCTGAATTATGGGTATCTTGTCATATCCATCATTGCCAATACGGTGTTCTGCCTGACGGATCGCCTGTTTCTTGATGTCAAATTCCCGATCATCCTCAATATCATTCTGATTGCAATCATGCTGGTTGCCCGCGTCGGCATGGAATCCTATCGCGGCAATACGGAAAAGAACATCGAGCGCGCAACGGACAAGGTGATGGACACCAATGTGGTGAAGCGCAAGATCCAGGACCTTCTTCTTGACGCCCAGGATCCGGAGCTGAAGGGCGCACTTCAGAAAGTCAGAGATACGGTGAATTACAGTTCAACGACGCTGAAGGCCGGAAGCGAGGAGAGAATAGATCAGATGCTTCAGCAGCTCTCCCTTGCACAGGAAGCCATGGCAAACGGAGACAAGGCTGCAGCACTTGCAGACATCAGAGAAGCGGAGAAAACCTGGAGACGGGCTTCGCTTTAGTATATCAGCAGGGGGAGTTGAACGGAATGGAAGTACAGGGACTGTCGTGTCACGGCTGCGGAAGCACGGACGTTGAATTTGACCCGACAACACGTAAGATTCACTGCAATCAGTGCGGTCGTGAGGAATACTATTCAAGAGCACAGCTCGGGGCAACCGGAAAAGTATCTTTCGTAAAGGATAATGCGATCCGGTTTTTCAAGGAAGGCAACCGGGTCAATGCCCGGAAGTTTGCTTCTGATGTCCTGAATATCATGCTCGATAACGCAACCGCCCTGTTTATCATTGCCTACTGCGATGAGTACGGGGAGATGAGAAGCGGCTCGATCAGCGATTTCTTCCGCAAAGTGCAGGATATTCCGCTGGAATACAATGAGGTGCGTGAGCTCATTGATCTTTTCGAAGCCTCTCTCTACAACATGCGCGACTACGAGGAGGACATGGTCGTCCTCATGATCAAAAACATGCAGAGCGAACAGGACCGGAAGGATCTTGAGAACTTTATCGATACGGTAAGCCCTTACTGCATCGCGCACTATCAGTCAGAGGATTTCCTGAGTGAGGAGCGCTGCGGGCTGTACTGCGATATCGCATCGAACTGCAATATTCCGAAGACCTGCTATGCCTTGCTCAAGGGGATCAGGACCAATCCTGATTCGCCATATGTGACGCACGGGTTTTATCTCAAGGCGAAGACCGGGTATTTCCGGCAGCATTATGTCCAGTCTGTCGGAAAGGTGATCCAGGCCATGAAGGAGAGCGCTTTCAAGACGAAATTCCTGGCGGGTTACAGGCAGATGGTGAATCAGTTTGATAAGGATGCACAGGCAGTTTCATAAAAGAAAGGGGAGATATTATGGGAGATGTTGGTGTTCAGATTAACATAGACGGACTGGAACGGGCCGTCAAGAATATGGACAGCCGCCTGGCAGCAGTGGAGGTTGCCGTTACGGCAGTCGGCACCCAGGTGGTGGCCATTCAGTCAGACCTTGTAAAACTGCAGCAGGATTTCCAGGCGATGATGCTGGAGCAGCGCCGGACTGCAGCACTGGAGCAGGCAACCACGGAGCTGGTGTCTGTCCGCCAGGAAATGGAAAAGCGGTTTGGTAACTACAGCAAGGTCCGCAATACGATGATCGGTATTCTGCAGGCGACTGATGCCGCACTCGTCCGGAAGGTTACCGTGTCCACGGTATCCGAGGAACTGATGATCTCCACGCCGGATTACTGGCTGGCTCCCGTTCTTGTTGCCCTGGCGGCATGGATCGGGAATGACAGGGACCTCGCAAACCGTGCCATCACTGAAGCCGTGAAGCGTGACAATGAGCATACGTCCCTGACGATGGCACTGATCTGCCGCCGCAATCACAGGACACAGACCAGCTACGAATGGCTGTCCCGCTATTTTGCAACGCAGGATGCGGCAAACTTTGATGAGGACAGCATGGTCTATGTGGATGCCTATATCAACGGCATTTTCGGGCCGGATGAAAAGCATCTGTGCGACGAATACATTTCTCACTGGCTGGATCAGGTGAGGGAGGCACAGGATGACTTTGACGACAACGAAATCACGGAGTGGTCGGAGTACTTCAACAAGTTCAACGTGGACGAGGGAGAAAAATTCCCGGCGCTCCGTGACTGCGTGAAGGAGTTCGGGTACATCAATGACTATCTCGGAAGAGTGGATGCCGTCGACAATATCTCGGACCATTTCAATTACATCAGTGACAGCGAAGTGGATCACGACAAGCTGGCCAAGGAAGTCGACAAGCATCTCATGAAGCTCGTGAGCTCCGATGACCCCAAGGAACGGGATCTGAGATCTCAGGAGGAATATCTGATGGCGGTCAAGGCCTGCCAGGGCAATATTGAGGCAGCCAGGGAAGTCATCAACAAGCGCCGCCAGGCGGAAATTGAAAAGACGATGAACATCGTGGATCAGCTCTCTCATGTCATTCGGGACGATTCCCAGACGGCACCGGTTTCGCAGAAGAAGACAGCGGTATCGCTCCTTCGCGGTTATATCAACAACGGCTACAACCAGTACATCGAGGAAAAGAAGGCAGCCTTCCCGAAGGAAATTCATCTGGAACTCAACGGCTGGAACGGAACGGTGGGTGAATACGGAGACAGCGCTGCACTGAAGCAGTCCTATCATGCAAGCCTTGTGCAGCAGAAGGCCGAGGAAGCGGAAACACTTGCAAAAACGAATAACCCGAAGAGCTCCTTCATTGTGGCAGGCGTTTTTGCTGCCATCATGCTGCTCATGATGATCGCAGGGGTTGCACCTCTGGGCGTGATTGCTGCCATTGTTGCCATCGTTTTCGTAGTCAGGGGCCTGAAGAAAAATAAGGGCTATACGCAGGGACTTGCAGAGCTGGACGAGAAATATACAAAGCTGCAGATGGACGGCGACAGGAAGATTGATGACTGCCTGACGCAGTGGCAGGAAGTCAAAGAGCATGCGAAGACGGCATCGCAGCGCGCAGAGAGCTATTTTGTTGCCTGAGGGAAAGGAGACCTGAATCATGGACGAGAACAAGGAAATGGATTCTGAAAACATGGAAGACATGGACGCCATGGCAGATCTTGATGCCATGTTCGGACAGGACGATGAGATGGTACAGAAGGCAGAGAAGACGGTTCTGACCCAGAACCTGGAGGGCTTTGCGAGCTGCTTCCCTGACTGGGATCTTCACCCGCCGGTCGGATATTAGACTGCAGACGGTTCCACAGCCAAAACAGCAAAGTGACAGGACAGAAACGGAGTTCCGGCAATGAAACCGGGGCTCCGTTTTTCAATGGCACGAATACGGGTTTCGGGATATCATACCGGAAAAGGAGAACGAACATGAAACTGCAAACAATGCCGCAGCACCTTACTGTCTGCAAGGTCAGATCCGTCGAAGACCTTGACCTGTCTTTGGGGTTCTACTTTATCGGACGGACCGACGAGGAGATCTCGCTTGTGTGTGAGACCGGGCATACGCCTGCTGATACAACAGACAGAGAAGACGGCTGGAGAGCGTTCCGGATCGTCGGGGTCCTTGATTTTTCCCTCATCGGGATTCTCTCGAAGATCAGCACCATATTGGCGGAAAACCACATCGGGATCTTTGCCGTCTCCACCTTTAACACGGATTATGTTCTCGTAAAGGACGGGGACTTTGAGAAGGCACTTTCCGCTCTCTCCGCGGCAGGGTACAGGATCGTGTGAGAAGGATGTCCGGGAGCGGGAGGATTAGCTGGATGACTTTGTTCGCAGCAGGCCGATGATCTGAAGGATACTCACGAGAATGAGCATCAGCCCGGTCAGGGCGTCAAAGTTTATCACATCCTCCGCAGAGGCGAACAGGAGAAAACCGCCGTAACCGGCGCTGACCAGGGTGAGAACGAGGTCGAAGAGAGGGAAACGTTTTCCGGCCCTTTTCTTTTCCTGCAGACGGCACAGGCTCCGGTAGGCAAAGGTCAGGAAGAGCACGGCGAACAGGATGCTTGTCAGCATCGCCAGGGCGTCCTGCTTGATCAGGAGCACGTCGAAGGTTGCGATGGTTCCGAGGCACAGAAGCACCTGGGGACGCTGGGCGCCAAGGTCAAAGTGCGATTGCATAAGGACGCGTACGGTGTAGGCGATCTCCAGGATGACAATCAAAGAGAGCACAGCAGTCATCACTGCAGTGATGCCGCCGGCAGGAAGAACACCGAGAAGTACCCCGAGTGCAAGACACAGGATCCAGGGAACAAGCGGAGAGCCTTCCGCCTTCTTCCAGAATGCACGGTCTGCGATCCTGTGCCAGGAGGAGCCGAACATCGCGGAGAGGGGAAGCTTTGCCGCGGTCTTTACCGTGGAGCCCCGGACGCCGGTGATCTTTGCGAGAAGCTGCGCAAAGCCGGAGGGTCCCAGCTTTTCGAAGTCGGAGACCGTGCGGATGCCGGATCTGTTCAGGGCGCCAAAGACATCGTCTACGAACTGCTCCCGCTCTCCGGGATTTACGCCGTCGATCCACTGCGCCATGGTTTCCGCGATGAAATCACCCGCGGGGTCGGTGGAAGATACGGTTACGGGACCCGTGCGGTCCATCTGCCAGGTAAGAAGCCCGTGCTGGGCGATGCCGGATGCGGTGCTGGAGACAATGACAGCCCCGGTAACGTCCGGCTGAAAGAGACGCCCCACGATGGAACAGGACGGAATGAGACGGGTGAGTTTTCCGGAAACGTCCGGATTTCCCTCCGGGAACACGTCCCGGCAGAATCCCGGGCTGTCGTTTGCATAGATCCGGTCCACCAGACGAAGGGTTTTCTCATCGGCGTACCGGCAGGCGTAGAGGGCAAGGTTCCCGCCCTTGGAGTGGCCGGTGATGATTAGGTGCCGGCCGTTCCCTGCCGCATGCACAAAATAGGAGAGCGCCGCCTCCTGAGCCGGGACCTTTGTATAGGAAAGACGGAAGTCTTCCTTCCAGCCGGCGAGGGTATCGTCGGTTCCGCGATAGGCGATGCAGGAAAGATCCGGCGTGAGATCAAAGGTCATTGCCGCGAACTGGATTTCCTCTTTCGTTTCACTGCTGTCCCGAAAGGAGGCCCTGATATCCCTCACCTGCAGGGATCCGAAACGGGAGGAGGCTTTCACGGCATCACAGAAGGACTGATACTGGGTGCGTTTTTCTTCCCCGTCCACGGTCAGGGTCCGCATGAGCCCCGCATCTTCCAGGGCCTCTATGGCGTCCCGTACCGTGATGGAGCTAGGAAGGCCCTGCAGGTCTTCCAGGGGAAGGTAGGAGAGCTGGCAGAAAACCATGCTGTCGAGACTGTTAAAGGAAACGCCGGAAAACGAAAGATCACCGCGCCAGTTGATGTAGTCGACAAGATTTGCCATGGAAGAATCCTTCTGTGGCTTTCATTATACACGGGCGCTAATATGTAAGGAACGAAAGGAGCATGCCGTATGGAGATTCGAAAGGCAAAGAGAGAGGATCTGGATCGGATCCTCGCCATCTATGAAAGGGCAAGAGCGTTCATGGTCTCGGCCGGGAACCCGAGACAGTGGGCGGCATCGAACTGGCCGCCGAAGGACCTCATCGAGGAGGATATCAAAGCGGGAAGAAGCTATGTCATGACAGAGGGCGGAGTTGTCCATGCGGTGTTCTGCCTGATCTGCGGTCATGACATTGACCCCACCTACCGGAAGATCGAGGACGGCGCCTGGATCGGAAACGAGGACTACGGGGTCATACACAGGCTCGCCTCGGACGGAGAGATCCGGGGGATCGGCAATGCCTGCCTTTCCTTCTGCTATGAAAAATGCGGGCATCTTCGGGCCGATACGCACCCGGACAACAAGCCGGTGCAGAAGATCCTGACCGGGAACGGCTTCCGGTACTGCGGCATCATCCACGTGCAGGAGGACAATGACCCGCGCTATGCCTACGAGAAGCTCTAGGATTCGTAAAATGCGCGGATGACGTTTGCTGCCGGTTTCTGCCAGATGAAGTATCCGTCGTCTTTTTTGGGACCTTTGAGCTGTATCTGATTCTGCGGCCAGTCCCAGATGCCAAAGCCCCGGATCCAGGGACGTTTCTCACACTCCCGGAACATGACTTCATAGTACTTTGCCTGGACCTTTGGATCAAACGGCCCCTCAAAGCGCCAGTCATTCGGTACTTCCTCACACCCTCTCCGGCACATGCAGCCGCATTCTGCAAAGAAGAAGGGCTTGTTGTATCGTTTCACCACGGCCTCGATCCGGTCAAGGTTCTTATTCCAGGCGCTCTCCGGGTAGTAGCCGCTCGACGAGATGACATCGAGGCAGTCCCACCAGGTGACCATCTCCTCCTGATACTTGTCCGTGTTGTAGGAGACAAGGCCGTGGTAGATCTCACGGACCTTTTTGACAAGCTCCCGCCAGGCAGCATCCCAGTGCTCCATCTGGACCAGCTCGCAGCCGACAAGGAGCATCTCGCAGGATGTCTTTTCTGCAAGAGCTGCGGCATGGAGGATGTATTCACCGTAATGCTGGAACCAGACGCTCCCCTTCGGCTCACAGGGAACGTCCTTGTCAAAGAATGCGATGTGTGCCCGCCAGACACCGTTCCGGCAGTTGAGCATGGGCTTTAAGATGACCCGAAGTCCCAGGGACTTTGCGTAAGTGATGAGATCGATGAGGTCCTGATCGGTCGGGAAAACAGAACCCTTCCAGTCGATGACCTCGGAGTACGGGGTATCCTGCAGGACACCGAAGGCGAGGATAACCGTGTCACACCCCGTCGTCTCCTTCATGAGCACCAGGGAGCGGCGTGTTTCCTCCCCTGCAAAGGACTGTGAATTGCCGTTTTCCAGCAAAAATGTGACGCCGTGTATGAAGTTCATATATCCTGCCCTCCCGTGTGCCGTTTTTAGCTTCGGAAGAATAGCACGGAAGTGATGCGAAAACCAGTTAAACTTTTGTTTGAGTGCCGAAAAAAGCGCCGGACTGTTGTGTCTGGCGCTTTCTCTATCCTCTGTGTTTTAACGACGGATCTGTTTCTTTGTGATCCGTTTCCCCTGGATCAGTCCTGCACCTCGATCCGGGAGACGTTGTGATCTGCATCAAAGGAGACGATGGCTTTCGTGAAGGAGCCTGTGGAATCCGAACCGCTCCGGAAAGTGAGCGTGCACCAGCGGCCGGTGAAGGACTCTGGAACCGTATCCCCTGCTGCAGGATAGAAGAGCAGGGATGCCGGCGACAGATCCGGGGTGATGCGACCTCCATAGACAGACAGGTGCTGATACAGATCCACATATCCCTGACCGACATACAGAGATCCGATCCGGACATCGGCAGAGTCTGCGGAGATGCCGGTCACAAGTCCCGTACTGTCAAGGGATGCGGTCACCGACTGCTCTCCCTTTGTGAACGTCACGAACTGCTCCGTCCCGTCCGCTGATGCGCTCTTTGCCGTTTTTGCGTAGCCGATGGCGGACAGGGTACCTGTCAAAGAGTCGAGGCTCCCGCCAAGGACAGGTGCAAGATCTGCTGCACTCTCATTGAGAGAAGTGGCAGTGGTGCTTTGAGGAGAGACCGGCGATACAAAGCCGCGGCGGACGTAGGCCTTACTGCCGTCACGCCGCACAACCTCCAGCCACTCGTAGTTCCCGTCCGCATCGTAGTCGTAGACATAGCCGTCGATCTTAAGGGCAGTGTTGACACCGTAGCTTCCGAGAACACTCGAGCTCTCATTCGGTTCCGTGTGGATCAGCGTATTCGCCAGCGTGTATACCAGGGATGTTGCAATCGGCTGCACGCCGCCCGGGGTGCGGGTCAGATAATCGCCTGCGGCATTCTTTTCCGCCTCCGGAATCTCATAGGAAAGAACGGCGGGATCTGTGCCGATTCCCTTCAGGGCATCGCTTACCTGGGCGTTGTGGACCGAGCGGTAGTTCTGATAGAGAGCTGCGGGATCTGTCCCGACCTCGGCTGCTGCTGCGGGGTAAGTCTGTGCATACCAGTCGGCATCAAAAAGGGCGCCGTCCTGCATCATCTGCACCTGTGCGCTGACCGGAAGACCGGTCAGGAGAACGGCGGCCGTAATGCCTGTCAGAGCCTTCAGGGCACGACCGGCTGCCTTTTTCGTTCGATTGTCTTTGATATTTCTGGTCTGTTTCATGGCAATACCTCTTTCTTTGCCCCTCGCAGTTACTATTTTATTAAAGTCCCGTGGTGGTTGCAATGCCGTGCGTGAATACGAAAAAAAGCCCTCCGTTTGCGTGGAGGACTTTTTTCTTAGGGGAGAGACGGGAGTTCTGCTCCCGTCCGTATGAAAAAGTTTGGAAAGTTGTTGTTGAATGAGCAGACCCTGTCGGGTCACCTTTCGGCACTTCTGCAGAACAGGCCTGCAGCCGTATCTGAAGTCTGCCGGAACAGGTCCGGTTCCTTTCGATGGCTACAGGATAACAGCGAAACCTAAATCGAAACTTAATTTGCTAGATGCTTAAACCCCCATCTGAGATGGGGAGAATAGAATGAGCAGTGGCGATACCTAGAGTATCAGCAAAAAACCTCCATGATAGAATAA
>OMXP01000057.1 GCA_900315055.1 uncultured Lachnospiraceae bacterium
AGAATCCCTGCATGATTGTTCAATCATCGTGCAGGGATTATTCTTACCCTCTCTACTCTGACAAAAGGCCATGGTACATGGCATCAACAACTGACTTACAATCCGGACGGCACCGTGGCAACCTACACCTACAACAGTGCCTATGCTTTGCCGGTTTCCTATCATTTCAACTATGAGAACGGACGTCTGTCAACCATCACGGATGATCTGAATGACAGATATTTCGTGCTGTACTACTGACCCTGCTGACCCTGCCGGGAAAGCGGAAGCATTCCTGATCCATCGGAACAGCAGTTTTGAGCCTGTCGGATAACGGCAGGCTTTTCTTTTGGAGTTGTCCAATTTAACAAGGGAGGCAGGACCGGCGTGGGTTCGTCTGTTGAGAGTGGCAGAGCATGCACAGCACCTGCCACTCTTTTTTGCTCCGGGGGCAGATGCTATATTCAGCTTATATCTGACGATTGTTCCAGCAGACAGACTTTCAACGGGGAGAGTCAGCGGGGGGAGAGCCATGTATTGTCCAGAGTGCGGAAGACAAATACCGGAGGGCGGATCATTCTGTCCGTATTGCGGAACGCCTGCGGGAGGGAAACCTGCAGGCGGGGATGAGACTTTGGCAGAAGAGCCGGAGAAAACAGTTCATTTTGGACGGTTTCAGCTGACCGGAGAGAAGGGGAAACTTAGGATCCTGATTTTTGCCGCTGCGGCTTTTGTCGTTGTGGTCGTGCTGCTCCTTGTCTTCAGGAGCCCTGCGGCAACGATGAAACGGCAGATGGATATCGGAAGCCGGTACCTCGAAGAGGGGGATTTCGAGCAGGCTGTCATGGCTTACCAGAAGGCACTGGATATCGATCCGACGGCAGGAAAGGCCTATATCGGACTGGCAAAGGCCTATGCCGGAAGCAAAGATCATGAGAACGAAATCCTGATCCTTCGAACCGGTATCGAGAAGGCGGCGGACAGGGACGACAGGACTTTGCTGCAGACGATGATGACGGATTCCCTGGATCAGCTGGTGGCGGAAGCAGAGGAACTGTACCAGAGCGGCGACACGGACGGGGCAGAAGCGCTGTATGAGCTTGTTCTGTCTGCGGATCCGGAGCGGGGTGAGGTGTACAGCGGCCTTGCGGATATCGATGAGGTGAACAGCAACATTCAAAAGGCCGTCACGGACTTAAATCGCGGCGTCACGGCTCTTCAGGATAACGACGATGCAGAATCGAAACAGTGGGTGGAGACGTTTCGGGACCGTATCGCAGGATATGGGGACACGGAGAAAGCGGCATCTCCGGAAGAGTCCGCAAAAGAAGCATCAGAGGAACCTGCTGTCGATCCGGACAGGGCACTTCAGGCTGAGCTGAAGCGCCAGG
This sequence comes from uncultured Lachnospiraceae bacterium, assembly GCA_900315055.1. Lineage (GTDB taxonomy): Bacteria > Bacillota > Clostridia > Lachnospirales > Lachnospiraceae > CAG-791. The sequence goes on from OMXP01000057.1 coordinate 1,371, forward strand.
AGGAGCAGTACGGCACTCTGGCACAGGATGTGCGCCAGACGGTTACCGATGTCGCGTTTACGGATCCGAAATATGCAACCTACTCCAATGATGGCATTGCAGGGGCAAAGATCGCGGACCTCGACGAGGACGGGGACGATGAACTTGTTCTTGTGCGGCTGATGGAGCGTCCCGGAGGAGATTTCGGGTCTTTGCTGAACGTCACACTGGAAGTCTTCGAGGCAGATGAAAACGGGGTCGTGACGTCCGCGGATTACAGAACGCTGCTGGACAGGCCGCTGCCATATGACAGCTATCTTCTGAACCTGCAGCTTATTACCACTGAGGAAGGAGTGGATATCTTCCTCGAACTCCACGACCTGTTTCACCTCTATGCAGATGGCGGCGGTCAGGATTTCCTTGCCTGGAGATACGGGGACGGAACCATTCAGCCGGCATTTCTGTACGGCTGTGACATCCATGATATCGACGGAGTATCCCAGATCGAGGGGAGCGACGGGTTTGTCTATACCGGGACGGAGTACGAAAACGGCGCGGTGACATATCAGGAAGACTACTATGCCGACTACTGGGAGGAGGACGGTCCGGCACCTCTTTACGGGAATGATTTTGATACGGCGATCCGGGCGTTCCTGACAGAGCGCCATGGCATACAGATCGATGGGAACGGCCTTGGCTATGATGACGGCAGATATGACGGATCCTTCCTGACACCGGACAATGACATGGAGACACTCTGCATGGTGAATCAGGCGGAAACGGCTGTCTACAGCCCGGATACCGGCGGGTACGACAGTGTGACGTTTGAGAGAACCATCGACCGGGATTTTGACCTGTTCCCGAAGGAAGAGGTTCAGGAGGTTCAGGACGATTAAAGGAGGGAGGCGGATCGTGGAATCAGACAGAAACGAAGAACATACGGAAGCTGCTGCTGAGAATCCGGGCGGGAAAAGCGGAAAGAAGAGAAAACTTCTGATCGGGATACTTGCGGCTGTGACCGGGATTATCGTCCTGACTGCTGTCATCTGGTACAACCTGCCGCAGCAGCGCTTTGACAGGCAGATGTCCATCGGAAAACAGTTCCTGGACGAAACGGAGTACGAGGACGCCGTCCTTGCCTTCACAACGGCCCTGGAGATTCTGCCGGACGAGGCGTCTGCGACAGAACAGCTTGAGACAACCTATGTTGCCTGGGGCGATTCCTGTTTGTCGGACGGAGACTATGAGAGTGCCGTGGAAACGCTGGGGAAGGGAAAGTCACAGCTGCCGGATAGCACCGCCTTTGAGGATCCCCTGGCAAAGACCTATGTGGCCTGGGGAAAGAGCTGTGCGGAGAGCGGCGATTATCAGACGGCAGCGACGGTCCTCCAAGAGGGCATGGATGCGACCGGAGAAAACAGTGCGGTCAGGGGAGCCCTGATCGATACCTATCTTGCCTGGACGAAGTCCCTTGTGGAGAGCGGGGATCTTGACGGCGCAAAGAAGGTCATTGCGGAGGCGGCAGATGTTGTTCCGTCCGATGAGGTGACAAAGGAGCAGACGGAGGTCGAGGACCGCATCCGGGAGCAGGAGGTCCTTGATGCGGCAAATGAGACGGTGCAGGAGATCACGGACACCGCATCCGTCGATGACATCGAAACGGCAACCGACAATATCCTGAAGCTCCTTTCGGATCACATGGACGATCTGATGCAGATCTGCGACAACCATGACGGCACCTATGTGGATCCCGAGAACGGCTTTGGTGTCTACAATATTGACGGTCTGTACTACCTGTACCTCGGGGAGTTTGACGGCGACAAACGGCAGGGACATGCCATGTGGCTGAAGTTTTACAGGGACGTGGACGGCGTCACGGGGTTCTACCGTTATGACGGAGAGTGGGAGAATGATCTCCCGAATGGCTCGATGGTGGCGACGTATTCCACCGTGCCCAACAAGATGGTCGGAACGGTTGTCGACGGACTCTGGGATGGCAAGGTGGCTGATACCATGCCGGACAGGGACACGGGAGTACTGAGTACCTGGATAGAGACGTACGATCACGGAAAACTGCAGATTCTCGAGACGGACAGAACGGGAGATGATCACCCGTATGCCTGCGCCGTGAATGCGGACGATTCCGGCGAATATCTGTGGTTTATGGAGGAAGAGGTAAACAGCACGTACGGAGTGAGCGGATTTCTGCCCGCCGATAAGACAGATGGCTGACAGCCGTAATGCCGGTGATGGATCCGACGGCAGGAGAGGCCTGCATCGGGCCGGCAAAGACCATACGGGAAGCAGCGATCATGAGAATGAGATTCTGATCCTTTGAACCGGTATCGAAAAGGCAGCGGACGAGGGCGTGGACATCTTCCTCGAACTCCACGATATCTTCATGCTGTACAAAGATGCCAGCGACCGGGATTTCCCTGCCTGGAGATACGAAGATGAAATCATTCAGCCGGTTTTGTCTGTACCGGAACGAAATACGAAAACGGAACGGCAACCTGTCAGGAGGCATACTGTGCCGACTGGAAGGAGCCGGGCGTTCCTTGACAGACCGCCACGGTATTCGGATCGATGTGAACGGCATTGACTGCGACAGCGGACATGACATGGTGACCCTCTGCAACATCAACATGATGTCTTTTGCGGTCTTCGGATCAGACGGCTGCCTTTGACAGCGTCACGTTCGAGAGAACCATCGAGAGGGTCCTTACTCTGTTCCCGGAGGAAAAGGTTCAGGACTTATAAATACCGTAGATCCGGGGTGCTGATGAGTACGGAGAGATCCTTCGCGGGTCTTTCCGTTTTTTATTTGCAGAGCGGAATGTGCGTGTCGTGAAGTTGTCTGTTTTGACAGGACATGTGTCTGAGGGAGGACAGAAGGAGAGGTGCTGCGCACCGCTGCAGCCGGGGGTTCCCTCATTCAGGAGGAAAGATGGCAATTTCGGCTTCTATGCTGTTCTGACTGGAAGTGATGCCGGGCCATATCCGGAAGATTCTTCACACAGCAGATGTTCCGGTGCGGAGCACTGCAGGCTGAAATCCGGGGGTGGCAGTACCTCATCACTCCATGCCACTCTACCGGGCAGCATTTTCCGCGAATATAATTGAGACAACTTGACATGCACACCTATCCATAGGGACATACTTTTCCGGATGGGTGCCGGGATATAGACAGGGGGAGATTTTCCGGCACCGATGTGAAACAATTCATCCGGAAACATCAGTCTTATGTCTTTTATCAATTTATTCAAAATTAACATACGGTAAGAGCCGCATGGCACTCCCCCTGTTTTGACAATTCCTGTACACAGAATTTCTGCCCCTGTCGGTAACTTCACCTGCAGGAGAGTGGACAGTCTCATATCACGCGTGGGAGATTCTTTTGACTGCAGCAAATGGATTGTGATCGGACAGAGAGTATTTGCTGAAAGATACAGTGAGCGAGTGCGTACGGGGCTTATCGCAGCCTGAAAATTCGACTGTACCGATATCCGGGTTCTCATAAGAGCGGAATCGGAGACAGCTCGGAGACAGGATCTTTGATGATTTCCGGTAAACCCGTAATCCACAGAAAAAAGATCGGGAGTAGAAAAAGGATGAAGCAGTTCAGATCAGGAAACAATCGGGAACGGAAAACAGCGCGGTTTCTTTCGGCAGTGCTTTTCCTTGCGTGTCTGTTTGTGCCGCTTGCCGTTTCCGCAGCCGGTGCGGTGAAGTGCTATGGAATCGTGGATGATGCAGAGCAGGCCGCGGTTGTCTATGTGCCTGAGACGCTGAGTGCGGACGGGGTGTCTGTGACCATCGGAACCGATGAGGTGACGGGAGCTGTCTGTACGCCGGTGAAGAACCTCGATGTACCGTGCGAAACGGTGATCCTTCTGGATAATTCCCTTTCCATCCCGGAGTCCATGCGGCCTGCGATTACAGGCATGATCGAGGGAATCTTCGGAAACCGCATGAATGGTGAGCAGTTCACGCTGGCCACCTATTCTGACACGGTGACCTATCTGTGCCAGAATGAATCGGACTACATCACGCTGGTCGATCAGACGGAGAAGATCACCTATCAGAAGCAGAAAACACAGCTGATCGATTGTCTGTACCAGGTGCTGGATGATCTCGACGGAGAAAACTCGACGAATCTGAAGAGAATCATTCTGATTACGGACGGAACCGAGCATGACGGGCTCGGGTACACAAGAGAAGAACTCAACAGCCGGATTACGGAGCTTCACATTCCGATCTATGCGATCGGCTGTCTTTCGGCAGATGCCAATGAGAATGCGGTGGACGACCTGGAAAATCTGTTTGCGATTGCCAGACTTACCGGCGGGGACACCCTGCAGCTTCAGAGCAGCGATGACGTGAATTCCGCTCTGCAGATGGTGAGTGCATGGAATTCCGCAACACAGGTCAGAATCCCGATCCCGGCTGCCCTCTGTGACGGCCTCGAAAAGAAGATCGAGGTCAGCGACGGCAGTGTAACGGAAAGCATTACCCTGGATATGCCGCAGGTGGCCGTTCAGGAGCAGACGCAGGAGAGCAGCACGGTGGCAGAAACGACAGCGGATCCGGAGCCGGCCGCTTCACCCGCAGGAGATACAAAGTCGACCATTCAGGCCACCTTCCTGAAATACGGACCCTATATCGCGATTGCGGCAGGGGTGATTCTTGCGGTGACTGTTCCGCTTGTCCTTCGAGGCGGGCAGAGCGTAAAGAAAAACAGGAAGAAAACGGCTGCCGCAGGCAGAGTAAACCGGGTCAACAGCTATAACAATGCTGCGAACAAAGCGGCACCGTCAGGCGATGTTCCCACGGCCTTTCAGAAAGATGACAGCGGGGTAACGCAGATTCAGGAATCCGGTGATGATGCCCTGAACCTGTTCGGACCGGGCAGGGAGAAAATATGGACCCTTGTACTGGTCAATGAGGCAGATCCTTCCATCCGTCTGGAACACAAGGTTGAGGGAATGGTTTCGATCGGCCGGCAGGCGAGCACCAACGACATGGTGACACCTGTTTCGATGGCATCAATCTCGCGCAGGCAGTGCAAGGTTGTCTCAAGAGACGGCGGGCTGTGGCTCTCCAATGTGACAGAACGCAAGACCACCTATCTGGACGGCGTCCAGGTGACCGGAGAGGTCAGACTTCGCACGGGAGCCATCCTTGAACTTGGCGGGAATCGAGAACGATTCCATGTGGAGCTCATCTGATGGCGTTGTCGAAAGCGGCAGGATTTTCGGAAACCGGTCCTGTACGGGAAATGAATCAGGATCGAATCGGGATTCTGGAGTCCGAAAAGGCGGGACTGTACCTGATTGCAGACGGCATGGGCGGACATGACCACGGAGAAAAGGCAAGTGAGGCCGTGCTGGCTTCCGTTCAGCTCTGGTGGATCCGCAATCAGGATACGGCAGAACCCTCCGGCGCGGTGATGGCGTCCCTGGAAGAGATGCTGCAGGACGCCGGAAGGAAAATCAGAAAGGATACGCCGGCCGATAAAATCCGCGGCACGACGGTCGTTCTTCTGTATATCAGGAACAACTCCTATCTGCTCATGACCTGCGGAGATTCAAGATGCTATCTGATCCAGCACCGGTTCTTCAGGACAAAGGTGCTGCGTCTTTCCACGGACGATGTCAATCCGGCAAGCGGGAAGCTCACACAGGCACTGGGCGTTCATTCGGAGGTGTCCCTTCGGGTTTCCAGAGGACATGTCACAAGGGGAGATACCCTGTTTCTGTGCACCGACGGGGTCTATAAGTGCCTCGGAGAACAGAACCTGACAGATTTCTTCCGGAACAACAGAACGCAGTCTGCGGAAGTACTGTCACGGGGGATAAAGAGTACATTGTCGTCCATGGATCCGAAAGATAATTACAGTGCTGTTGTCGTAACGGTATAGACGGGCAAGAGTGAAACGTTTCAGGGGAGTCATGATGAGTACGATACTCACGGTTTACAGCAATCAGGCATTCAAGCGGTATCTGCTGCCGGCGATCAATGATGCGGACTATTCCATCGGTCTGTCCTGTGAACTGTTTCAGCTCTCTGCGGATCTTGAACTTAAGCTGGAAGTGACGGGTGGCGTCTGGAGATACGCACCCTCAGATGCGTACAACCTGAGGAGTGTTGCCGACAATAAAGATTCCATGCGGGTTTCTCTTACGGATGCCGGCGCCGTGCGCCTTTTGGTGGACGGGAATCAGGTGGCAGCTCTCATTGCAAGGAAAACGGATACCTGTTTTACACTGTACACGCACTGTGTGCTGAGCGGGATTGTCACCATCGGAACGGATTCGTCTTCGACCATCAGCCTGAAGAGCAAGTTCCTCTCCCCGCATCATGCGGCCATCGAAAAGGTGGCAGATGTCTGGCATGTCAGGGACATGGGATCACGCAACGGCACGTATCTCAACGGACGGCGTGTGGCCGATGCACCCCTGAGTTTTGGCGACATTATTGACATTTTCGGCCTTCGAATCGTGTTTCTCGGTTCGGTCATAGCTGTGAATGAAACGGAGTGCGGCGCGTTTCTTGCCGGACTGCAGAGAGCGGTGGCCGAGGATGAGGGCGTCGAGGCAAACGCACCGCAGAACGGCGGGAACAGGATTTTTCATCGCTCACCCCGCAGAATTCCGAAACTGGAGTCTTCCGAGATCACAATTGATGATCCGCCGCAGCCTGTGGAGAAAAGCGGAAATCAGACCATCCTCTCGGTGATCGGTTCCGTCATTGCGATGAGCCTTCCCATGCTGGTCGGCTGTGCCTTTATGGTGTATGCCTCGAACCAGGCAGGAAGCGGCAGCAGCGCGTTCATGATGATCGGCGCGGTGACGGCCGTGACCTCTGCCGTGATCGGACTTGTCCGCGGCATCACCGGCATGCAGAAGGCCAGGGAGCAGTACGCTTCGGATGAGACGAGGCGAAATCAGAAGTACGGCGAGTACCTGAAAGAGCGGGAAGCCTACATCGGCGGCGTTTACAGCAAGGATATTCAGATTCTGAAGGACAATTACTTCTCCGCTTCCGAGTGCGCGGGAATGACCGGCGAGGATGCAAGGCTCTGGAGCCGGAACACGGCACAGGAGGATTTCCTGAATCATCGTCTCGGCATCGGAGATGTTCCCTTCCCCTGCAGCATCAAGGTGCCGCAGAAGCGCTTTACCATGGTCGAGAACCGGCTGATGGAGCTGCCGCTGCGCATACGTGATACGTATGAGACCATGCACGAAGTACCGGTGTGCATTGATCTTCTCAGGCACCGCCTGATCGGTGTTGTCGGCGGCGAGCACATGACAGGGGGGATCGAGGTTGTCCGCGATCTGGTGTGCCAGATTGCCGCAAATAACTGCTATACGGAGGTGAAGCTGTGCTTCATCTACGACTCCTCCCGCATGGGGGTGTCAAATGACTGGGACTTTGTGAGATGGCTGCCGCACGTCTGGAATGAGACGGAGACCTTCCGCTATGTTGCCTCCACGCCGGAGGAGGCATCCGATGTCTTTTATGAACTCAATGCACGGCTCCGTGCCCGCATGGAGGAAAAATCGAACCGGGTGTCGGATAAGGAAAATGTCCCCGTACCGTATTACATACTGGTTCTCGTGAATCCGGAGCTGATCAGCGGAGAGCTGATTTCCCGCTACATCCTGAATCCGGATCCGTGCCTGGGGCTGACCACCCTCTATATGACAAAACGCTATGAGGATCTGCCGAATGAGTGTAGCTACATCATAGAAAATGACAACCTGTTCCATGGTGTCTACAGCCTCTCGGATCTGAAAGAGGAGCGAATTCCTGTCACCTTCGACCATGTCGAAGTTTCCGAGACAAAACGTCTTGCCGAATCCCTTGCAGGAGTGCGGGTAAGGGAAACAGAGAGCGGCGGCGACATTCCGGGTTCTGTCACCTTCTTTGAGATGTACGGGATTCACAGCCTGAGTGAGCTGAATGTCCTGAACCGTTGGAAGAAGAACCGCACCTACGAGACCATGAAGGCGCTCATCGGACAGAAGGAGGGCGGCGCCCCCTGCTATCTGGATATTCACGAGAAATATCACGGGCCGCACGGTCTTGTGGCAGGTACAACCGGTTCCGGAAAATCAGAGACCCTGCAGACCTACATTCTGTCTCTTGCCATCAACTTCAGCCCGGATGATGTGTCGTTCTTTATCATCGATTACAAGGGCGGCGGCATGGCGCAGCTGTTTGAATCTCTGCCGCACATGATCGGGCAGATTTCAAACCTTGCGCAGGGCAACCAGATCTACCGGGCCCTTGTCTCCCTGCAGGCGGAGAAGGACCGCCGCGAAGCCATCTTCAAGGAATATGGCGTAAAAGACATCCGGGATTACACGAGACTTTACAAGAATAACGAGACACCGATCCCTCTGCCGCATCTGATTATCGTGATAGATGAGTTTGCGGAAATGAAACATGACGCACCGGAGTTCATTGACCAGATCGTCTCCATCTCCCGCGTGGGCAGGTCTCTCGGGATTCATCTGATCATGGCCACGCAGAAGCCGGCAGGATCTGTCAGTGAGGATATCTGGTCAAACTCCCGGTTCAAACTGTGCCTGCGTGTGCAGTCGAAGCAGGACTCCATGGATATGCTGCACAAGCCGGATGCGGCTTATCTGACGCGATCCGGCAGATGCTATCTGCAGGTCGGAAATGACGAACTGTATGAACTCTTCCAGTCCGGATTTTCCGGTGCTCCCTATACGGAGGAAGAGGAGGACGGAGGAACGGATCTTGCCCGCATGCTCAACACGGATGGTGTTCCGGTCATTGAGGGCAAGCATGCAAAGATCGTCAAGCAGAGAAAGAAGAAGGTCAGCTGGATCTCAAAACTCCTGGTCTGTGTAAGGAAAGCCTGCGGAGACGATGCTTCCGCATTCTGCAACATGAGTCTTTCCGAGAAGACAAAATGTGCGGCCAAAGTTTACGAGGCGCTTGCGGACGCAAAGATCGAATATGAGGAGAACGAGCACAACACGGACGGCCTGATCACGCTTTTTGATCTGATCGGGAAGTGCGGTTATGACGCGGAAACCATCACGGCAGAGGAGAGCAGCTTCACCAACAGCAGAAGAAAACTGCCGGAAGAGCCGCAGAAGACACAGCTTGAGGCAGTGGTGGAATATCTGAAGGCAACCGCGGAACAGAATGGCTACAACCATGACTTCTCCCTATTCCTGCCGCTTCTTCCGGAGCACTGCACGCTTCAGCAGCTTCCGCAGGCCGCCCTGCCGTGGAATGAGAATACCATCTATCGGAATGGCGTCTTCCCCGTACATGAAAAGCCCGGTCTTGCCGTGTCGATGGGTCTTTTCGATGATCCGAAGAATCAGCGCCAGGATACAGTTGTCATCGACTGCCTGCGCGACGGAAATGTTGCGGTCTACGGCATGGCAACCAGCGGACGCACCACCTTCCTGCTGACATATCTGTACAGCCTGTCGGTCCGGTATTCGCCGGCGGAGGTCAACTACTATGTCTTTGAGTATTCGGCCCGCAAGTTTACGGCCCTGGAGCAGGATCCCCACTGCGGCGGCATTCTGCACGATGCGGATGAGAACGACAGGGTCGACAAGTTTTTCACCCTTCTGTCCAGAATCCTGGCACAGAGAAAGAAGATCCTGCAGGATGTGAACTTCACGTCCTATCTTTCGATCCATGGCGCGGGGAGTCTTCCCGCTGTCGTTGTGGCCATCGATAATCTTTCTTCTCTCAGGTCGCGGACACAGGACCGCTATAACGACTTCCTGATAAAGCTCCTGAAGGAAGGTCTCGCCTACGGCATTTATTTCATCTGCACGGCCGGCGGGACGGGGGCGAATGAAATGCCCAGCTCGATGGGAGGCAGCTTCGGAACGGTATTCTGTCTGGAGTGCAGTGATCCGTTTGAATACGGATCCCTCCTTCGGGAAACCCATCTTCAGCTGACGCCGGAGCCGAAGATCAAGGGCCGCGGCCTCTGCAGAATCGGAAAGTCCGTTCTGGAATTTCAGACCGCACTGCCGTTTGAGTCCGAGAATGATCTTACGATGGCAGAGACGATTCGAAACCTTGCACAGGATATGGATCAGAATTGGAGCGGTGACCGCGCAAGGTCCATCCCGCAGATCCCGGAGAAACCGACGGCCGATGAATTCCTTGCGCTGCCGGAAGTTCGAAACATGCATCGAAGCGGTGATTTCCTGGCCCTTGGATATGATCTTCGCTTTGCAGAGCCCTATGGCATTGATCTGACGAAGACGTACTCGTACATCATCAGCGGCGGAAGAAAGAAGGGCAAGACCAATACCCTGAAGATGCTGATGCTCTCTGCTGCAAGGCTGGAGGGCTCCAGACTGTTCGTGATTGATTTCGGAAACCATCTTGGCGGTTTTGCGGAGATGGTCCACGCAGAGCAGTACATTTCGGATGCAGACGCGTTCGATACCTTTTTCGAGAAGACCGTCATTCCGCTGGTCAAGGAACGGAATGTGGAAAAGAAGGCGCTTGCCGCAAAGGGACTGGAAGACGACGAGATCTACCGCAGCATGCAGAAGTTTGAAAAGGTGTTTTTCTTCGTCGATCAGACGGGAACATTCCTGAAGGCGGAAGGACATGACCATGTGGCCGGCTGGTTCCGGCAGGTCATCGAGGCCTGCCAGCTCCACAACATTTACTGGTTCTTTGCAATCGACAGGCAGAGCGCAAGAGACAGTGCAGGGTATGCGGTATGGCCGCTCATGGTGGCGGATCACACGGGCCTTCATCTTGGGGGTGACGTATATGGAAGCGCCGTCCCGGATCTTTCCTTTGACAGTCAGGACAGAAAACGCATATCGACCGTTCTTCCTGTCGGAGATGCCATGATCGCGGACGGGTGCATGGACCGGGTGAAGGAAGTCATCATTCCCAATGTGAGAAGTGTTCTTTCGAAGGAGTGAGCAATGATACTGGTGGATATCACAGTGCCGTCCCTTGGCAAGACCTACAATTTTTCTCTGAATGAGTCTGTCAGGGTGAGTGATCTCATTGACGAGATCACGGACATGATCGAGCAGAGAGAACACACGAAGATGGATGGAGACCGGATTCTTCTGAATCTGTATGATGCGAAACTGGGACATGTGCTGAACAGGACCTGTTCGCTGACCCGAAACGGTGTCATTCCGGGGCACAGGCTGATTCTTGTCTGAAGGAGGAAAACATGGCGAAGATTGAAAATGATCTCAACCGGTTCGGGGAGGATATCACGGACTATTCCCGTTATCTGGAGAGAGTGAACAATGCACTCATCGAGGTGGAGAAGAGCATGCAGGCATTGAACGGCAGCTACTCCGGCGGAGCGCATGATGCACTGGAACAGCATTTTGCAGAAGATGCGAATAATGTCCGCAAAATGCTGACGGAGCTCAAAAAATATCTTTCCGATCTGCACTTTGCGGATAACGCATATGACACCTGTGAAAATCAGGTCCGCTCCCTGATCGGGCGGATCTGAAAAGGAGGCAGCGTATGGCACAGAAAATTTCAGTAACCCTGAAGGTAGATGCCGAAGATCTCAGGCAGAAGGCCGGTACGGTCTCCGGGGCCGTTCAGAACATGGAACAGGAATTCAGAAATCTGCAGCGCATTGTGGAGGGAACGTCCTACTACTGGAAGAGCAGTGGCGCAGATTCCTACCGGAGGCTGTATGAGCAAAAGGTAGAGAAGATTCAGAAACTGATGGCACAGATGGAGACCTATCCGGTACGTATTCAGAAGATGGCAGGCGTCTATGAAGGAAATGAGAACTCCATTGTATCGGGCATACAGTCAGATCTGAAGGATTCCGATCTCGGACTTCTGTAGCAGACAAACGGCAGACAGACAGTCGGACCATTTTTATCAGTAAGAGCATCGGCAGCGATGTTTTTATAGAAACAGCAACGTTTTGTTTTTTCAGAAAGACCCCGGCAGAAAAGCGGGGAGGAGGCAGAAATGGCACAGATTTATGTACAGAGTTCACAGGCGGTTCAGGATGTCATCAACCAGCTGACCAAGGAACTTCAGCAGTTCGATCAGGCAGCGCAGGACATCGAGAAAGAGCAGAATACGCTGACCACAAAGTGGAAGGGCGATGCGAGCACGGCGTTCAACGATACCTTTAACAAGCAGAAGCCGAACTTCACCACGTTTCATGATGCCATTGAGTCCTATATCAAGGCTCTGTCACAGATCTTACAGCAGTATGAAACGACTGAGGCCAACAATACAAATATTGCAAAGGCATAAGTTCAGACAGCCCGGTTTTCCGGCCTGCCACGATACAGTTGAGTGATTCATTTTAATCAGGAAAGGACAGTAAAATGGCTATTTTATCAGCACTTGATCTCAGTGATGTAGAAGATCTCCGCACCGAATCCACGATGTTTGCAAATCATGCAGGTGATCTGCAGAAGGTTACCAACAGCATGCTGACGACCGTTTCCGAGAGCGCCAATGCCTGGAAGGGTGTCGCAGCACAGACCTATCAGAACAAGTTCAGCGGCCTGCAGGACGAGATGGACAAGCTGTACAAGGAATGCATGAAGTACAGCGAAAATCTGACGCAGATCGCGAACAATTACAACAAGACGGAGACTGACAACCAGGGGAAAGCCAGCACGCTGAACGACAATCTCGGCCTGCTCTGATTCCTGAACTGTACAGAATTTCAGGATTCTCCGAGGCAGTGTGATGTTTGGAAAAGGCAAAAAGGACGAGGGACTCGATACCTCTGTTACCTATCATGTGCGGATGCTGCCGGAAGAGGGTGGTCAGAAAGTGGAATTTTCTCTGCGCGGATCGGCGCTGGTCGGCACGGGGGAAAACTGCGATGTCTGTTTGCCGGTTCCGGGCAGGGACAAGGGGATCGGTTCCTTCCTTGTCCGGAACGGCAATGTTTTCTATTGTGCGAAGAAAAGTAAGACAAAGTCGTTTGTCGAAGGTACGGAAGCTGTTCCCGACGTTGAGATGGTACTGATGTCAGGGTGCGATCTTACTTTTGGCTCTGTGACATATTTTGTCACCTGGCAGATAGGAGGAGTCTAGCAATGCGATCGGAAAGACAGATTTATATTGATTTTAATTCTGCTGAGGAACAGGTCCAAAAGCTTAACCGCGCGGCTGACCTCCTGTATGAGCTGGCAGATGATCTGACCAGGTCTCTGAATCAGGTCATACGCCAGAACTGGAGCGGGCAGAATGCAGACCTGTACATAGAGCAGGAACAGAAGGTCATTGATAAGGTGCGCAGAGAAGCCGACAATACGCGAAATCTGGCGACGACCACGAAGCAGATTGCCAATAACCTGAAAAATTCAGAGCTGAGAGCTGTCAGAATCGCAAAGCAGCGTGCGGAAGAGCAGAGACGAAGATCCCAGTAGACGAAAGATCAGGATGAAATTTAAATTTTCAGTGGAAACTGCACAGCTGCGAAAGCACAGTGCAGATTGCAGCAATGCGCGAAAGAAGCTCTCTGATATAGTCCTGATTCTGAACAATGCGGAAAACGACCTGCCGGAAAGCAGTGATTTTCGGGAAATCAGATCACAGATTCAGTCAAAGATCTGGGATCTGGAAAAACTGGAGGATGACCTGGAAGGGCTTTCTGCAGTCATGTGGGAAGCAGCCGGGCTCTATGAAGAGGCAGAAGACAGGACGATCATTCGGCCAAAGTGAGAAGACCGGAGTATCACAGCTGTTTTCAGAGCGAAAAATAAAAAGGACGCTGCGGGGAGTATGCTGCAGGTCAGTCCTTAAGAGGAGTGAGTACAGATATGGCGAATCGTTTTTCCATTGATACGGATCAAATCCGCCATGAAGCTGACAATATTCAGTCGCTTTCCTCGAAGGCGTCAACAGCCAGTTCTCTGATCGGACAGGCGACAGGCAATCTTCGGAGAAGTTCTGTTTACCGGTACGTCGGACGGGGAGCAAGATTTGTCAACAGCAATGCAAGGTATCTGGGCCAGAATGTGTCTGATTCCGGCAGAATCCTGCGCTCGTGCGCGGATAAGTACAGCCGGGCAGAAGATCAGGTGAAAGGGCGTGCTATCAGGTCTAATTCTGTTATAGCCATCGGCCGTGTCGTGCCATTTCCGGGTTCCTATAACCTGATAGGGCCTGGCAATCAGGGCGGGTATGACTGGCTGCGAAAATGGCTCAGCCAGAACATGAACAGCATCTTCGGCGGGGACAGCGGAATCAGCGGTGATCCGAACCTGAAAAACCTGGTCCTGAACGGCACGGCCAATGCCGGGACGATCCCTGCGGATTTTGCGCTTTCCGCGCTCAGCGTATTAAATGGCTGGAGCCTCCACGACTGGGCAAATAACAATGGCTTTACGTTAAAGGACGAGAGCGGTCAGGCATCGTACAAGGTCAAAGACTGGAAGGCCCGGCGATCCGACGATGACTATTTTTTCAAGAACGGGAATCGGAGAAAAAATCCCGAGGGCAAGGATTTCTATAAAGAGACAGGTCACACGTGGCAGTTCGACAAGAAGAAAGACGGGTTAGGATTTTCCAAGTCCTACTCGGAGGATGAACCCAAACCCTCGGACTATAAAACCAAGGAAGCCTATGAGAGCGCCAAAGAGGAGTACGACAGACATAAGAATGCTGCCAGTCCTTACGGGCTTGGTAAAGAATTGACAGAGCCCAAGCGCAGTGATTTCCAGTCAGACAAGGCCTACAAGGAAGCCAAAGAGGCCTATGAAAAACAGAAGAAAAAGTCTGACAGGCTGAATAATATCGATGTGACCCTCTATGATAAGTCCATCAGCAAGGAAGGTACTTTATTTTTGCCGGTCGGCTATGAAGCTCACCATGAAACACCGGAGGGATCTGCGCTGAATGGTCTGGCAACCGGCTCGGCGAGCATGGATGTCAGCAAATGGGAAGCACATGCAGGTGCAAAGGTAACGACTTCCTGTGCTTCGCTTACTGCCGGTGCCTCCTATACGCTGTTTAATGCACAGGCTCAGGGACAGCTTGGCAACGATATGTTCAATGTCCATGGCAATGCGGGTGTTGACGTGGGTAAGGCCTCTGCTGAGGCGAATCTTGGAATCGGTTACCGCGATGAGAACGGAAAGTTTGACCCGCATCTGAATGCCGGAGTGTCTGCAGAGGCGGTTGCTGCGGAAGTTCATGGCACCGCCGGCGGGACAGTTGCCGGAACGAAAGTTGAGGTAACCGGGAAAGCCGGTTTTGGTATTGGAGTACATGGAAATGTCGGGTATAATGACGGAAAGCTGACGGTGGACGTGGGCGCCTATGTCGGGCCCGGCGGCAGTGTAAGCTTTACCGTTGACGCTTCCGGTACCATCAACGCAGTCAAGGATCATGCGGAGTCCATGCTGAATAATGTCAACAGCACCATTTCGAACGTCAACAGTACCATTACGAATGGTTGGAACAGTCTGAAGAGCAAATTTGGGAGGTAGCGATGAGTGAATATTTGCCGATTGGCAGTGTGGTAGAACTTCAGGACTCTGAAAACCGCGTCATGGTGATCGGATATCTGTCGCTGCCGCGGTCCATGCAGGAGAATGGAACAACCGTTTTTGACTATTGCGGCGTTCCGTTTCCGCAGGGGTATATCGCGGATGATGCGATCCTGAGCTTCAATGCGGATCAGATTGTGGACGTGCTGGCGTACGGATACCGCGATATCGAGGTGGACGAGCTGTATGCACGGATTGATGCGATTCTGGAGCAGGCAGGTCAGGCATCCGGCGATGCGGATCAGGCAGAGAACCCGGATCAGAAAGACAGTACGGATTAAGGAGAGAATAAGGATGTATGACTATACACATCGACTCCCGGCAGGGACGGTCGTTCTTCTGAAAAATGCCAATAAGCGTCTTATGATCGTCGGCTATCAGCGGTATGCACTGGGCGAACCGGAAAAGATCTACGATTATGCTGGGGTCTATTTCCCGGAGGGGTTTCTGGCTCCGGACAAAATCGCCCTGTTTGACCATGATCAGATCGACCGGATCATCTTCATGGGACTGCAGAGCGGAGAGCAGATTGCATACGGAGAGGCTCTGGCTCAGGCGATCCGGGAGAATCAGGAGAAAATTGCGCAGGAGGATGCGCCAAATCCGGATGAGGTGGACGATACCCCGGAGGGAAACGTCTGACAGGACAGCTGGCAGAAAGTTCTGTCATTCATAACGGATTGTTTCCCAGTACAGGATGATAAAGGATGCCCGGCCGAAGGAGAATTCGACTGGGCATTTTTCAGGCCATCTGTATGCAGGTACTCCTGCATCGGGGCGGTGCAGAGAACAAGAGGAATCGGAGGAAAACAGCTATGCCACACAGTTCAGGGGGAGGCTCATCGAGCGGAGGATCTTTTTCCGGAAGTTCCAGTTATTCGGGGTCCGGCTCAGGCGCATCGTCGCGGCCGACGACGAGCAGAACCTATTATGCGGGATATGTGCCCTATGTCCGGTACTCTTCCGGTACCCCGGAATATTACTATGTCGACAAGGAAAGCAGGAAGCACAATGCGGTGATCGGCTGCATCGGCAGTGTGATTGCGTTTTTGATCATCGGATTGATCTTCGCTAATTTTCTCTTTGCGGTCTTAAGTCCCGTCGAAAAGATGCAGTCCTATCAGGAGGGTTATACCTTTGACGGCATCAACGATGAGGCAGGGCTCCTGACACAGGACGAGAAGACCAGGATTCAGGAACAGCTGAACCGCTACTACAGTACCAGCGGAATTGAAACTCATGTCCACACCATCACGGAGAAGATCTATGAGGAGGCAGATAAGGACGATCTGGAGACCTACGCCCTTTATGACTATGTGAGGACCTTTGACAATGAGGATTCGTGGCTCATTGTTGTCGAGGATATGGGGAACGGGAAATGGCAGTTCCAGGGAATGCAGGGGGATAACACGGACGTCTGGCTGTCGGAAAAGACAACGAACCGGTTCAACAACACGGTGACAGACAGTCTCTGGAGAGAGGAAGGCTATGGGACCGCACTCCTGACAGGCTTTACGGAGCTCAATGAGAACGCCCTGTCCGATATTGATCCGATGGCGGACGGAGGGCAGACGGTATTTATCATCGCCATTGCCATTTTTGCCGTTCTTCTCCTTGTTCCGGCCCTGATCCTGATTTCCTGCATCCGGACGATCCGGAACACGACACGAAAACTCGAGAAGGAAGGCTATCATGAGCTGTCCAATGCCAGAATGGTCAGCGTAAACGGCGAGAGCACGCCGCTTCTTGTCACCTGCCCGTACTGCGACGGGACCTATGCGTTCGGAGAGTTATCCTGCCCGCACTGCGGTGCACCGGGAGTTACGCAGCCGACTGAATGAGAGTTTTCAGGAGTGTCTGATCGAAAGGGAGAGATGCCATGGAATCCGAGGATTGTGCAAAAACGGTAGAGAAACAGACACAGTCAGAAGAACAGGAGAAGAAACAGCAGAAGGGTCAGGAAGAGGAAAAGCAGAAGGAACCGGGAAAGAAAAAGAAAACGCGAATTCTGCTTTGGGTGCTTGTGCCGATCCTTCTTGCCGCGGCCGTGGCCGCCGGCATGACCATTTATGAGAGGATGCCGCAGCAGCGGTATGCGCGGCAGATGGAGATCGGACAGAAGTACCTGAATGAGAATCAGTACGAGGAGGCAGTGGCTGCCTTCACCGATGCACTGGAGATTCTGCCGGACGATGAGATGGCTTCAGAACAGCTGGAGACTGCCTATATCGGATGGAGCGATTCATATGTTCAGAAGAGCAGATACCAGGATGCCGTGGGTGTTCTGCAGCGGGCAATCGATGCGCAGGGAAAGCGGGACGGTCTGACAGAAGCCCTGACAGAGGATTACCTGTCCTATGCGGATTCCCTCATTCAGGCGGGGAATTATGACGGGGCAGAGGCCGTCCTCAAAGAAGCGGCGGAACTTGTTCCCGGCGATGCGATCACGCAAAAGCAGGAGGAACTGCTGATCGCAAAAGTCAGTGCGACCATCAGAGACGCGATTCAGGATTCGGACGAGAATGATTTCACCGGATCGGACGAGGCCATCACGGCATTCCTCGATGAGAACCAGGATATCCTGATTGAGATCTGTGATCGCAATGATGGGCGCTATGTGTCACCGGATGCCGGCTTTGGCATCTATCGGATGGACGATTTCTCCTATGGCGGTTACTGTCTGTATCTTGGCTCCTACAGCGACGGTTCCCGGGATGGCAGTGCAACCTGGATCTGGTTTGACAATGAGTACGGTCCGATTGCCTATTACGGAACCTGGTCATCGGATGCGCCCAATGGTCCGATGACGGTGTCGGCAACCTATTCCATCTATGAGGGACATACCAGGACTATTTCCGGAAACATGACAGACGGTCTGTGGAACGGCGCTGTCACCTGGGCCTTTATCGGCGATACAACAGACTCCTATGATGTCTCATTTTCGGACGGACTGATCAATCCGATCAAACCGGATACGGACAGCGGGTATATCGTGAGTGAGTCGTCCTCCGGAACCCTTGTTTTCGGCGATGAGGAGTGCGCACAGACGTGGGGAGCACCGGGATTTGCACAGATGCCTTGGTAACACCGTGTCGTCCTGCTCGAAACATTCGTATTTCTGCCCCGTGGCAGCTGTTCTGCAGCAGTCGCGGGGTATTTTCCGTGCGGGCAAAAGCAACAGCTGCAGGCTCAAAAAGACTATATTGTACACCCAGCCTTTATGAGAGGTATAGTAAACGACATAAATAAATTTACTTTGAACTGCTGAGCCGCACGTGCTACTATCCTCCTGTAAGGAGGTAGCTGTATGAACTCACGGAAATACCA
>OMXP01000014.1 GCA_900315055.1 uncultured Lachnospiraceae bacterium
ACCAGTCTCTGCATTAACTATTGAAACCGCCGTATACCGAACGGTACGTACGTTGCGGTGTGAGAGGACGGGGGTTAATCTCCCCCTCCTACTCGATACAGAAAGGAAAAATCAATGGTCAGGATTCTTCTTCACGGCTGCTCCGGCCGCATGGGGCACATCATCACGGATCTGGTATCAAAGGACGTGGACTGCGAGATCGTCGCGGGTGTCGATGCCTTCGGCGAGGCGTACAGCCGCTATCCGGTCCACAGAACGCTGGACGAGGTGACGGAGGAGGCCGATGTGGTCATCGACTTCTCGAACGCAAAGGCAGTCGACGGACTGCTCTCCTGGTGCGCGGCAAAGAAGGTGCCGGCTGTTGTCTGCACGACGGGCCTTTCAAGAGCCCAGGTGGAAAACCTCGAGAAGACCGCAGAGCAGGTGGCCATCCTTCGCTCTGCCAACATGTCCATCGGCATCAACCTGATCCTGAACGTCCTCAAAGAGGTCGCTCCGCAGCTCGAGGCCGCAGGCTTTGACTGCGAGATCGTGGAGAAGCACCACAACCAGAAGCTCGATGCGCCCTCCGGCACGGCACTTGCCCTCGCCGATGCGGTGAACTCCGCGGATAAGAAGGACTACGACTACGTCTATGACCGTTCCGCACGGCGCGAGAAGAGACCGGACAATGAGATCGGCATCTCCTCGGTAAGAGGCGGCACGATCGTCGGCGATCACGACGTCATCTTTGCGGGAGAGGACGAGGTCATCACGTTCTCCCACCGGGCATACTCGAGAGCACTGTTCGGCAAGGGTGCAATCACGGCGGCAAAGTTCCTTGCGGGCAAGAAGCCGGGGCTGTACTCCATGCAGGACGCTCTTGCGTAAAGGCGCGCCATGAGACTTCGCCCCTGTATCGATATCCACGACGGGAAGGTCAAGCAGATCGTCGGGGGATCGATTGATGACAAAAACAGAACCGCCCTCACCCAGAACTTTGTCTCCCGCAAAGATGCCGCCTTCTACGCGGATCTCTACCGGGAAAAGAACCTTCCGGGCGGGCACATCATTCTCCTGAATGCGAAGGGGACACCGGAGTATGAGGAGGACAGAAAGCAGGCGCTCTTAGCCCTCAAAGCCTATCCCGGCGGCATGATGATCGGCGGCGGGATAAGCCCTAAGACTGCAGGAGAGTTCCTTGACGCCGGCGCAAGTCACGTCATCGTGACAAGCTACGTGTTCCGGGACGGGAAGCTTGACCGGGAGAAGCTCTCCGAAATGCTTTCTGCGGTCGGAAAGGAACACCTTGTTCTCGACCTTTCCTGCAGGAAGAAGATCGATGATGCGGGAAACGAGCACTTCCTTGTGGTCACCGACCGCTGGCAGAAGTTTACGGAGCTTGAGGTCACCATGGAAACCCTGACAGAGCTCTCCTCTTCCTGCGATGAGTTCCTGATCCACGCGGCGGATGTCGAGGGGAAGAAGGCCGGCATCGAGGAGCCCCTCTGCAGGGTCCTTGGAGCCTTCCAGGAGGCCACGGGCTTTCCCGTGACCTATGCAGGCGGGGTCCACAGCCTGGACGATGTAAGGCTCCTGAAACGCCTCTCAGACGGGCACCTCGACTTTACGGTGGGATCCGCCCTCGATCTGTTCGGCGGGAAGCTCTCTCTGGAGGAGCTCATCGCTGCAGCAAACGAATAGCAGAAGATAAGAAAAGACCGTCAGCACCGGGTGTCCGGTACTGGCGGTCTTTTTGCACCACTGAAATGATCTAAACTAGTAAAGAACAATGAATCAAAAGGTTCTGTCCGCTCGATTTAGGGTCATACTGGGTTGTGCGTTGGATTACTGCTTGTTTGCCTTTCTGGTCACGGTGACGTTGACAGCCTGAGGTCCCTTCTGGCCCTGCTGAACGTCATACTCGCACTCATCGCCCTCGTCCAGGGTCTTGAAGCCTTCCATGTTCAGTCCGGAATAGTGGACGAAAACATCATGGCCTTCAGAGTCCGAAATAAAGCCGTAGCCCTTCTGGTTATTGAACCACTTAACAGTTCCCTTGTTCATTGTGAAACTACCTCCAAAAAAGAATTACAAGTGCCGCTGCGTCCTTTTGTCTGTTTCGTTAATTACAACAAAACAGAAAAGTACACAACAAAGTGACAATAACACAGGCTCGGTCGATTGTAAAGGTTTTTGCGCTGTGTGCATCTGCCGAAAATCCGCAGGATTTCGGGTCACATTTGAGCGTTACTTCCCTTGCTTTTGCCGGCGTTTCTTCTGCGGAATGACCTCTCCGGAGGGGAGAAAATAAAGCCCTGCAACAACGCCGACGGCGATCACGGAAAGGCCGATGCCTGCAGACAGGTGTGCCGGGGTATAGGTGAAGCGGATCTCATGGACACCTGCCGGCACGCGGATGGCCATAAGGCCCCAGTCTGCCCTTACGATATCCGTCTCCTGCCCGTCGACACAGGCCGTAAAGCCATCGTCATAGGGGACGGAGAGAAAAAGAAGAGACTCCTTCGCAAGGTCTGCGGTCGTTGCATGGAAGCCACTGTTGTCGAACACGAACGACGTGCAGCCGGTTGCGGCTCTCTCGTCGCAGTTTGCAAGGAACGCATCGGATCCCGTGTTGAAGGAGAGGGTGTTAGTATCCTCGCTCACAAGATCGCGGACCTCTTCTGCCACCTCATCGGAGAGGACAATGTCCTTTACAAGCAGGCGGTCACGGGTCAGCGACGAGTCGATCGCCGCGTAGTCCTCTTCCGTGATGTAGGAGTCGAAGGTAAAGCCCATCGGGATGAAGTGCTCATTCTCGTAGATCGTGTAGCCTGCCGCATCGTCCTGACCGGCTTTTGCATAGCCGATGAGGCCGCCCTTGCCGTCATACGTATCTTCCTCGTCCTGGTGAATGATGTCGTTCTCCAGGTAGCAGCGAAGGGAGAGGATTGCGCGGGCACCCTGATGGCTGAAGTTCATCTTGGAGTCGACGCTCCTGCTGATGCCGATGCCGGCGTAGAAGTCGACAATCGATGGCGTGACCGTGGACTCGAAGCAGTGGATGGTCGGATACCCCCAGGCCATCTCGTAGTTCGTGCTTGTCCCGTCGCCCTCAATGCGGAAGAACTGTCCGTCGGCAAGGGTGGCGGCGTCATCGCCGGTGTAGGCGTATCCCATCGCGGCCTTCAGGTCCTCGTTCGAGATGCCGGGGAGTGTCGGCACGTTTTCGAGCATCTGTTTCTGCCACTTGAAGCCGCCGGTCCGTGCGATGATCGTATTGCCGGCAAGAAGCACCGACATCGTTGCGGCAAGGCACCCGGCGGTGACGCAGACAAGAGACGACTTGGTCAGGAGCCCCTGCGGCCCTGCGGGCTTTCCGGTCTTTACCGGGAAGACGTGGTACTGCCGCTCGTCTGAATCCTTCGGAATCCAGGCCGGCTTACAGATGACAAGGGCGCCGAAGGCAAGGCTTACCGCCGTCCCCAGGAGCTCGCACCAGAACATGATCGGGTGCTCGATGAGGGCAAGGAACTCGATCTCCCCGGCATCGTTCTTCGAGGGAAGAAGGAAGATCGCGGTGAAGATCACGACCATGAGGACACAGAAGAGATACCCGCGGATCAGCTCCTTCTGATCGGCCTTTTCCAGTTCCTCCACGGTGATGAGGATCATGAACAGCACCGGCATGTAGTACCAGCGCGCGTAGTATTCCTCATTGAGTGCTGCAAAGATGCTGTTGCAGATCGGGATGGCGGCAAGGAAGGCGCACAGAATGAGCAGGCGCTTCTTCCAGTCCTTCTGTCCGCGCCTCACGCGGAAGTAGGCTATGACGCCGGCGATTGCAAAGCAGGGGATGAAGGCGGCAAGGGAGGAGTTCTTGATCTCACTGTTCGTAAAGAGCGTGCCGCGCCCGATGCAGTCGTTCACCATGAACAGGGACTTCAGGATGGCAAGGGGTGTTGTCTGCTCCATGTAGGTCACCATGTCGTAGCCGTAGAGATGCTCCGAGATCCTGGTGTTGCCGGTCAGGATATCGATTACCTGCACAAGGAAAAACGCAGCGATCGAAAGTCCGAGAAGACCGCGGAAGATGAGGCACCCGATCTGGCGGAAGACATCCTTTGCACGGCGCCCGGTTCCGATCACAAAGCGGACGAGGTAGTAGAGCACAAAGAAGATCACCTGCCCGTAAAAGAAGAAGTAGTTGATGACGGACATCAGGGCGCAAAGAAGCGTAAAGAACAGAAGGCTTCTTTTATAGCGCTTCCTGTCCGGGATCACAAGACCTGCTCCGAAGACATCGGGATCCATGCCGTCCTCCCGCATTCTGCGTCCTGCCTCAAGGGCGATGCCGTCGTTTACGAGATCCTCGAAGGCAGAGAGGAAGAGCGGGAAGAAACACACCGCGTCATGGAAGTGCTGGAACACGATGTTCGTTGCGTTGAAGCCGCAGAAGGCATAGAGCAGGGCTCCGGTCAGGGCTCCCTTCTCCGTCTTCGTGTATCGCTTAAAGTAGTGAAAAGCGGTGACCATCGCCGTGCCGTACTTGAGGCTCTCAAAGACGGGGAGCATGTACGGGATCCACGTCTCCGGGAAGAGACAGGAGAACCAGAAGAACGGACTTCCCCACAGGTAGAACGCAAACGCGCCGCCCATGCTGGATCCCAGATCCACGTGGGAGTTCCAGAAGAGGTTCCCGTTCCGGACCGCCCGGTGGGCGAGAAGATAGAAGGGCACCTGCTGCACGTTGTAGTCACCGTAGTAGAAGAAAATCCCGCGGTGATAAATGAGAAAAGGAAGCACCGCAGCAAGATACAGCAGCACTCCCCCGAAAAAGATGGCAACATACGAATAGGAAGAGCGGCTGATGCGGCCGCCCTTCGCCCTGGTATTTAGTCTTATCATACCTGACTGTTTTTCTCCTCCAGACGGGAGAAGACCATCTCATACCCGTCGTTTCCGTAGTTCAGAGAGCGCCCGACACGGCTGATCGTCGCCGTCGAGGCACCGGTCTTGTTTGCGATCTCGAGGTAGGTCTCGTGATCCCGGAGCATCTTTGCGACCTCAAAGCGCTGCGATAAGGACAGCAGTTCGTTTACGGTGCACAGATCCTCAAAGAAAGCGTAGCACTCCTCTTTTGTCTTCAGCGAAAGAAACGCGTCGAACAGCTCATCCACTGCCGGCGTGTGAATCTTGTTATTCATACGAACCCTCCTTGGCACAGACGTGCCGGAGTTGATTTTACCCCTTTAGCGCATAAAAGTACAGACTTGACGGCAATCCCTGTCCTGTGCCGGGGCGATACTGCTTTTCCCTTCCGCAAATCTGCTTTTCCTATTTTTTCCTTGTAAACACAGGCAGGCGGTGCTACCATATCGGCTGTGACGCACAAATGTCCGCTTACTGCGGACAGCGCGGAATGGAGAACAGCATGTCGTCAGAGTTCTACGTGGTTCGACGGGAGGCACTCCCGGAGGTACTGCTGAAAGTCGTGGAAGTGAACAGGCTTCTGGCCCTCGGAAAGGTATCCACCGTCGGTGAGGCGACCAGACAGGTCGGAATCAGCCGGAGTTCCTACTATAAATTTAAGAACTGCATCGAGGAGTTCCATGACTCCCTTCAGGGAACCACCCTGACGCTTCTCATGGAGATCACCGACGAGACCGGTGTCCTGTCCGACATTCTGAAGGTCATCGCACAGAACAAGGCGAATATCCTGACCATTCACCAGTCCATTCCGATGAGCGGCGTGGCATCGGTTTCCATCAGTATCCAGATCCTGGAGGGAACGGGCGATGCGAGCGGGCTCATCGAGGAGCTGAACGCCCTGAACGGGGTGCAGCGCGTCAGGGTGAGCGGCAGGAACGGAGCATAGAAAAGAAAGAGAAGGTGGCAAGCATGATTGAAACAGCAATCCTTGGTTTCGGCACGGTCGGCAGCGGCGTAGCCGAGGTCATTGACAGAAACCAGAAGCAGATTCAGAGGGATCTGCCGGAGGGACTCCATGTGAAGTACATCCTGGACCTTCGGGATTTCCCGGACTCCCCCTATGCGGACCGTGTCGTTCACGACATCAACGTGATCCTCGATGACCCGGAAGTCAGGATCGTCTGTGAGACGATGGGAGGCAAGGAACCGGCCTTCACCTTCTCGAAGCAGTGCCTCGAGCGGGGCAAGAGCGTGTGCACCTCCAACAAGGAGCTCGTCGATGCCCTCGGCGGAAAGCTTGCGGTCATCGCAAAGGAGCACAACTGCTCCTACCTCTTTGAAGCATCGGTCGGCGGCGGCATCCCGATTCTCCGGCCCCTTCGCACCTCGTTCTCCCAGGAGTTCATCACCGATGTCGTCGGCATCCTGAACGGCACGACGAACTACATCCTGACCAAGATGGAGGCCGAGGACCTCGACTTCGACGTGGCCTTAAAGCAGGCTCAGGACAACGGTTTTGCAGAGCGCAATCCCGAGGCGGATATCGAGGGCTATGATCCCTGCAGAAAGATCGCGATTCTCGCTTCCCTTGTCACCGGCGGGAACGTGAAGTTCTCTCAGGTCCCCTGCGAGGGCATCTCGAAGATCGACAAGAATGACCTGAAGTACGCAAGAAAGATCCACCGCGCGGTGAAGCTCCTTGGCGTCTGCCACCACGATCAGGCATCGAATCAGGTCTATGTGTGCACGGCTCCCTACCTTGTCAGTGAGGGTCACCCGCTCTATGCGGTCAACGACGTGTTCAACGGCATTCTCGTCCGCGGCAACATGGTCGGCGATCTGATGTTCTACGGCTCCGGCGCGGGCAAGCTCCCGACGGCATCGGCTGTCGTATCGGACGTTGTCGAGGAGGCACAGACCCTCGGCCGGAACATCAACATCGGTCTGAACAACACCGATGCGGATCTCATGGATCCCTCGAATGTGCGGGAGCAGTACTTTATCCGCACCACAAAGGAAGATGAGAAGACCGTAAAGGAAGTCTTCGGCGATGTCATTGCCGTCTCCATCCCGGAGGTCACGGATGAGTTCGCATTCGTCACCAGCGAGATGAACGAGCGGGAGAAGGACGCCAAGATCGAAAAGCTTGCCGGCTTCAGGAAGGCCATTCGTCTTCTCGGCAGGTTTGACCTTGACTCCCCCGAGCAGTCGGCACAGGCCTGAAGGTCAAAGATCGGATCGAAAAACAATAAAGAAGGTACATTCCAATGATAAAGGTGGTTAAATTCGGCGGCTCTTCCCTTGCGGATGCGAAGCAGTTTGAAAAGGTCGGGGAGATCATTCATGCGGATCCCTCCCGCGTGTTTGTGGTTCCCTCCGCACCGGGAAAACGGTTCTCGGGCGATACGAAGGTGACGGACCTTCTGTACCGCTGCTATGACCTTGCGG
The DNA here is from genome assembly GCA_900315055.1 of uncultured Lachnospiraceae bacterium. Classification (GTDB taxonomy): domain Bacteria; phylum Bacillota; class Clostridia; order Lachnospirales; family Lachnospiraceae; genus CAG-791. Next base: position 7,360 of record OMXP01000014.1, read on the forward strand.
TGGCAGGGAAGGATTTCACGGACCCGTTCCGGGAAATCCAGTCCCGCTACAATGAAATCATCAAGGGACTCCAGCTGTCGTTTTCTCTGGAAGATCAGTTTGCGCTCATCGAGGAAGAGCTGAAGAAGGAGCACCCATCCAGAGACTTCATCGCATCCCGCGGTGAAAACCTGAACGGGCGCGTCATGGCGCAGTACCTGGGCTTTGCCTTCATCGATCCCGCCGAGGCGATCTTCTTTGATGAGAACGGCCTGTGGGACGAGGAGAAGACAAGAGCTGCCCTGGCACCGAAGCTCAGGGAGACCGGCAAGGCCGTGATCCCCGGATTCTACGGGTGCGATGTCAAAGGAAACGTGAAGACGTTCTCCCGCGGCGGATCGGATATCACGGGCTCCATCGTCGCCGGTGCGTGCCGTGCCGATGTCTACGAGAACTGGACCGATGTGTCCGGCTGCCTTGCTGCGGATCCCCGCATCGTGCAGGATCCGGTGCCGATCAAGACGATTACCTACAAGGAGCTGCGTGAGCTCTCCTACATGGGTGCCTCCGTGCTCCATGAGGATGCGATCTTCCCGGTCCGCAAGGAGGGGATTCCGATCAACATCCGCAACACCAACCGCCCGCAGGACGACGGCACCTGGATCGTCGAGTCCACCTGCCAGAAGACGGGATATACGATCACCGGCATCGCAGGCAAGAAGGATTTCTGTGCGGTGCTGATCTCCAAGGATCAGATGAACACCGAGGTCGGCTTCTGCCGCAAGGTGCTGCAGGCCTTTGAGGACAACGGCATCTCGATTGAGCACATGCCCTCCGGCATTGATACGATGACGGTTGTCGTCCACGAGAGCGAGTTCATGGACAAGGAGCAGCAGGTGGTCTCCGAGATCCACCGCCTTGCCCGTCCGGACTCCATTGAGATCGAGGCGGATCTTGCGCTCATCGCCGTCGTGGGACGCGGCATGAAGAGCAACCGCGGCACCGCAGGCAGGATCTTCGCATCCCTTGCCCATGCCCATGTGAACGTCCGCATGATCGATCAGGGAAGCTCCGAGCTGAACATCATCATCGGCGTCGAGAACAAGGACTTCGAGAAGGCCATCCGCGCAATCTACGCGATCTTCGTGGAGACACAGCTGTAAGGAACAAGGCACCTGTAAAGGCAGCCTGAAAGACCAGCATACGACAGAGAGAAGGATCCGGGACAGGCGTAACGTTCCGGATCCTTTTTGCGGGAAGAGACCATGAAGGAAATCTACGAATTTGACACCAGAATCGAACCGGTGAAGGAGAAGGGCGGCGCCTATGTCAGAGTGCCGATCGACCTTCGGAAGGAGTTCGGAAAGGGAAGGCTAAAGGTCCACGCGCAGTTTGATGCGGAGCCGTATGACGGAAGTGTTGTCAACATGGGCCTTAAGAATGAAGACGGCTCCATCTGCTACATCCTCGGAATCCGAAAGGACATCCGAAAGAAGATCGGGAAAGACGTCGGGGACAGTGTCCATGTGACAATCCGGCCAGAACTGTAAGAGGCAGGCAGAAGATAGAAGAATACAAAGAGGAAAAGGATCCGGAGACTGCAGTGTGCACTCCGGATTCTTTTGCGTGCAGGAAGGGGAAAACAGGGAAAAAATGAACAAAAACAGAGCTGAAGATTTGATAAGCAAAAGTAAAAAAGAACCGGGCGAATATTTACATGTTGGTTAGTATCTGATAGAATTTACTTATGAATGAAACTCTTCATTTCCGAAACATCTGAAGGCCCATCCTCATTCATGCCTTTCTGCAGGCAGAACCCCGTACACAAAGAAGACGAACAAAAGAATGGCAGCAGACAGAACGCAGCTCACAAAACCCAAAATAACATAAGCATATTATCTGGAGATATACATTCCCATCAGTCTCATTTCACTGCAGCATTTCGCGGGGATTTCATACCCTGCAGGCACTCGTCAAACCTTTATCCCTTCACAAATCATCAGTATAATGAAAGGAGAAAACAGAATGAATTCGGCCGAAACAACCAGACCCAAGGAGCAGGTCAACGTCAAGTACAAGGACCGTCTGTTTAAGAGAATCTTCGGAACGGAAGAGGGCAAGGAGAATGCGCTTTCTCTGTACAACGCCGTAAACGGCACCGACTACCAAGATGCAAGTTAGCTGACTTTCGATACCCTGGAAGATGTCATCTACATGGGGATGAAGAACGATGTCTCCTTCCTTTTCCTCAATACTCTTAACGTATACGAACAGCAGTCGAGCGTGAACCCGAACATGCCCCTGCGCATGCTTCTGTATACGGCGCATATCCTGGAGTCCTATGTGAAGGTTCAGAAACTGCCGTTCTATAGCCCAGGACTTGTCATTATTCCACCGGTAAAACTTGTTGTGTTTTACAACGGACCAGACAGAACATCAAGGACGATACGTATCTGTATCTGAAGGACGCGTTCCCTGAGGGAGTGGAATCAGACGTACAGGTGAGAGCGCGCCTGATCAATATCAACAGCGGTCACAACAAAGAGATGCTTGAGAAGTGCAGCGCCCTGGGAGACTATTCGCTCCTGGTATCGCTGATCCGGGAATACCTTGATAATGCAATGCTGTCTGCCGTTTCCGATTCGGACGAGGCGATGGCCATGGCACTGAGCTTTGCCTGGAAGGAGCTGCCGGACGGCTGGGTCAAGAGCTATATATTGCAGAACAGATCGGAGGTAGTGGATATGTTACTGACGGAATACAATGAAACGGAGGCCAGAGAGTCGGTATATAAAGCTGGCGATGCACATGGGAAACAGGAAATGCTGGTCTCCGTCTTGACCACTCTGATGAGGGTCGATTCCCTGACGTTGGAGCAGGCAATGGACAAGCTGGAAGTCCCGGAAGCGGACCGGGTAAACATCAGAAAGGCTTTTGAGAAGCAGTAAACCTTTCAAGGTCTTATTGCATTCAGCTGTGGAAGTCCAACTGTTGCAGGTAGTCATGGTGCACAGGAAAACATATCGGAGGGGTTAAATGCTTTTGACGGAATATGATCCCGTAAAGGAAAAAGAGCTGCTTGTGAAGACGACAGAAATGAACACGCGGGTCCACGACCTGACTACTCTGATGGAAGCCGATTCCCTGACGCTTGAGCAGGCAATGGACAAGCTGAAAGTTCTGGAAGCAGACCGTGTAAATATCAGAATGGCTTTTGAGAAGTAGTGAACATCTGAAAGATACATTTTCTGAAGGCGTGGAATCGGACGTCTAGGTGAGGGCACGCCTGATCAACATCAACAGCGGTCACAATAAAGAGATGCTTGAGAAGTGCAGCGCACTGGGCGACTACTCGCTCCTGGTATCGCTGATCCTGGAATACCTCGACAACTGCCTGCCATTTCCGATTCGGACGAGGCGATGGCCATGGCACTGAGCTTTGCCTGGAAGGAGCTGCCGGACGGCTGGATGAAGAGCTATATTTTGCAGGACAGATCGGAGGTAGTAGATATGTTGCTGACAGAATATTATGAGACGGAGACCAGAGAGTCGGTATATAAAGCTGGCGATGCAAATGGCTTTAAGAGAGGCGTAATGGACAATTTGGTCTCGTGTCTGACCAATCTGATGAGAGCTGATTCCCTGACACTTGAGCAGGCAATGGACAAGCTGGAAGTTCCGAAAGCGGATCGTGTAAACATCAGAAAGGCTTTTGAGAAGCAGTAAACCTTTGCAATGTCTTGTTGCATTCAGCCGTGGAAATCCAACTGATGTCGACTGTCATGATGCATCGGAAAACAGATCGGGGGAACTTGTTTACTTCTTACAGATAATCCCGCAGACAGGATCTTTGCTTTTTCACTGTCCGTGTCCATGTGATGATACAGCGGGAACAGGAACAGCGGTCAAAAGATATAAGAATCAGGATTGGAAGGATCCGGAATATGGCAGTACGCCGTTTCCGGATCCTTTTTCTGTGACAGGAATTCTTCTGACATCTCTGGAATATTGTAAACTTTACAAAAAAAACCTTATCGCCAATAATAACGATGTGCAGATTGCACAGATAATAACAACCTGTCGAATCATTGGGGAAAATAGTCATGATAAGCTGGAAGAAGAGGGGGATTGTTCTGTGTCTTATACTTCCGCTGGCTCTTGTCGGGTGTGCGGAAAAGCAGAAGGAAGGAGAGGGAGAACTGACTCCGGTGCCGGAAGAAAACCGGCTCACACTTTTTACCTCCCACAAACCCGAAGTTTATCAGCCGATCCTTGTCGAGTTTGAAAATCGCACAGGGATCATTGTCGATGTCACGGCAGGCGGGACGACAGAGCGCATGGAGGAGATCGAAAACTTTGCGATCGGCAGCGTCGATGTGATGTTCGGTGGCGGTGAGGAGAGTTATGCCGCCTATGCGGATTGTTTTACACCATATGAGACGGACAGCAGAGAGAACCTGGATCCGAAGATTTTTACAGAAGATGCAGTATGGACACCGTTTTCGGAGCTGCCGCTGGTGCTGATTTACAATACGAGGCTTGTCGATGAGGATGATGCGCCAAAGGGCTGGGAGGATCTGCTGACAGGAAAGGCGTGGACCGGAAAGGTTGCGTTTGCCAATCCGCACAATTCAGGGACGAGCGTTACGATTCTCACATCACTGCCTCAGATTTTGAAATGGGATCCCGGAGATTGCATTGATCTTCTTGCAGCACAGATCGGCGGTGATGTCCTTTCCGGGAGCGGAGATGTGGTGGATGCCGTGGAGATGGGCACGAAGAGTGTCGGGATTACGCTCGAGGAGACCGCGAAGAAGCGTATGGCTCAAGGAGCACACATCGGGATTGTCTATCCAAAGGAGGGAACCTGCAATGTTCCCGATGCTGCGGCGATCGTGAAGAAGGCACCGCATGAAGAGAATGCAAAGGCTTTTCTGGATTTTACGGTTAGTACTGACATCCAGCAGATGATCCAGGATGAGATGTACCGGAGAAGCGTTCGTACGGATCTGACCTCCGACTGGGAAAAGCCGATCCATGTTGTACCGTTTGATCTTTCATGGGCAGTTGAGCATCAGGGTGAGCTCATGCAACTCTGGGATACAGCCATGGGAACGAAAGGCGGTGCGGAGGATGCGTAAAAACAGACAACGCCTTCGAACACTCCTCACCGGTTCCTTTCGCCGCCGGCTGACCTTTTCCTTTATTGCGATTGCAGTGGTTCCGCTCGTCCTCTGCGGATTCCTCATGATTGCTGTTCTGCAAAGCAGCGTGGAGCGGGGCTCCCGCCAGGACGCGGAAAGTGAGATTTCGAGACAGGACGAGATGCTGACAACACTTCTGGATGGAGTGTCATCTTCCCTTGATACACTGTCGAATGCTTCGCCGGTGAAGGCGGCATTAAAGAGGGAGAGAGAAAATGTTCCGGCGGTCAATACATTGCTGTTTGCTAAGACGGCTGACATCAGGGAAAGTGTGCGGATTGATATCCTGACGGCAGACGGCAGCTGTATCTACACCACGGGATCAAGGCAGGACGGAGAAAACCTGCCGACCAATACCGGAATCCTGTACGAGGCGCAGCGGAACACAGGGAGTCTCGCGATTCTTGCCTACAAACCTTTTTCGTCTTCGGTGAAAAGCCGCTCGGGGACGAGGATTCGGGCTGCAAGGGCCGTGACGACAAAGGACAACGGGATTCTGGGGTATGTAACGGCATCGGTCAGCAAGGAGAATCTCGATACGCTCTGTTCGCCTGTTCTTTCTTCGAGAGATGGTCTGACCCTGCTCAACCGGTTTGGCGAAGAGGTGTACTCAACGCAGACAGCCTATGAGCTTGATGCCGCCGAGAAGATTCGGGAGAGCCTTCTGAACAGCGGAAAGGCGCAGGGGGCGCTGCAGGGTTTTTCTCTGTATATCCGGCCGGTTGGAACATACGGTCTGACACAGATCCTCATCAAGCGCAATGCCATAGATGACACGACACAGAAACAGATGACGGTCCTTCTCTGGTTATTCACCATGATGAGCCTTGGAATCTGCGTTTTTGCAGCAGTCCGGATCTCACAGAGCCTGTCGAGGCCGATTACGGACATGACAGAAGCAATGGAGGAGGTGAAAAGGGGCAATCTTGCGGTTCGGATTCCGGAGGGCAGACCGGATGAACTGGGAACCCTCTCGGAGAATTTCAATGTGATGACGGCACGCATTGATGAGAATATGCGCGAGAAGGTTGCAAATGAAAAGAAGCTCAACAATGTGCGCATTGCGATGATGCAGGCACAGCTCAACCCGCATTTCCTCTACAACACGCTGGACTCCATCAAATGGCTGTCAAAGGAGGCCGGGGTACCTGAAATTGCGACACTCTCGAGCAAACTTGCCAGGATCCTGCGCACCGCGATCTCGGGGGACGCGTTCATCCCCTTGTCCGAGGAATTCGGACTCTGCGAGAGCTACGGGGAAATCCAGAATATTCGCTTCCTGGGCAGATATACATTCACCTTTCTTCTGCCGAAAGAACTGGAAGAGGCGAAGGTCCCGAAACTGATTCTGCAGCCGATTGTCGAGAATGCCTGTATTCACGGGCTGGATGACAGGGAAGGACGCATTGTTACTGCAGCAAGGGCACAGGGAAATGACCTGGTACTTTCTGTTGAGGACGACGGGAGCGGTATGGACGACGCGATGATAGCGCGGATCAACATGCACGCACTGAACGGGAAGTCAGGACATATCGGGTTATCAAACGTTGACATGATCTGCCGGCTGAATTACGGCACGGAGTACGGGCTGTCGGCATTAAAACGGGATGGCGGCGGGACCGTTATCCGGATCGTACTGCCGCTCACCTTTATGGACGGGAAACATGAACAAAAGAGAAAAGACGATGGAAGAACTGCATAAGGTTCTCATTGTGGACGACGAGAAGCTTGTTCGGGACGGACTGGTGCGTTCCGTCGACTGGAGAGCGTATGGACTGTACTGCGCGGGCAGCTGTGCTGACGGACTGAGCGGACTTGATGCGGTGCACACGCTCTCGCCGGATCTGGTGATCTGCGACATCCGCATGCCGAAAATGACGGGACTTGAGATGATGCAGAGACTTCGGAAAGAGGGAAACGATGTCGAGGTGATTTTCCTCACCGCCTACAGTGATTTCACCTACGCAAGGGACGCGCTGCGGCTTCTTGCAGCGGACTATCTCCTGAAGCCCTTCGAGGACGAGGAGTTTGATGAAGCACTGAGAAAGGTCATTCGCCGGCGTAACTGGAAGATCCCGGAAAGAGAAAGATGCAAAGAACCAATCCTGCCGGAAACAGGGACACAGAGCGCCATTGACCCGTCTCTTCGGGATCCGGTGACGAAGAATGTCTACTGCCTGCGTGCCATGCAGGTGATCAAGAATCATTACGGAGAGAAAAGCCTTTCGGTGAGCACGGTTGCCGATGCTCTTGGGATCAGCGACGGATATCTGAGCCGCGTGTTCCGGGCGGGTACCGGTATCACCCCGGCGGCCTATATCACGATGGTGAGAATGCGCAATGCCAAGAATCTTCTCCGCATGCATACTTACAAAGTTTATGAGGTCGCGGATCTGTGCGGATACACGGATATCACATACTTCTCCTCGACCTTCAAGAAGGTCGTCGGCATGTCGCCGACGAAGTTTCAGAACGAGGAAAGTTGACACAAGCGATCGGCCGCTCCTGACGGATCAATACAATATATACAGAACTATACGGATATCCGTAAGAATAACGGTCATAACGCATATATAAAATGGCACCAGCACGGATATATATGTGCATGATCATAAAATCACAAACTATGTCAGATCTATCCGGTAGTTAAATTATACAAAAGTACCTATTCTTGAATTGTAGCAGAAACGATCGGGTCCCGGGGAAGGCCCGTAAGTGAAACAAGGAGGGTAGGTACGTTATGAAGAAAAAGATTTTTTCCTGTCTGATGGCCGGTATCTTTGCAGCATCGATTCTGACCGGGTGCGGAAGTGGAAGTTCCGATGCGGGCACTGACACTTCAACAGCGGATACAGCAGCCTCATCTCAGACCGCTGAGACAGCTGCCACAACCGTAACAGCTGAAGAAACGGACGATTCCGCAGAACTTACGCCGACACAGCAGATTATCCAGCAGGCAGAAGGCATGACGCTTGATGAGCTTGCCGCAAAAGCCATCGAGGAATCAAACGGTGCGACATTTTACGGTGTCGGCAACAGCTCAAGAGGAAAGACGGCACTGCCGCTGTTTGTTGCCTATCTGCAGACGATTGATCCTTCCTACAATATGGATTTCGACTGGCAGCAGCCCAAGAACAACAAGATCTTCGATCAGCTCTCCGCCGACAGTGCAAAGTCAACCGGAACCTTTGCGATGACGCTGATCCAGGACGGCAATCAGATTCAGTCCAAGATGGTCGAGACCGGTATTCTCGATACCTTCATTCCGAAGGAATGGGCGGACGCAAACGGGACCACGGCAGATGCGTATGAGGGATTCCTGCCTTTGCAGACTCTGAACAAGGTCTTCATGTTCAACAATACCGGAAGCAAGACCTTTGACAACTGCTGGGATTTTGTAGCCGAGGGGGAACATCCTCTTTTCATGGATATCGATTCTGAGGTTGTCGGCAAGAACTTCCTGACGATGCTCACAAAGCCGGAGTATGCCGCATACCTCAAGGATGCTTATGATCAGCTCTCTGATGACGAGAAGGCATACCTGGATCCCGTCATTGAGGAGGAGCAGCAGGACGCTTCGGACTTTGGGCTGGATGAGAATGGCGCCTATGCGCTTGCCTGGATCCGTCTGTGGGTAGAAAACTACAACGCCCAGACAGATGATGGCCCGATCTGCGAAACTCTGACTTCTGCATCGGCAACCGATCAGAGTGGTCTTCTGGTCTATTCCAAGCTGCGCTCCATCGAGGAGTCCGCAGAGACCTCTGTCAACAACATCACCGTTGCCGCCTATCAGGACGGATACGAGGGAATCGGCGGCTATGGCTACTGCCATTATCTGTTTGTCACCGACAACAGTCCGTTGCCGTGGACGGCATGTGCCTTCATCTCCTACCTGACTACGACAAAGGACGGCTTTTCTGCCTGGGGCAAGGATATGGGCGGTTACAGTTCCAATCCGGAAGTCATGGAAGAGACAGAAGCTGAGTACAACCACAAGGAAGGTGGATTTGTCGACGGCGTCGACACATATCCTGCCAAGGACGATCGCGGCTATGAGTGGTGGACCACCGATGGCAAGCTCGTTCTCGAGGATCCGCAGTACTGTGCAGATTCCGACTGGACGATTGGCAGCTGGATCGAAGGACTGACAAAGTGGTCACCGGAGGCAGCAACAGAATAAACACACGCAGGCAGTGGCCTGTCAGTGGACACTGTCACGTGTGACATGCAGGGCTGCTGCAGACGGAACAGGAATCCGGTGCGGCAGCCCTTTTTCTCAGAAAGGGGATTCGCATGACGAGAACCAAAGAAATCAAGCCCCCGCTGGGCAATCGGATCCGCACGTATCTTCAGGAGCCGTCGAACGTGATTCTCCTGATCTTCGGCATTCTCTGCACGATCACCACCATTCTGCCGGTCATTGCCATCGTCAGGGATACGTTTGTCATTCACCCGGGTACCATTGATGCCTATCTGACCAGAAAGCAGAGCGGATATTCCGTGGCAAACTACACGGATCTGTTCACGTCGCGTCTTGCAAGAACGAATCTGTGGGTGCCGCTCCTCAATACGCTGCTGCTTGCCGTGTTTACCTGTGTCATTTCGATTCTGTACGGCGGGGTATTTGCCTACCTTGTCACAAGAACCAACATGAAGTGCCGCAGATACCTCTCCGCCATCTTCATCTATCCGTACGTCATGCCGCAGTGGACTCTGGCCGTGGTCTGGCAGAACCTGTTCAACTCAAACAAGGTGACGGGAACTGCGAACGGGTTGCTTGCCTCTCTGTTTGGCATCACAATGCCCGCATGGTGGTGCAGGGGACTGCTTCCCAGTGCCGTCGTGCTGGGACTTCACTATGCGCCGTTTGCCTACATCCTGATTGGCGGCATCTTCCAGAACATGGATCCGGGGCTTGAGGAATCTGCCATGATTCTCAATACGTCCCGCCATCGCATCACCTGGCGCATCACCGTTCCGATGATCAAGCCTGCGATTCTCTCAACCGTTCTTCTGGTGTTCGGCAGTGCAATGGGAAGCTATCCCGTTCCGCATTACCTCGGACTGTCGACTCTGTCCACCAAGTATATTTCCCTGAACTCCAAATACACGGGGGAGGCGAGTATCCTGGCCGTCATCATGATGGTCTTCGGACTCCTGATCCTGTGGCTCAACCAGAGGAGCCTGAAGTCGAGGCAGAACTACACGACCGTCACCGGAAAGACCGGGCACCTTTCCAGAACGGATCTGCACGCATGGAAGTACATTCTCGCCGTGATCTTCATCTTCCTGACGTTCATGACGAGCATTTTTCCGATTGTCTCGTTTGCCTTTGAGACATTCCTTCCGAATCCCGGCGACTACAGTTTTCTGTATACAGGCGATCCTTCGCACCTGACGCTCAAGTGGTGGATCACGCATGATCACAACGACGGCGCCCTGTACGGGCAGATGGGCATCCTCTACAACGAGACGATCCATCGCGCGTACCGCGGCACTCTGCTGGTTTCTCTTGCCTGCTCCCTGATTGCCGGTACGATCGGAACGCTCATCGGATACGCAGTCTCGCGCCACAGAAGATCGAAGTGGGCCAACTACGTGAACGCCATGGCGTTTCTTCCCTATCTGATGCCGTCGATTGCAGTATCGGCAGCGTTTTTCGTGCTGTTCTCAAGTGAACACCTGAATTTGTTCAACACCTACTGGCTGCTCATCATCGCCGGAACGATCAAGTACATTCCGTTCGCCTCGAGAAATGCGCTGAACTCGATGCTTCAGCTTTCCGGAGAGATCGAAGAGGCAGCACAGATCCAGAATGTTCCCTGGATCCGGCGCATGGTGCGGATCATTATCCCGATCCAGAAGACCAGCATCATCAGCGGATACATGCTGCCGTTCATGACCTGTCTTCGTGAGCTGTCCCTGTTCCTGCTTCTGTGCACGCAGGGATTCATCCTGTCCACGACGCTGGACTACTTTGATGAAATGGGTCTGTATGCTTTCTCAAGTGCCATCAACCTGATTCTTATCGTGACGATTCTGATCTTCAACTTCCTCGTCAACAAGCTGACCGGCGCAAGCATTGATTCTGGAATCGGAAGCAAAGGAGAATAACCATGCCTGAAATCAGACTGACCAATGTTACCAAGAGATGGAAGAACTTCTATGGTGTCGACAACCTGTCCCTCACGATCGAGAACAATGCATTCGTGACGCTTCTCGGGCCGTCGGGCTGTGGCAAGACAACGACGCTTCGCATGATTGCAGGGCTCGAGACTCCGACCACCGGACGGATCGAGATCGGTGATCAGGTGGTGTTTGATGCGGAAAAGGGAATCAATGTCCCGGCATCGAAGAGAAGAGTGGGATTTTTGTTTCAGAACTACGCACTTTGGCCGAACATGACCGTTTATCAGAACATCGCCTTCGGTTTGCAGAATATCCGGGAAGAGATGCCGGTACTGGATGTGGACGCCAAGGTCACGGCAGACCTGATCCGGGCACTGAAAAGCCCGATGAAAATCTGCGACCTTATAAATGAGTGCAAAACAAAGGATGGAAAGCTGGAGATTGAGAAGGTATACCTTCGTTTTATAAACACGTTCACGATCTCCATGGATACTGCGAAGCGTCTGTTCAGTTTCAAAATTCATGAAGCGTCCGACCCGAAGACAAAGGCAGCAGAGCAGTCGGAGGCTCTGAAGGCAAAGCTGGAGTCGATCCGGGAAGTGCACAGGCAAAAGGGTGAGGAACTCAATGACAGTTTTCAGGTGGTAAAGGACGGAACGGTCATTCAGGAACGGAGAAAGCTCACCAAAGAGGAAATTGACCTTGCCGTTCGGCGCTCTGCCCGTGTCGTCAAGATCGGCATGTTCATGAACCGCTATCCCGCAGAGCTCTCCGGCGGCCAGCAGCAGAGAGTCGCTATCGCACGCACCCTTGCTCCGCAGCCGCAGGTCATGTTTATGGACGAGCCCCTTTCGAACCTCGATGCAAAGCTTCGCATCCAGATGCGCTATGAACTGCAGAGACTTCATGTCGAGACGGGAAGTACTTTCGTCTATGTCACGCATGACCAGATGGAGGCCATGACGCTCTCGACCAAGATCTGCCTGATCAACAACGGTGTGCTGCAGCAGTATGACAGACCGCTCACGGTCTATAACCGCCCGGTAAATCTGTTTACAGCAGACTTTGTTGGCAATCCGTCCATCAATTTCATTGAAGCAAAGGGCGGCCAGAAGGCGGACGGCAGTGTGGGGCTGTCGATTCTTGACGGGAGGAAAGTGACCTTCCGGCCGGGCGAAGCGATTTCCTTTGATCGGTGGTTTGCAGAGCGTGATGCCCTGATGCAGAAGCAGAAAGAGGATGACGCAAAGCGCCTTGCGGTTGAAAAGGAGAACAAAGATGAGGTTTTTCAGTATCACATCGACCGGGTGGAAGAGGAAGATGATTCCATACGCGAGGAACCGGTACTGACCAATGAGGATCTCGTGATGGCAGTGCGCCCGGAAAAGATCCGGATCAGTAACAGGACAGAAGGCACCCTTGAGGCTACCGTCTATGGCGCCATGCCGACCGGCATGGAGTCAACATTGAAACTGCGCGTCGGAGACTATCTTCTCACAAGTGTGATTTTCGGCGGTGTGACGTACCCTCTCGGTACAACGGTTCACATTGATCTGACAGACGAAGAGGTCCTTTTGTTTGACAGAAAGAGCGGGCGTCTGATCTGCGCCGGCACGCTGACACTTGAAAAGGCATAGCTCCAATTTCTGACAATAAATAGCGTAAAGGCAGCTGCAATACCGGCAGCTGCTTTTTTAGTGGGTAAAAATGCCGGGGACAGGGAAGAACCCTGTCGGGCGGATGCCAGGATAAGAATAAGTGAAATAATAAAAACAGATGTTTACATATCGGTTTTTGAATGATAGTATATAATTATATATCGAATATCTCGTATCTCAGACATTCCGAAAACCCATCCTCCTTCACGCCTTTCTGCAAGGCAGAACCCCGTACACAAAGACAGACAACCGAAGACAGAAAGATAGTCGAATCTGAAATAAGCATAACTGAAATATATTTAAGACTCCCTTCCCATCAGTCCCATTTCACCACAGCATTTCGCGGGGATTTCGTACCCTGCAGGCACTCGTCAAACCTTTATCCCTTCACAAATCATCAGTATAATGAAAGGAGAAAACAGAATGAACTCGGCCGAAAATACCAGACCCAAGGAACAGGTCAACGTCAAATACAAGGATCGTCTGTTCAAGAAGATATTCGGGACGGAAGAAGGGAAGGAGAACGCACTCTCGCTGTACAATGCGGTGAACGGAACGGACTATCAGGACGCAAGTCAGCTGACATTCGACACTCTGGAGGACGTCGTTTATATGGGCATGAAGAACGACGTATCCTTCCTTTTCCTCAATACCATAAATGTGTACGAGCAGCAGTCGAGCGTGAACCCGGACATGCCCCTGCGCATGTTCCTGTATACGGCACATCTTCTGGAGTCGTATGTGAACATTCAGCAGGTGCCGATTTACGGGCCCACACTGATTCGGATTCCGACGGTCAAGCTTGTCGTGTTTTACAACGGATCGGACAGAAAGAACATGAAGGATGATACGTATCTGCATCTTAAGGATGCGTTCTCTGATGGTACGGAATCGGACGTCCAGGTGAGGGCACGCCTGATCAACATCAACAGCGGTCACAACAAAGAGATGCTTGAGAAATGCAGCGCACTGGGCGACTACTCTCAGCTTGTATCACTGGTCCGGGAATACCTTGATAATGCGATGCTGTCTCCCGTTTCCGATTCGGACGAGGCGATGGCCATGGCACTGAGCTTTGCCTGGAAGGAGCTGCCGGACGGCTGGGTCAAGAGCTATATTTTGCAGAACAGACCGGAGGTAGTAGATATGCTACTGTCAGAATACGATGAAGTCAAAGAAAAAGAGCTGCTTGTGAAGACGACAGAAATGAACACGCGGGTCCACGACCTGACTACTTTGATGAAAGTTGATTCTCTGACACTTGAGCAGGCAATGGACAAGCTGAAAGTTCCGAAAGCGGACCGTGTAAACATCAGAAAGGCTTTTGAGAAGCAGTAAACCTTTCAAGGTCTTATTACATTCAGCTGTGGAAGTCCAACTGCTGCAGGTAGTCATGGTGCAGAGGGAAAACAGATCGGAGGACAGATATGCTGCTCACGGAATATGATCCGGAAAAGGAGAGAAAGTTACTTGAAAAAGCGCTCTATAAGGAAGGCGAACTGGATAAGATGGTGTCATGGCTGAGCATTCTGATGAAAGCCGATTCCCTGACACTGGAGCAGGCGATGGACAAGCTTGAAGTCCCGGAGGAAGAGCGGGAGACGATCCGTGAGGCTTTTCAGAAGAAGCAGCAGGGCGAAGGAAGGGAATCCGCGGATCAGGCGGCAGATTGGGCCTGGTCCTGAGTGTTAAGGCGCCGGATTATACAATAAATGGGGGTTGATTTTATCACGTTGGCGCGCTAAACTCAGAACAACTTCAAAAGCCTGAAACCGATGAGGCGGAGATAACGTGATCAGAGGAACCTGCAGAGAGCCGGGATGATGGGAACCGGCGGTACACCGGATTGCAAATGGACCGTCGAGGGCGCAGCGAAATGCACAAGGGGAGAAGTTCTCCGAACAGATCCCGGAGCGCAGAGTATCCTGCGACGTGAGACTGCGTGAACGTCAGAGGATATGTTGGTATCCTTTTAAGAGCAGGGATCATTTATCCCTGAAGCAGGGTGGCACCGCGTATGGCTGAACCTACGTCCCTGGCAGAGAACCATTCTCTGTCAGGGATTTTTTTATTGGAAAGGAGCAAGACATGAGACCTGATCTTGATGAGGTGATGGCCCTGTCAAAAGAGGGAAAATACCGGAGGGTTCCGGTATCCTGCGAGATCCTCTCGGATTTCATCACCCCGATCGAGGCACTGCGGAAAATGAAGAACATCTCGTCCCACTGCTATCTTCTGGAGTCCGCCTATGCACAGGAGAGATGGGGACGGTATACGTTCCTGGGATACGATCCGACCCTTGAGATCACCTGCGAGAACGGCTACATGAAGGTGGGAACGCTCTCGTTTAAGACGAACGATCCGGGCAAGTACATCCGGGAGGTTCTTTCCGGGTACCGCTCCCCGAAGTTCGACTACCTGCCCTCCTTTACGGGCGGCCTTGTCGGGTACTTCTCCTATGACTACTTAAAGTACGCGGAGCCGTCCCTCCATCTTGACGCAAAAGACACCGAGAACTTCAAGGACGTCGACCTGATGCTCTTTGACAAGGTCATCTGCTTCGACAACGTGCGACAGAAGATCATTCTCATCGTCAACATCGACCTTGCCGATCCGGAGCCCGAGTACGAGCGGGCGAAGGTGGAGCTCAAGAACCTCGAATCGCTCCTTCGCCACGGAACCCCGAAGAAGGAGGCACCGGGGGTCCTGAAGAGTGAGATTCAGCCCCTGTTCGACAAAGAGCAGTACTGTGCGATGGTCGAGAAGGCAAAGCACTACATTCACGAGGGCGACATCTTTCAGATCGTCCTCTCGAACCGGCTGGATGCGGCCTTCAAGGGAAGCCTGTTAAATACCTACCGGATCCTGAGGACCCTGAATCCCTCCCCGTACATGTTTTACCTGTCGGGAACCGATGTGGAGGTCGCGGGAGCATCTCCGGAGACCCTGGCAAAGCTCGAGGACGGCGTGCTCCACACCTTCCCGCTTGCAGGGACCAGAAGACGCGGGAAGACCCCGGAGGAGGACATGGCCCTCGAGAAGGAGCTTCTTTCCGACCCGAAGGAGCTTGCAGAGCACAACATGCTCGTCGACCTTGGCCGGAACGACATCGGAAAGATCTCAAAGTTCGGTACGGTCAAGGTCGAGAAGTACCATGAGATCGAGCGGTACTCCCACGTGATGCACATCGGATCCACGGTGCGGGGACAGATCCGGGACGATCTCGATGCCCTCGATGCGGTGGACTCGATCCTCCCTGCCGGCACCCTCTCCGGTGCCCCGAAGCTTCGCGCCTGCCAGCTCATCAATGATCTCGAGGACAACAAGAGAGGCATCTACGGCGGCGCCATCGGGTACCTCGACTTTACCGGAAACCTCGATGTCTGCATCGCCATCCGCATCGCCTACAAGAAGAACGGACGGGTGTTTATAAGAAGCGGCGCCGGCATTGTCGCCGACTCGGTGCCCGAGAAGGAATATCAGGAGTGCCTGAACAAGGCGGCTGCCGTCGTGACCGCCCTGAAGGAAGCAACGAATCTCTCGAGGACCGAAGAGATGGAGGAGGTGTGACATGATCCTTCTGATCGATAACTACGATTCCTTCTCCTACAACCTCTTCCAGATGGTGGGAACCATCCTGCCAAAGGGCGAGGAGATGAAGGTAATCCGAAATGACGCGATGACCGTAGATGAGATCCGGGACCTGAATCCTTCGGGAATCATCCTCTCCCCGGGACCCGGACGCCCTGCGGACGCCGGCGTTACCGAGGAGGTGGCAAAGGTCCTGGGACCCAGGATCCCGACCCTTGGTGTGTGCCTCGGGCATCAGGGAATCTGCGAGACCTTCGGTGCGACCGTTACCTACGCAAAGCAGCTGATGCACGGAAAGCAGTCGGTGGCAGAGCTCGATCTTACAAGCCCCATCTTCAGGGGGCTCCCGGAAAAGATCAAAGTTGCCCGCTACCACTCCCTTGCCGTCGATGAAAAGACCATCCCGAAGGACGCCCTGAAGGTGATCGCCCGGACGGAGGATGGCGAGGTGATGGCCGTGCAGCACGTAAGCTATCCGATCTTTGGCGTTCAGTTCCACCCGGAGTCGATCATGACACCGGAGGGCGGAAGGATCCTGGAGAACTTCGTCCGGCTGTCCACCGGGAAGGAACCGGGACAGGAAGTTTCGATTTTTGCCAGACAGTGACACGGGGAGAACCCGGGAAGGAGAATATCATGATTAAGGAAGCCATTATCAAGATCGTCAACAAGGAAGACCTCACCTATGACGAGGCGCATGAGACCATGCTCGAGATCATGAAGGGGCAGACGACGCCGACCCAGAACGCGGCGTTCCTCGCAGCGCTCTCGACGAAGTCGACCAAGGCTGAGACCATCGAGGAGATCTCCGGCTGCGCCGAGGCCATGCGGTCCCTTGCAACACCCGTCGAGCACCCCGGGATGGAAGTCCTCGAGATCGTCGGCACCGGCGGTGACAACGCCCACACCTTCAACATCTCCACGACCTCCGCGATGGTCCTTGCTTCCGGCGGAGCCAAGGTCGCAAAGCACGGAAACCGCGCGGCATCTTCCCTTTCCGGCACCGCGGACTGCCTCGAAGCCCTCGGCGTCAATATCCAGGAGGATCCGGACCTTTGCCGCAAGCTCCTCAAAGACGTCGGCTTCTGCTTCATGTTCGCCCAGAAGTACCACGCGGCGATGAAGTACGTGGGACCCATCCGGAAGGAACTCGGGTTCCGCACCGTCTTCAATATCCTCGGGCCCCTCACGAATCCCGCAAAGCCCGAGTACTTCCTTCTCGGTGTCTATGACGAATACCTCGTCGAGCCCATCGCAAAGGTCCTTGCAACCCTCGGCGTAAAGCGCGCCTACGTCGTCTACGGACAGGACAGGATGGATGAGATCTCCGCGTCCGCACCGACCACGGTCTGCGAGCTGAAGGACGGCTATTACAAGAGCTTCGTGATCACCCCGGAGCAGTTCGGGCTGACAAGAGGCACCAAGGACGAGCTTGTCGGCGGCGATCCGAAGGAGAACGCACAGATCACGAAGGACATCCTGACCGGCAAGATCCAGGGAACGAAGCGGAACGCCGTGCTGCTCAATGCCGGCGCCGGCTTCTATGTATCCGGTGTTACCGGCTCCATGGAGGAGGGTGTCAGGAAGGCAGCAGAGCTCATTGATTCCGGAAAGGCCATGGAGACCTTAAAGAAGCTCGTTACGGAGAGCAACCGGTAATGGCTGCGGATATCCTGGAACAGCTTGCCGCCTTTGCAAGGGATCGGGTCAGAGAAAAGAAACGCCATGTCCCCCTGAGCGCCATGCAGAGCAGGGCAGAGGCCCTGGCAAAAGAGACAAAGGAGCAGGCCTTTTGCTTTGAGAAGGCACTTTCTTCCCCCGGCATCTCCTTTATCTGCGAGTGCAAGAAGGCATCGCCCAGCAAGGGCCTCATCGCCCCCAACTTCCCGTACGTGGAGATCGCAGGGGACTATGAGGCGGCAGGTGCCTCCTGCATCTCGGTTCTGACAGAGCCCAGGTGGTTTTTAGGAAGCGATGACTACCTCAAAGAGATCGCAGAGACGGTCCAGGTCCCCTGCCTTCGAAAGGATTTTACCGTCGACCCGTACATGATTTACGAGGCAAAGACGCTGGGTGCCTCGGCAGTGCTTTTGATCTGTGCCATCCTTTCCGGGGACGAGGTCCGGGAGGGGATTCAGATTGCAGATTCCCTGGGGCTTTCGGCAATCGTCGAGGCCCACGATGAGGGCGAGGTCGAAAAGGCGGCAAACGCGGGAGCAAGGATCATCGGCGTGAACAACCGGAACCTTCGGGACTTCACCGTCGATATCCACAACAGCGCACGGCTTCGAAAGTACGCGCCCGAGGGGACCCTGTTCGTTGCAGAGAGCGGGATCCACACGCATGACGATGTGGCAGCGCTCGAGGCGGACGGCGTCGATGCGGTGCTTGTCGGAGAGCAGCTGATGCGGGCAAAAGACCGGAGGGCGGAGCTAAATAAGCTTCGCGGTGTTCAATGAGCAGAAAGACACTTGTCAAGGTCTGCGGCATGCGGACGGAAGGAGACATTGCCTGTGTGAATGCGGCGCGCCCCGACTATACCGGCTTTATCTTCGATCCCGCAAGGAAGCGGTTCATTGAACCGAAGAAGGCGGAAGCCTTGAGGCAGCTCCTGAATCCCGCGATCACCCCCGTCGGGGTGTTTGTCGATCCAGGCATGGAATGGCTTTCGGAAGTACTTTCCGTCTGCCCCGTCCCCGTGGTACAGCTCCACGGAGCGGAGAGTGAGGACTTCATCAAAGAAGTACAGGACCGCTTTCTGGTGAAGGTCATGAAGGCCTTCCGGATTGATACAAGGCAGGACATCGAAAAGGCAAGGAAAAGCCCCGCGGATCTGGTGCTTCTCGACCACGGGATCGGCGGCACCGGAGAGGTGTTTGACTGGACGCTGATCCGGGACATCGGAAGGGACTTCTTTCTGGCCGGGGGGCTCAATCCGGACAACGTGCAGGAAGCGATCAGGCGGACCTGCCCCACCGGGGTTGACGTAAGCTCCGGCGTTGAGAGTGAGGGACACAAGGATCCCGCGAAAGTGAGAGCTTTCGTGAATGCAGTAAGAGAGGAAAGAACATTATGACGAATGCAAACGGAAGATTCGGCGTGCATGGCGGACAGTACATCCCCGAGACGCTGATGAACGCAGTCATCGAACTGGAGGATGCCTACAACAAGTACAAGGACGACCCGGAGTTCAATGCCGAGCTGACAACCCTGTTAAATGACTATGCGGGACGCCCCTCAAGGCTCTACTACGCCGAGAAGATGACGAAGGACCTCGGCGGTGCGAAGATCTACCTGAAGCGCGAGGACATGAACCACACCGGCGCCCACAAGATCAACAACTGCCTGGGACAGGCACTCCTTGCCAAAAAGATGGGCAAGACAAGACTTATCGCCGAGACCGGCGCCGGGCAGCACGGCGTTGCAACGGCGACGGTGGCAGCCCTCATGGGCATGGAGTGCGTGGTCTTCATGGGAAAGGTCGACTGTGAGAGGCAGAAGCTCAACGTATATCGCATGCAGCTCCTGGGGGCAAAAGTGGTCCCGGTTACGACCGGTACCGGCACCCTGAAAGATGCGGTCTCCCAGGCAATGCGCGAGTGGACCAGCCGGATCGAGGATACCCACTACTGCCTCGGCTCCTGCATGGGCCCGCACCCGTTCCCGACGATCGTCCGCGATTTCCAGTCCGTGATCTCGAAGGAGATCAAACAGCAGATGCTCGAGAAGGAGGGACGCCTTCCGGATGCGGTGCTTGCCTGCGTCGGCGGCGGCTCCAATGCAATCGGCTCCTTCTATCACTTCATTGGCGACAAGAGCGTGAAGCTCATCGGCTGTGAGGCCGCAGGACGCGGCATCGACACGAAGGAGACCGCGGCGACGATCAACACCGGACGCGAGGGCATCTTCCACGGCATGAAGAGCTACTTCTGCCAGAACGAGTACGGCCAGATCGCTCCGGTCTATTCGATCTCCGCAGGCCTTGACTATCCGGGCATCGGACCCGAGCACGCCTACCTCCATGATATCGGACGCGCACAGTACGTTGCGATCACGGACGACGAGGCGGTGAATGCCTTCGAGTACCTCTCCCGCACCGAGGGCATCATCCCGGCAATCGAGAGTGCCCATGCGGTTGCCTACGCCATGAAGCTTGCACCGACCATGTCGAAGGATCAGATCATGGTCATCACGCTCTCCGGACGCGGTGACAAGGACTGCGCGGCGATTGCCCGCTACCGCGGACAGAACCTGACGGACGATTAAGGAGGAGACCATGAACAGAATAAAGAGAGCATTTGAGGGCCATAAGGCCTTTATCGCATTCATCACCTGCGGCGATCCGGATCTTGCAACGACGAAGGCGTGCGTCACCGCCGCCGTGGAAAACGGCGCGGATCTCATCGAGCTTGGCATCCCCTTCTCGGATCCGACGGCCGAGGGCCCGGTCATCATGGAGGCCGACAACCGAGCACTTGCGGGCGGCGTGACGACCGATGACATCTTTGCATTCACAAAGGACCTTCGAAAGACGATCGAGGTTCCGATGGTGTACATGACCTATGCAAACGTCGTCTACTCCTACGGGACGGAGAAGTTCATGCAGAAGGCAGCGGATGCCGGGATCGACGGCCTGATCCTGCCCGATGTCCCCTATGAGGAGAAGGAGGACTTCGATCCCATGGCGACCAGGTACGGGCTCGACCTCATCTCCATGATCGCCCCGACAAGCGAGAACCGCATCGCGATGATCGCAAAGGAAGCGAAGGGCTTCGTCTACATGGTCTCGTCCCTGGGGGTCACGGGAGCCAGATCAAAGATCACAACGGACATCGGTGCGATGACAGAACTGGTCCGGAAGAACACCAGCATTCCCTGCGCCGTGGGCTTTGGCATCTCCACCCCGGAGCAGAGCCGGAAGATGGCGGCCTTATCGGACGGCTCCATTGTCGGATCCGCCATTGTCCGCATCATCGCAGAGCACGGAAAGGACGCGGCGCCGTTTGTCGGCGCCTATGTAAAGGAGATGGCGGACGCCGCGCATCAGGCGTAGGACATACCATACCCGATCAATACAGCAGGCACAACATGTTGCTGAGGCAGCAGGCTGCAGGGAACCTCTCACGGGTTCCTGCAGCCTGTTTTTGTTGGCAGAACAGAAAGAAAGACACAAAACGGGGACGAATTGTTGAACATGCTGAAGTATTAGACTATTATGAAAACAGTTTTGTTCATCATTTCAATGAGGGGGAAACGAACATGAAATGGTACAGGAAACACATGGCGGGGGTCGTGGCGGCCGTATTGGCTTCCTTTCTTCTGATTGGCGGGTGCTTTGTTCCGACACCGCCTGTGATGGAGGAGAGCGGCATCGTCCTGATCGCTGAGGCGAAGGGATCGAAGACAACAAGTTATGAGGCAACGGCGGATCTCAACGTCCGCTCGAAGGCGAGCTCCAAGGGAAAGATCTGCGGCGGCATCAGCAAGGGGGACACGGTAAAGGTCTATTCGATTTCGGATGGCTGGGCCAGGATCTCCTTTGACGGCGGCACCGCCTATGTATCGGCAAAGTACCTTGAAAAAGCCGGGAGCACCAAGGCGGCCAGTGTGTCCAAGGCAACGAGTTCTGCGCAGAATGAAACGAAAGTATGGCTGTCCGAGACGGGGACCAAGTATCACAGGATCAATAACTGCGGGAAAATGAATCCGAACAAGGCCGTGCAGGTGACGCAGTCAGAGGCTGAGTCGAGGGGATATGAGCCCTGCAAAAAGTGCTGGTAGAGACGAAAACAGAAACGGAGAAATGAGAGGGGGCAGCAGGCGATGAGAAATCCGCCCGCTGCCTCCTTCATGATTGGATTTATGTGTTGTCCTTCTTTTCACCCTCCGCAAGGTTTGCGACATACCCTTCCGTATTGATGCCGGTGCGGCAGACAAAGGCGCACAGGCCGCAGTACAGGCAGAGCGTCTCCGGCTTTCCCGGCGGGATCTGCCGGAACTCCCGAAGCTTCATGATCGAGATGATGGGGAGCTTGGCGGGGCATACCTCAATGCAGTCCCCGCACCCGATGTAGACGAAGGTCCGGGAAAAGGAGACGGGCTTTGCAAGGAAAAGCGCGGTATCTCCTGTCAGGACCTCCAGCTCCCGGATTCTGTGGCCGCGGAGCGCACCGCGTCCTGCAAAGAGAAGCGTATTCGGCTCCGGAGGAAGTGCACGGGTTAAGACAGAAGAGAGCGATGTTCCGATCGCTGCCCGCACGATTCTTGCCTTCCCGGTGACAAGGTCCGCCGCGGTAAGGTAGCGGACATCCGGACTCCCCTCTGCAAGAAGCACCAGGTCCTGCATGCTGCAGACAAGGATCCCGGAAAAAGCAGGATTGTCTTTTGGTGAAAGCGACAGGTGAAGGTCTTCCGACAGGATCTGATTCAGCGTATCGGGGCGATAGAGCCTCTTTGCCCGGATCACCGTGAGGGATGAGTCCGGCGCTGCCAGAAGCGACAGGTTTTCCGGAAGGATGAGGAGCGTCTTTTTCGGGTGCAGGATTTCCTGCAGGGCTTTCAGGCCGGCGCGCCAGGCATCCTCCCGATGCTGAAAGAGCCAGCTCTCCTCGAGGCGTGCGGGATCCTTTTCCAGGACGGAAAGGACAAGGACGCGGTCCTCTTCCGGAAAGGAGAGGACCTTTGGCAGGAAGGGGCAGCGCTTTGCTGCGTCATCTGTGCCACAGGAGGAGAGTGTCGCATTCGACACCGGATCGGCTTTCTCCGCAAGATCCAGCAGCGTCTCGTCTGCAAGGCTTACAAACGGGGCGATCCCGTCCCTGTCTTTCGGATGATGGAACAGACCGCCTCCGGATGCTGCCTTCTGGTTCTTTCGAAGCGCGGCGTTTCGTTGTACGTCCTTTTTCCGGATCAGAATCGTATCCATGGCATCTCCCAGATTGATCAAATAAGATATCAAACGACACTTATATACAACGAATCCAAGAAAGATGCAATGACCAATGGAAGAGAACTGGGGCAGACGCGGATACAGAGCAGTTCCCGGACTCAGATCACGGACCGCTATGATGATCTTTTCCCGTGCCCGGAAGAACCGTGTTTCTCCGGTTCCGGAACGGTCATCAGGATGTCATCAAAGTCTTTCGGCTCGTCCTGCTTTTCTGCGTGTTCGATCTTCGGCGTGTTGAGAGAGATCTTTGCGTAGATGTGTCTTCCAAGCTGCAGTTCCCGGCAAAGATCGATTTTCTTCTCATAGACAATGCCCACATGCTCAATGGTATATGGGTCGATCCTGCGGTCTTTTGCATACAGGGCACGCAGTTCTGATACTGCCGGGAGTCTTGTCAGATCCACGCAGCCGTAATCCCGAACTGATTTGACGAGCGGCTCTTCCCGTCTGTTAAATCCCGCGGTGCGAAGCCGCAGCAGTTCCGATTCCGAATTCGGGAACGCTATCCCCGCATACAGACACCCGCCACTGTCAAAGATCGGCGCCATTCTGGTAAAACGCAGCGTATCGGCATCCCGGAGCAGTGCAATATTCGTGAGATGCCGGTCGTATCCGGACAGGAGAAAGTCCGTCATGATCTCGTAGTCGAGATCTTTCCGGAGCTGCTTTGTATCCATGCCATTATTGCCAAGCGTCTCAATCAGGCACTCCTTGTACGACTGGTCGTTTCTGCGTTTCCCGGTCAGGATAACGGCATAGGCAGAGACGAGCTCCTTTCTTTCATCCGTGAACTGTCTGGAGCAGCAGCCGTATTCGTAGGGCTTGTTTTTAATGTGGATCAGCCTGTACGGGGTGAAATTGTCGTATCCCTGTCTTTTATGGATCAGGCTTGCGAACACCTCATTCAGGCTCTCCCTGGAAACATCGCTGTGGTTTCCCTTCACGAGGTATCTCTCACCGCCTATCATCGCCCAGGTCTTCTCGATCTGCCCCTGCAGAGAACTGTTGGGAGAATACTGAGCCGATTTTGCGGGGCTTGATGCAAACAGGCTGCTCTCGAACCGGTTCTGCCCGAAATCATTGTCATAAAGGTTCACCTGCTCCCAGGTCAGGTCGGAATCCGTAGGTCTGATCCAGTAGTAGTCAGTAAGGCTGAGCCCCAGGTTCCTGATGAGAAACTCAGATGGTGTAGTACAGCCGTTTTTGCGAAGCATCTCCCGGACGCCACCCTGCCCGACCGGGACAGCACGATCGTTCCACCATTTGATGAGACTGGATTTCGGTGACCGGACCTCGAACGGAGCGATGTCGATATGCTCTCGCAGAAGCTCCCTGTTAAAGCTTTCCATTTCTCCATTGGGGCTGAACTGCGCCAGCGTGATCTCTTCATTTTTACGCATGAGATAATAAAGCATCGGCCTTCTTTCGCTCCTCTCTTTCGTGGATCTGCTGGTCTACCATCATTTCCGTGATCGGTTTGATGTCCTTCGTTGTGCTTTTCGTGATCTTTGAGACATAGCACCGGTACGTTTCCCCATTGTGCGCGTACTCCGCAAAGTACTTCCCGTCCTGAATCCGGATGCGCACCGGAAGTTTCCGGTTGATGATGAATTTGTCGGAACAGACAGCGTACATCTCATCCAGGGAAAGACCGCAGGCAGATGCAAGCTTTTTCAGGAAGCCCACCGAAACGGAATCCACGTCGGTCTTCAGGTTGACAAAGTCGTTTGTCGCGCTGTACGACGTTCCGGCCGTCTTTGCCAGGCGGTAGATCGATATGTTGTGCTCTGCAAGGTACTGTTTCAGCATGATGGCTCCTCTTTGTATGTTCACGGTCCTGTCTGCCTGTCATTATATCGGTATAGCGATATATCGTCAACGAAACGGCTGAGAAATCCGGATATTTGTGCTTTGGTGCGCTCTTCCTGTAGTAGAATGGTGGAAGTATTGGTTTGCCCGGAGGGTGTGAGTCTATGGAAGATGTGATGACGGCAAAAATCGAGACAAAGAAAGCCGGGGTGCGGTTTTATCTCACGGCGGAGGACTTTTATCCGGACGCTCTGACAAGTACGGACCCGGAGCTTCTGCAGCGCTTTGAAAAGCACCGCTTTCTGGAACTCTACGAGATGGGATTCCACGATTGTCCTGCGGACCCATCCGCAAGGTTTCTCTGGCAGGTCTGCCGCGTGTTCCTCCGGGACCTTACGGCCATCCCGGAGCTCGAACTTGCAAGGGACAAGGTAAAGGTGGAACCCACAGGGGACGACATCGACAACCTCACATCCCTGGTTCCCTTCATTGTCGGCTCCGAATATGTCAATGAGACCTGGATCCGGCACCTGTTTCAGAAGCTGAAGCAGGTCTTTGCAAGACAGGTGAAAAAGTATGAGGGCACGGTCAATCTCTACCTTACCGAGAAGAACCAGAACATGCGTCTTCCGGAGCGCATCTTCTTCCACCTCGTGGAAAACCGGGAGGACAAGGACTATCCCTTTGCCTTCCTTGCAACCTATGCCACAAAAGAGAGCAACGGAAAGATCCGCCATGTCCCCCTGTCCTATGCCCTGACCGAGTATCAGGGCGACCGGAAAAAGCTGATCGCCCTTCTTTCCTGCCTCGACAAGGCAGCCGAGGTCTCGGAGCTTGTCGCGGGCTTTATGGAGAGCGGGGAGATGTTCCACGCCTTAAGGCTCACCGCAGAGGAGGCGTTTCAGTTTTTAAAGGACGTCGAGAAGATCGAACAGGCAGGGATCCTGTGCCGGATTCCCGACTGGTGGCGAAAGAGAAACAAACAGATGTCGGCAAGTGTCCGCATCGGCGATAAGAAGCCGTCCCTTCTCGGGTTTGAGAGCATTCTCTCCGTTCAGCCGCAGCTTGTCGTCGACGGCGTGCCCCTGTCCCGGAAGGAGATCGAGGACCTGCTGAAGCGAAGCGAAGGCCTCGTGATGCTGAAAGGTCACTGGATTGCCGTCGACCATGCGCGCCTCAAGGCCCTGCTTGATCAGATGGAAAAGTATCCTTCCGAGATCTCACTTCTCGATGCGATGCGCCTTGGTATCAAAGACAATGGCGAGGAGGACGAGGGACCGGTGGTCACCAACGGCGAGTGGCTCTCCTCGTTCTTCCAGAAACTCCGCCGGCCCGAGACGATTGAGACACAGAAGGTACCAGAGAGCTTTACCGCAACGCTTCGTCCCTATCAGAAGACCGGAACGGCCTGGCTCTCGTACATGGATTCCCTGGGGTTCGGTGCCTGCCTTGCAGACGACATGGGTCTTGGAAAGACCGTGGAGGTCCTGGGGTATCTGGAGACGCTGCGCGCAAAGGAGAAGGATGCAAAGGTGCTTCTCATCGCTCCCGCTTCCCTTCTTGGCAACTGGGTGAAGGAGGCATCCCGCTTTGCACCGAAGATGCCCCTTGCCGTTCTGCACGGGCCGGGAGCTGAGGAGCGCGCGGCTGCGATCGAGGGGAGCGGTGTGTTTCTTGTCATCACCACCTATGCGATGGCAGTCCGCCTGAAGTCCCTGTCGAAGGTGAACTGGCGGTGCCTGATCCTCGATGAGGCGCAGGCAATCAAGAACCCGAAGACAAAGCAGACACGTGAGATCAAGGACCTGCACTCCGATATGCGTATCTCCATGACCGGCACCCCGATCGAGAATGATCTCTCAAATCTCTGGAGTCAGTTCGACTTCCTGGACAAGGGACTTCTGGGATCGTTCAAGGAGTTCACCTCCTTTACAAGGACCCTCGAGGACAATCCGGACGGATATCAGAAACTCAAGAACCTCGTTGCGCCGTTCATGCTGCGAAGGTTAAAGACCGACAAGACGATCATCAAAGACCTGCCGGAGCGGATCGACCGCGACAGTTACGTGGATCTGTCCGCGGACCAGGTGGTGCTCTACCGGAAGGAAGTCTCCAGCATGGAGG
This sequence comes from uncultured Lachnospiraceae bacterium, assembly GCA_900315055.1. Classification (GTDB taxonomy): domain Bacteria; phylum Bacillota; class Clostridia; order Lachnospirales; family Lachnospiraceae; genus CAG-791. Next base: position 34,806 of record OMXP01000014.1, read on the forward strand.
AGAAGATCACAGGCCTCGAGGCGGGATCCTTCAAACGGTCCGGCATCGTCCTCACGACCCTCATGCACCTGAAGCAGATCTGCAACCACCCGGACCAGTACCTTGGGCAGGAGGCCTTCGATCCTGCAAGGAGCGGCAAGTTCGAGATGCTGGGACAGATCTGCAGAACGATCTGCGAGAAGCGTGAGCGGGTTCTCGTGTTCACACAGTTCAAAGAGATGACAAAGCCTCTGTCCGAGTACCTGACAGGGATCTTTGGCATGAAAGGGGCGATCATCGACGGGTCAACGCCGGTGTCGGAACGGACAAAGATCGTGGAGGCGTTCCAGGGCGATGCGTATCTTCCCTACCTTGTGATCACAGTCAAGGCGGGCGGCACGGGACTTACGCTCACGAAGGCAAACCACGTGATTCACTTTGACCGCTGGTGGAACCCTGCGGTCGAGGATCAGGCGACGGACCGCGCCTACCGCATCGGACAGAAGAAGAACGTCATCGTCCACAGGCTCATCTGCCGCGGAACAATCGAGGAAAAGATTGACGAGCTGATCAATTCCAAGCGGGAGCTGACGCGCCAGGTGATCGGCGAGGGCGGCGAGAAGTGGATCACCACGATGTCCAACGAGGAACTGACAGGACTTCTCACACTGGATAACCGGGGAGGCAGAGGATGAGTACGTACTGGAAAACCGGAAACTTCGAACAGCCAACCGACGAGGAGCTGAAAAAGAATCAGGCGGCAAGCAGAAAGCGGGAGGCAATGCGGGGACACGTGCTGGAGCCTGTGGTGGTTACAAATGCCAGGGGCGACATCTGCACCAGCTGGTGGGGCAAGGCCTGGTGCCGGAACCTCGAGTCCTACGCGGACTACAGCAACCGGCTGGAACGCGGAAAGCGGTACCTACGGGAGGGATCGGTCATCGATCTCAAGATCGCAAGGGGGAAGGTTACGGCAAAGGTGCAGGGATCGAGGAAGACCCCGTACCGGGTGGAGATCCGCATCAGTCCCCTCTCCGAGGAGAAGATCGATGCCATCATGCAGCAGTGCGGCCACAAGCTCGACTCTCTCGAAAAGCTGACGACGGGGGAGCTTCCGGAAGACATGCGGGAGCTGTTCCTGGGGCAGAACGGGCTGTTCCCCTCCCAGCGTGAGATCAGCTTTTCCTGCTCGTGCCCGGACTGGGCCCTCATGTGCAAGCATGTGGCCGCGGCGCTCTACGGGGTGGGAGTCCGTCTTGACGAGAAGCCGCTTCTTTTCTTCGAGCTTCGCGGCATCGATCCCGATCAGTTCGTCAAGGTGACGATCCAGAACCGCGTGGAGACGATGCTCGAGAACGAGGACAGGCCCTCGGAGAGGATCATGGACGATGCGGATTTGGGCAGCCTGTTTGGTGTCTTATGAGACAGGACGGGGAAGAGATCAAGGAAACGAGATTATAGTACTCTAATTGCAATTAGATGTATCACTTATTGTATTTTAAGGGGAATCTATTGCCAAAAAGAGCACCGGCGGAATATAATTCTTGTGGCAAAACGGTTAAAAACAGGCAGTCCTGCCGCTGTTTTGCATGCTCAGAATTCAAGGAAGGAGACAATTATATGGTTTACTCATCTGAAGTAGAGAACATGTGCGTCGTACATCAGGGCGTGCATCACGGCGCTGCTCCGATTCCGGAGGAAGCAAAGTGGGTGAAATCCAGAAAGGTCGAGGACATCTCCGGCTACACGCACGGCGTTGGCTGGTGCGCTCCGCAGCAGGGTGCCTGCAAGCTGTCCCTGAACGTCAAGGAGGGCATCATCCAGGAAGCTCTGATCGAGACGATCGGCTGCTCCGGCATGACCCATTCCGCAGCCATGGCTGCTGAGATCCTTCCGGGCCTGACGGTTCTCGAAGCCCTCAACACAGACCTTGTCTGCGATGCCATCAATACTGCGATGAGAGAGCTGTTCCTGCAGATCGCCTATGGCCGTTCTCAGTCTGCATTCTCCGAAGACGGACTGCAGATCGGTGCCGGCCTTGAGGACCTCGGCAAGGGAACCCGTTCCATGATCGGCACGACCTATGGCACGCTGGCAAAGGGACCCCGTTACCTCGAGCTGACCGATGGCTACATCAGATACATCGATCTGGACGAGAACGACGAGATCATCGGCTATGAGTACGTGAACTTCGGCAAGATGATGGACTTCATCAAGGCCGGCGACGAGCCGAATGAGGCTTACAAGAAGGCCTGCGGCACGTACGGACGCTGCCAGGATGCGGTGAAGAAGATCGATCCCAGAAAGCAGTAAGTCGTCAGAGCAAGGAGGAATATTACAATGGCATTATTTGAGTCTTATGAGAGAAGAGAGCCCCAGATCCTGGCGACCCTCAGCAAATATGGCATCAAGTCGATCGAAGAGTGCAAGGACATCACCGAGGCCGCAGGCCTTGATGTCTACCACCTGGTCGAGGGCATTCAGCCCATCTGCTTCGAGAATGCAAAGTGGGCCTACACGGTAGGCGCCGCCATCGCCATCAAGAAGAACTGCAGAACCGCTCCGGAAGCTGCAGCAGCCATCGGCGAGGGCCTGCAGAGCTTCTGCATCCCCGGATCCGTCGCTGACCACCGCAAGGTCGGTCTCGGCCACGGCAACCTTGGCAAGATGCTCCTCGAGGAGGACACCGAGTGCTTCGCATTCCTGGCCGGCCATGAGTCCTTCGCAGCAGCAGAGGGCGCCATCGGTATCGCCGAGAAGGCCAACAAGGTCCGCACCAAGAAGCTCAGAGTCATCCTGAACGGCCTTGGCAAGGACGCAGCAAAGATCATCTCCCGTGTCAACGGCTTCACCTATGTCGAGACCGAGTATGATTACAAGACCGCTACCTTAAAGGAGCTGTCCCGCACCTGCTATTCCAAGGATCCCACGAGCCCCCGTGCACAGGTCAACTGCTACGGCGCTGATGATGTTCAGGAAGGTGTTGCCATCATGTGGAAGGAGAACGTCGATGTCTCCATCACCGGCAACTCCACCAACCCGACCCGTTTCCAGCACCCGGTTGCAGGCACCTACAAGAAGGAGCGCCTCGAGGCCGGCAAGAAGTACTTCTCCGTCGCTTCCGGCGGTGGCACGGGCCGTACGCTTCATCCCGATAACATGGCAGCAGGTCCCGCATCCTACGGCTTCACGGATACCATGGGCCGCATGCACTCCGATGCACAGTTCGCAGGTTCTTCCTCCGTCCCGGCACACGTCGAGATGATGGGCCTGATCGGCATGGGCAACAACCCGATGGTCGGTGCTACGGTTTCGACCGCCGTCTCTGTCGCACTCGCTGCACAGCAGGGCAAGTTCTGATTCAAGATTGAAAATCCAGGATCTGAACATCTGAGACTGGAACAGAACATCTGAACAGATGAAAACAGACAACCGAAAGGCTGTCTGGAACTGTAAGGTTACATTTCCCCCGGGAGCAAATCCCGGGGAATTTTTTGTTTTGCAGCTTGTGCCGCCGGGCATACAGATGGCGCTGCCTTATGATCCTGCAGCGGAAAATGCGGTATCCTCATATGGAGAACATCGGGGACTCTGCCCTCGGGTTCCATCGGGTAATCATTTGGGAGGGATTTTCATGTATTCGATTGCACTGGTTGAGGACGAGGAGGTCTTCCGGAAACAGCTGCAGGCGTATCTTTCACAGTTTGCAAAGGAGAACGCGCTGGAGATCAGGGTCAGCGTGTTCACGGACGGGGACGAGATTCTCGAGAACTACCGCTCCGAGTTTGACATCATTCTCATGGACATCCAGATGCGGTTTGTCGACGGTATGACCGCCGCCGAGAAGATCCGCGCCGTGGATCAGAACGTGTCCATCATCTTCATCACCTCCTCTCCCCAATATGCCATCCGCGGCTATACGGTAGGCGCCCTCGACTATATTTTAAAGCCCGTCTCCTACTACAGCTTCAGCCAGACGATGCTTCGTGCCTGCCGCCAGAGACAGGCACAGAAGGAACACTTTCTTCTTGTCGATGTCAGGAACGGGCGGCGCCGGATTGCGGTCTCGGACATCCGCTTCATCGAGGTCATCAACCACGACCTCATCGTCCACACAAAGGACGAGGACATCGAGGCAAAGGGGACGATAAGGCAGATGTGCGAGGAACTTGAAGGTGAGCACTTCTTCCTCTGCAACAAGAGCTATCTTGTCAACCTTGCGTTCGTCGACGGCCTTGAGAACAACGACATCCGGATCGGAAGAGACATCATTCAGGTGAGCCGCTCCAAGAAGAAGTCCCTTCTCGAGACGCTTGCGGCCTACTACACGACCCTCGGGAGGTAACGATGGAGAACGGAAGAACCATGGCAGCCTTTATCGAGACGCCGGGCGGCTACTATGCGATCGCCTACAGCGTCTGTATGGCACTCTTTATCCTCATTCACCCGCAGAGGCGTTCCTTAAAACGGGTGATCCCGGTTCTTGCGATCGGATCGATCTTTCTGTACCTTTTCATGAGCAGGACCGGGCACCTGCCGGTCGGGTACTTCGTACCCCTCATGCTGATCGATGTGGCGACACTGCTTCTTGAGTTTCACCTCTGCGTGCAGACCGACTGGAAGGGCGCCGTGTTCTGGACGATAAGGGCGTTCATGCTGGGAGAGTTCAACGCAGCCCTCGAGTGGCTGCTCTTATCCTACGGCGTCGTCTATGCCGGGGCGCAGAAAAATCCCGTCTACATCGGTCTTATCTGCGGGGCGACCACGGCGGGTGTCGTTGCTGCCACGGGGCTCGGGGAGCACCATCTCATGAAGAAACAGCCGGACATGACGTTTACCGGGACGGAGGTCCTGGGAGAGCTTCTCATCGGGCTTCTTCTCTATGCGATCAGCAACATCAGCTTCATCGCAAAGTCCTCCCCCTTTGCCGCCCGCTATGCCCAGGAGATCCTGATGCTTCGCATGTACATCGACGGGGCGGCGGTGGTCATCCTCTGCTTCTACACGATCGTCCTCTACCAGTCGAAGGCAGAGGTCGAGAACCGGACCCTCCGGACGATGCTGGACCTTCAGTATCAGAACTACAAGACCTCGAGAGACAGCGTGGATCTCATCAACCGCAAGTACCACGACCTGAAGAACCAGATCGCAGTGCTCAGGACCCTGTCGGACTCCGAGAAGACGTCCGTCTCTCTGGACCGGCTCGAGGGGGAGATTCATCAGTATGAGGCGATGAACCGCACGGGGAATGAGGCGCTGGATATTATCCTCACGAGCAAGGGTCTCATCTGCCAGAACCACCACATCACTCTGACCGTGGTGGCGGACGGATCGGCAATCCGCTTCATGGACATCATGGACATCAGCTCGCTGTTCGGAAATGCCCTCGACAATGCAATCGAGGCCGTGCGGCAGATCTCCGACTACCCGGAGCGGCTGATAAGGCTCACCGTTGCAAGACAGAAGAACTTCGTCCACATCCTGTGCGAGAACCGGTACGTGGGAGAGATCACGTTCCGGAATGCCCTTCCGGTCTCGACCAAGGGAGATGACAGGTTCCATGGCTTTGGTGTGAAGAGCATTCTCTCCGTTGCCGCAAAGTACGGCGGCACCGCAGCGACGAAGGCACAGGACGGGTACTTCCATCTCGATATCCTGATTCCCATCCCGGAGACAAAAGACTGACCGATAACGCGAAAAAGGCGACGGTTGACGGCAGAAGTGAAACGGGAGCCCAAAGAGGCGTTACCATCCATGCAGGACACCGGAAATGAGTCGTCAGAAGGAGAGGGCTGGTCATGAGGAAAACGGATTTCGGGAAGAACTGGGAAGTCAGGAGATTAAACAGCGCGGAGCCTGCCGTGCCGGTCACCCTCCCGCACGATGCGATGCTCTCGGAGGAGAGAGCCGAGGAGAATCCCGGCATCCACAACATCGGTTACTTTGCAGGGTACGACTACGAGTACACGAAGACATTTCACCTGGACGAGGACCGGAAGGGGGAGACCATCTTTCTCCTGTTTGAAGCCATCTACCACAACAGCAGGATCCAGGTCAACGGCTATGAGGTGCCGTCAAGATCCTACGGGTATACACAGATCGTGGTCGATGCAACCCCGTACCTGGTCTTTGGAGGTGACAACACCGTAACCGTCGTTGCCATCAACTCCGATCAGCCAAACAGCAGATGGTACTCCGGAACCGGGATATTCCGTCCGGTGTGGCTGTGCACGGCAGGGAAGGCCTACCTTCCCCTGTACGGGACAAGGGTCAGGACGATCTCCATTGATAAGGAGAAGAAGAGCGCAAGGCTTCACCTGTCGGCAAAGACATCGGGCGAGGGTGAGGTCATGTTCACTGTGCTGGACCCCGACGGGAAGGAAGGAGCCTCCATAACAGTAAAGGCTAAGAAGCAGGAACAGGAGAGAGATAAATCATTTGCGGCAGAGGCCGAGGTAGAAGTTGAGGGAGCAAGGTTCTGGAGCGATCAGACTCCGGATCTCTACACCCTGCATGTGGAGTACAGCGAAGGGACCGGAGAGACTGCCGGGGAAGATACGGAGACCGACACGGAGGATATCACTTTCGGTATCCGCACCCTTTCCTATGACCGGAAGAACGGGTTCTGCGTCAACGGGGAGCGGGTGATCTTAAAAGGTGCCTGCATTCACTCGGACAACCAGATGCTGGGGGCTGTGAGTGTCCCCGAGGCGGAGGAGAGAAGGGTACGGCTCCTTCAGGAGACCGGATACAATGCGATAAGAAGCGCCCATAACCCTGCAAGCGAGTCCCTCCTTGCTGCCTGCGACAGGCTCGGCATGTACTTCATGGACGAGTACACCGACTGCTGGTATATCCACAAGAACCGCTATGACTATGCGGGGCAGGTGGAGAAGAACTACGAGATGGACCTGCAGGACATGGTGGACAAGGATTACAACCACCCGTCCGTCGTTCTCTACTCGACAGGAAATGAGGTCGCAGAGACCGGCGAAAAGAGGGGTGTTCACCTGACACGGGCGATGACGGACTGCCTGCACCGGCTGGATAATACAAGGCCCGTCACCTGCGGCATCAACATCTTTTTTAATTTCCTCTATTCATTGGGCTTTGGCGTCTACTCGGACGAGAAGGCGGCAAAGGAAAGTAAGCCCGGAAAGAAGAAGCAGACGGTCGGAAGCGAGTTCTACAACCAGCTTGCCGGGATCCTGGGGGACCGGTTCATGAAGTTCGGGGCAACGCTCCACGGGTCCGATGTGAAGACAAGGGATGCGTATGCCCAGATGGACATCGCAGGGTACAACTACGGCATTGACCGGTACCGGAAGGATTTAAGGCACTACCCGCAGAGAATGATCCTCGGATCCGAGACGTTCTGCAGTGATGCCTACCGCTTTGTTGAGCTTGCCAAAAAGAACCCCGGCATTGTCGGAGACTTTGTCTGGGCAGGGCAGGACTATCTCGGGGAGGCCGGGATCGGCTCCTGGGAGTATGAGGACTATGCCCCGAAGGACGCGGAGAAGTGGGGATGGCTCTCTGCGGGCTCCGGACGGATTGACCTTGCGGGAAACAGCGGGGGCGAGGCGATGTACACAAGAGTTGCCCTGGAAGAAACAAAAGGTCCCCTCATGGCGGTGGTTCCGGTCTACCAGAGAGGAAAGCACACCCCGTCCGCCTGGAAGATGACCGATGCGATCCCCAGCTGGTCCTGGAAAGGGTGCGAGGGACTAAGCGCAACGGTCGAGGTCTATGCAAGAGCGGATCGCGCGGCACTGTACCTCAATGATAAAAAGGTCGGAGAGAAGACTTTTAAGAATGACTGCCGTGTGGTGTTCCATGTGCCCTATGAGGCGGGAACGCTGACCTGTGTGGCGCTGGACGACAAAGGAAACGAGATCGGTCGATACAGCCTGACCAGTGCAGAGGAAGAGACAAAGCTCTCCCTGCTTCCGGAAGAGGAGACCGCAAAGGCCGATCGGCTTACTTACGTGAGGATCCGGTATACGGACAGGGACGGCATCTGGAAGCCGGTGGAGCGGCACAGGGTGAAGGTCACCGTGACCAACGGCTCCATCGTTGCCCTGGGACATGCAGGCCCCTACAACAAGGAAGGGTTCCTCAATGACACGACGGATACCTACTACGGCAATGCTCTGGCGATTGTCCGGGCGAACGGTAGGGGAGACGTTGTCGTGACGGCAGACGACGGGGAGCGGAACGAGAGCGTAACGATCCCGGTAAGAAAGTAAAGAGAACAGCAGAGGCGGAGCGCAGGCGAAGGGCGCTCCGCCTTTTTGCGCACTGGCTGCCGAAAGCCTCCGGAGACAGGCAAATGGAATGTCGGGGAGGAATATTCCGTGTGGATATGGGAGATAGTCGGATGTATTCTGAGGACAGGAACAAAAGGAACCGGACTTCGTATTACGGCAGAGGACGGGGGAGGATCTTATGGAGCATTATCCGTTTCTGGAATTTGACAACGGACTGACGATTACCTATTCGGATCTGAAGAAAAGGGAAGATGGTTCGGACTATGTGACCATCTATTTCGAGGAGCCTGACGAAACCAGAACGGACTTCAAGTCCGCTCAGTGCGATTACCCCGATGGGGAGTTCACGAACGTTGTAGGGTACAGTGCATCAGAACTGAACGGGCTCCGGAAGCACGTGGCAAAGGCCGGGAGCCTCGCCATGATGTTTCTGAAAGATAAGAGATAGTCCTGAAAGGATCTGCCGTGAAGCTGACGATCCGTGAAACGCAAAGACGCCCCGCAGGGAAGCCTGAAAAGGTACCCTGTGGGGCGTTTGCTATGAGAAGAAGATGAGAGAGTGCTGATCAGGAAGAATCAGGCTTTCGTCTCTTCACCGTTTACCTCTTTCTGCAGATCCTGATAGAGCGTCTGCAGCGCCTCTCTGGGCTTGACCTTCAGGGTATTTACGGCGTAGTCATAGATCCGGATCCGGTTTTCGGGTGTCTTCAGGTCATCCGGCAGATCCATCATGGCGATGTAAAGTGCAATCTCCTTGTTCTTCTCTGTCGTCATCTCAAAGTAGCCGGTGATTCCCCGGTCAATATCCTCTCCAACGACGAGAGCAAGCCACAGGTACAGCTGCGCATAGCACTCCACCTCCTGTCTCCGGTCGAAATTGTCCTGATCGAAGAAGGACAGCGTGTCCGGACCGATCTTCTCTTTTGTCTCCTGAATGAGGGACAGCAGCACGTTCTCTGCCGTCTTCTGTTCCTCTTTTCCGGGCAGTGCCTGGTAGAACATCTCCATTTGTGTGGATATGAGGTTGTCGCGGGAGACACCCTGCAGGCAGGAGAGCTCCGCCATCTCCTTCACATTGTCCTCGTCGAATCCATAGGCGATCAGATGATCGAGCACGATCCGGAATACCTCCGGCTGCGGCATCTGGATCGAGGCGAAGGTATCGTCCGTGTTGAACTCATAATACTCGCACCCGCGGCAGAGCATCTTGTAGAGATCGACGAGGTCATCGGTTGCGGTTCCATAGTCGTCCAGTTCATCGGATACGGCATTCAGCTGTTTGATATAGTTTCGAACGACAAAACGCCACTTGCTCCTCTGCGCCTTCGGTATCACGCGATTCGGAGCGTAGTAGTAGCCTTCCTCGACGTTGGACAGGAATTCCTGGATCTCCGAATCCAGCGCTTCCATGTCGATCTTTTCCGGCTCTTTCTCCTTCCTGGCCTTTATGGGTGCTGCCGCTTCCCCTTTCAGGACAGCTGGGAGCGTCTCATCCACGATCTCCTTCTTTGCCTTCGGCAGTGCCTTGTAGGCAACAACCAGTGCCTCAATGAGATCCTTCTTCTTACTGTACTTTGCAAGATCCCGGATTTCTCCAACCTTCATGACATTTCTCTCCTTTGCACCGGATCCCCGGAATTCCCGGATTTCGCGGCTTACAATTCCGTATGCATGATACCACGGATGCGGGCACATGACCTGGCAGGCTGTTCTGTTTCAGCGATTTCTTTCTCTTTCTCAAAAGATCTGCGATCCCTTTTTCATCATGACAGGATCTGTCTCTCTCCATTTCTAGAATAGTGCATGTAAAGAAAAGAGATGCGGGTGCAGAACCCGGAAGGGAGAAAGCGATGAAAGACAGGGATAAAAAGGATACGAACAGGAACGGTACCAGGGCTTCGGGTACGGCAAAGAGCGGGGGAAAGCATGAGGACGTTATCCTCACCTCTTCGGCACCGGTGGCAGACGGGGGACGCTCCTTCAATGTGATTTACCTCATTGCGGCGCTTGCCGGCATTGTCATCGGGTTTGTAGCGGCAGGAGGAGGCGGAGCCATTGTGGGTCTTTTTGTGGGACTGATCCTCGGATACGGGATCAAGGACATTGCGTGCACGCTGCCTCTCGGGAGACTTCGCAGCTGGACGTTCCACTGCGACAGGAAGATCCCCTATGACGAGCTCATTGCAAAGCTCCAGCCACAGCTTCTGCCGCTTGGCATGACGATCGAGAAGAACAAGGACGGATCACCGGTCATCAGCTATAAGCATATGATCTACGATGTCCGCTACGAGTCGGATCAGACGTTTTCCATCTGGTGGAGAAAGTCCATTGCCGGTGCCTTTCTCACATCCAACCTGGATACTTCCCGCTACCGCAAAGCGTGCGTTGCATACGGCATCATCGGCTATTTTGTTCAGCAGGCAACAAGAGAGGAGGCAACAGCATGAGGAGCAGCAGACAGATGACAGGAAGCCTTCGGAGAACCGGAATGCGGGAGAGCATCAGACGGGTGGTGATGACCGTTTGGCTGTTCCTTGTGATGGCACTGATCCTTTCCGGGTGCGGGGAGAGTACGGAGGTGTCGAAGACGACACCGGAGTCGGTAATTCAGCAGGGAACGCTTCAGGGGTATGAGAGACAGACGGTCGGGGATGCGTTCGGCTCGTTCTTTGCGAATCCCTCCTGGAGTCATACGGAGAATGAGGACGGCACGGTAAAGGACGTGACCTTTACGGGCGTCATGCAGCTGGACGGGAAGGCTGTCACGGACGAGATCATTTTCAAGTTCGACAAGGACGATTTGTCCGAGTTTCATGTGGAGTCCATCAGGGTCGGGGACAGCACGATTACGACGGAGGATGATCAGAACGCCCTGCTCGATCTCATCTACGGAAAGACGGACAAGGCGGAACTTGCAGGTCTGAAGACCACTCCGGAGGAAGCTATCCAGAAAAGTGAGCTTCAGGGGTACGAGGGACAGACGGTCGGAGATGCGTTCAGCTCGTTCTTTACGGATCCCTCCTGGAGCCACACGGAGAACGAGGACGGAACGGTAAAGGAAGTCACGTTTACCGGAGGTGCGCAGCTGAACGGGGAGGACGTCACGGTTGAGGTCGTTTTCCGGTTTGACAAGGACGACTGGTCCGATTTCCATGTGGAGTCCATCAGTATCGGAGATCAGCAGATCGTAACGGAAGATGATGTCAACGCGTTCCTGGACGTCGTCTATGGAAAGACCGATGTGGCCAATCTGCAGAACCTCATCGGCGGAGAGAGCACGACAGAGGAGACAACGGAAGAGACAACAGAGGCGGAGACGACTGGTGATACAGCAGCGGACGAGGACGCCTATATCCTTCCGGAGAGTGACAGCCGTTACTACGACTACGACGAGGTCTGCGACATGTCCGTCGATGAGCTGAACCTTGCCATCGATGAGATCTATGCGCGGCACGGCAGGAAGTTCAAGACACAGGAGATCCAGGACTACTTTGATGCACAGAGCTGGTACATCCCGGGATATGATCCGGACGATTTTGATGCGATCTCGGATGATCTCCTGAACGACTACGAGAAGGAAAACGTAAAGACACTCTCTCAGGCGCGCAGTGATCAGCAGGAGGCAGAAGCATCCGAGCAGTCGGGAACGAGATTTACGGACGATGAGCTTGCCAGCATGGCATACAACTACTACGTCAGCCAGTATCCGGGAGCCATTAAGACACCGAGCTTCTACAACGTGGCCGATACGGAGGAGCCGAACGTGCGCCTGGTAGAACTGGGATTTGCACAGGACGAATACGACATCCACTACTACATCGATGCGACCACCGGGCAGGGGAATGACATCGACAACGGCACACAGGTTGACTTCACGCAGTATCAGGACTGAAGCAGGACGGAAACGGAAACAGGCAGGAAAATACTCAAGGAGTAAACCGGAAACGGGGAGAGGAAACGATCATGACAGGAGTAGTAATGGTCATTCTTATGATCATCTATGCGATTCTTTACAACGTCGTCTACAATGCGATGTTCATTGACATCTTTACGGACCACATGCAGCACTTCGAGCATCGGGCGATCGGTACGTTCCTTGCGGCGGCGATCCTTACGGGAATCACGCTCTTTCTCTGGTGGATCCCGTTCCTGATTCTTCTGGGACTTGCGGCATATGCGATCTGGAAAAAGAAGAATACGGGACTTGGGATCGTTCTTGTGGTTCTTGCGATCATCATTGCGATCGCGGGACATGGGTTCAAGAAGCAGAGCGCGGAGAATGACCAGAGTGCCAGTGCGGAAAATACACCGGCCGTCAGCATGATGCTGGAAGAGCGGAGCATGTAGGCAAGATGGCAGCGATTGAGCCGAGGACAGAGCTTGAAAGGCGGATTGACGAAGAACTGAGGTGCTTTCGGAAGCGGGTTCTTTGTCAGAGCAGAAGGAAGATATACGAGCTGGGGTTCCGAATTCAGGCGACGGAGCGGCTCGGGAGTCTTCTGAAGGAGCGGATTCCCTCGATGGAAGAGGAGCAGGTCTGGTGCCTGCTGAAGAGGGAAGAGATCCTTGTGCCGTTCTATGAAGCCTATGTCCGATGCGAGGACGGAACGGAAGAGGCGATGCAGCGCGTCATTGACAGGACACTGCAGAGCCTTGCGGAAAAACAGACACAGTAACGGATTGTGACTGCAGCAGGTTCAGGACGCGTCCTGCGATCTTTCGAAGAGATCGCTTAGCGAACGGCCCGGGGTGCCTGCTGCAGTTTTTGTAAGGTGTCAGAGCGGGTGGGGTACGTATTGTTCCTGACCAGGGTGTCGAAGATTCAGCATGGTTCATCTGCCCCCTGGCGTCACACCGGATACAGGCGAAGACTCATTTTTACAGGAAGGATGTACGGCAATACAACGATTACATTGGATACTTAAAATGTGAACAGTAAATGAACAATACAGACAGGACAATTTCCACACGGAACCAGGAGAACTGCAGATTTACCAGAATCAAAGGGAAAAGATGTGCATCATGACGATATTTTGACGGAGGTTTGATCGGATTTTGACAGTGTTTACCGGAAATATTAAAATGAATAAAAAATGAACGTAGCGGTCTTCTCAATTCGCGAAGATCAGAGAGAGAACGGACACATATATAAATACTGGCGTATTGCACATCCCGGATCATCTTGAAAAAACCTGCGCTGAAAGCAGCCCCCGCATGCAAAGAAAAGTATCCGGCGGATTGGATGAAACTTATGCTGCACATGGCAGCAAGGTTGCCATGTGCAGCCGGATGATGGATTTCCTCTTATACTGCGGAATCAGCAGGGACGATTTCAATTCCATAAGGAACCAGTTATGGAAGAGGAATACGAGAGCGGTACATATCGCAGTGATGCTCGCAGGCGGAATCGGAGCCCTGCTCCTTCTGATCAATCTGATCATGCGGTCAAGCGTCATTTTCCCCTACCTGTTTCTGGTATGCGGGAGTGCGGCTGTTTCCGGACTGATTGAACTCATCAGAAGAAAAAACGCAGTAAATTTGAATACAATCGACAGGGCAGCGTTGAACGCTATCATGCCCGGCTTGATTGTGACTTTGGTTTCGAGACTCACACAATCGTGGCATCGAAAAAATGAGGGTTATGACAACAATGGCAGACATCGTAATGCTTGCGACAGCTCTGGCTCATAAACGATAATTCCCCACTTTTCGGGACTAATTACTACGACTTGCCAGTGGCCCCGGCGTGATGCGATCCCGGCTTCGGCCCGGGGCTTTTTCCGAAGCGAGCCGTCCTTATTGTACTTGCCAAGCTTAGTGCCAGGTTTGGTGCCAGGCTTCTTGCGGGGTGTTCCGTCCTTATTGATATCAGGACGTTTTGATCCCTTGGGAACACCACCTGTTTTCACTATGACCTTGCCATCAGCATCGTAATGCTTATGGTGTGACCCTTTCTTCGGGCCAGGTTTGCGATGACGCAGTGTCGGCACCCTGCCCGCAAGGCGATCATTTTCCATCTTGACGGAGTCGTCGATCAGGGCGGTGACGTCCGTCGCCGGACTAAGTTTGCCGAAGAGCTTCCGAACGACTTCTTTCTCGGTATGCGTGTAGGTGTATACGTCGTTTATCCGTTCCATCTCCATGCGGTCGATTTCCGTCAGCATCTGAGATGTCTTCTGATCAAGTGCTTTCGCTGCCTGCCAGATCTCCCAGCGAAGGATAGCCGCGACAAATCCGGCAAGAAATCTTGCGTAAATGGCAGCATCGCTCTGAACACGCGACTGCCCGTAACCAAGCTGAGACTTCACAAAACGGAACTGGATCTCTGATTCGTCTCGGGAAACATATCTCTGATGAACCTCTTCAGCGGACATCTCCTGAGACGAGACAACACTGTACAGTCCCTTTTCATCGATGGCCTTCTGCAGGCCGGAAGCTTTGACAGCAGCGCATCTCACCTTGCGGCGATGATCAGATTCATCAGTCTTGGTGATGATTTCGACCATGTCCTCGTACTTCTTTTCGATCTGGGGACTCTTCGCTCCTTTGCGGAGATCAGCGTTTGCTTTGTCAAGGATTCTGTACAGGTTCTTCAGCAGTGCAGTGATCCTCTCGGAACCGTTAGTGTAATCGTAAAACAGGGTTACGTAGTCTTCGTGATGGTAATCATTGAAAAGCTGACACTTGTCCTGCACGCCGAACAGGTAAGCTCCCGGAACAAGGTATTCAGCGTTCAGCTTGATCTTGTTGCCATACTTGAGAGTAATTTCAGAAAGCCCCTGCGGCTGTCCCTTTACCATGATGATGTATGGGATCTCTTTGCCGTTGAGATATGCGAGTACATTTGAATTACAGTAGCCGCGATCGAGTATGACGCCTTTGACCTTTACGCCGCATTCGCTGATGTCATCCAGGATCTTCTGCATCTCTCTGCAGTCGACCAGTCCGCCGTGGTAAGTATCGAAGTATACCGGAAGCCCGGCATCGGTCACTGCGTAGGTAAAGCTTACGATCGGTGTGCTGGTGCCGCCGGACTTTGCGTGCCCCTTCTCTGCAATGGTGACGCCACGGCTGCGGCAGTCATCATTGGAACCG
>OMXP01000080.1 GCA_900315055.1 uncultured Lachnospiraceae bacterium
AACTAACTATTCCCATCCACTACGCTGTGAGCGACTCGGTTCAAAAGAAAGGGCAGTCGCCGTCCCCTTTCAGGGGCCGACAACTGCCCTTTCTCATTTTTCCTCAAAGAGAAAGAAGGAAGCGGGAGGCCTGTTTCTCCCAGGATGCAACGAGAGGATCCGCGTGGTGCCTCTTGTTTCGAAGGACCTGAAGGCGCTGAAACTCCGATGCGATGTCCTTTGCGGGATTAAGACTTTCATAGCGCTCCGGCAGAGGCTTCTTCCGAACAATGCACCAGGAAACGTCCTCCATCTGCTGTGTGGCCGCATACATCCCGGGGTAGGGGTCGGAGTCCGCCCAGACTGCATTTGCAAGGGACATGCCATGTATTCCGCGGGGGAAGGAGAGGACCTCAACCGGACGGTTTTTTGCCCGCATGGCCGATGCAAAGAGCTCGCTGTTTCCTGGCGGCACGGCCTCATCGGTCTTCGTGTACCAGAGAAAACAGGGCGGTGTGTCGTCTGTTACCTGCGTCTCCAGGGAAAAGTAACGGACCTGCTCCTCAGACGGTGCAGCCCCTAAAAGTGCGCGTCTTGTGTCGGCGTGGGTAGCATCTCCCATCGTGATGACAGGGTACCCGAGGACCATTCCCCGGAAGCTGGCTTTCCCGTGGACCGCACAGGAGGCTGCAAGATGCCCTCCCGCAGAGAAGCCGATGACCGACACCGGCTCCGGAAACAGGGCCGCCGCCCTTGCAAGGTCGTCCTCTGCCTGTGTCAGCAGCGGGTGATCGAAAAGGAGGTTGCAGGTATAGACAAGGACGAAGGTATCGAACCCGTCCTCATAGAACGCCTTTGCCACAATCTCCCCCTCTGTCGGAGAGACAATGCGGTAGGCACCGCCCGGCACCACAATCAGAGGCCGGTGGGAGGCTTTGTCCTCGTGGCGGTATGCCATCACAAAGGGCCGGAATGAACCCTTTACCGGATAGGTGTATTCCCCTTCCCCGTACAGATCGATGCGCTCTGTCTTCACTTCTTCTCCTTTGCGCTCATCTTCCCCGGCGTCTTCCCGTCGGTAATCAGGCCGAACGTCACGCTCTCCCCGGGCTCAATGGTTCCGTTGTAGTCCGCGTTCTTCACACAGACTTTCTTTCCGGACACCGTCTTTGTCCCGTTCCAGAGATCCGTGATCTTCCCGTCGAGGGAGAACGTCACTTCCCAGCCTGTGACCGTATGGCCGGTGCCGTTTGTCAGTGTCACCTCCAGCTGTCTTCCGCCCTGCCAGGAATTGACCGTCTTTGCCGCTGCGGCAAGTCCGGCCTCTGCGGTTTTGCTCTTCCTGCTGCTCTCTTTCCCCGCTGCCTTCTTTGCCGCGGACCCTGTCCCGATGCTCTTCAGGAACTTCCCGGACTGCGTAAGGTCCGCATCGCTCCAGCCATACGTCTTGCTGCAGGTGGAGACGATCATCGAGGCACTCTCCGCCTTGTTGGAAAGGGACCACTGGCAGAACGAGATGTTGTTCTTCAGGAGAAGGGACAACCAGTCCCTTGCATTGTCCTCATCGATGCCGCCGTTTCCCGAGGCGTCGCAGATCCCGTACTCGGAGACAAACACCGGCGTTCCATTCGACAGAGCGGTCCTGAGCTTGTTCTTCAGGTCCTCATAGTGCGTTCCCGCATAGAAGTGCAGGGTGTAGAGGACGTTCGGGTCATCGAGCGGCTTTTTTGCCACCTCGTCGACATCCTGGGACCAGGTGTTCGTGCCGACAAGGACGAGGGCATTGCTTCCCGCTCCCCGGATCACCTTCAGCATCGTCTTTGCGTAGCTGTAAATGTCGTTTCCGGAGCCGTCATACCAGGGCGTTCCGGTCGGCTCGTTGCAGATCTCAAAGATCACGTTCGGGGTGTCCTTATAAGCCTTTGCGTACTTTGCAAAGAACGTCTTCGCCTCGTCCTTCGTCTCGTTCGGATTGAAGTTCAGCACGTGCCAGTCGATGATGACATACATGCCAAGGTCCGCCGCGGCGTCAACGCCCCGCCGGATGGTCCTGTCCATATCTGCCTGTTTTCCCTCGAGGTACCCGCCCTCTTTTACATAGGCCGCAAGCCGCACGCAGTTGAGCCCGAAAGAGTCCCGGAGCGTCTGGAACGAATCCTTCGAGACATATTCCGGATACCACTGCAGGCCATGGGTCGATGCGCCCTTTAATAGCACCGTTTTGTTGTCCTCGTCCAGGATCGTCGGTGCCCCGTATCCCTTTGCCTTTCCCACATGGAGCGCTTCCACCGTCGTCTTTTCCTCCTTTTTCCCGGTCTTTGCTTCCCCTGTCAGCGGCATCATGCCCGCAGTCAGGAACAGAATCAGTGCCATTGCCGCAAGTTTTAGTCCCGTCTTTTTCATGGTGACCCCCTTTGGGGACCATGGTATCGCAGTTTCGCTCTTTTCGCATTCCGAAAACAACGAAAACACCGGAAAAAGGATCTCTCCTTTTCCCGGTGTCATAAGAACGTATTCAGTGGATTTCCTTGTCCTTGAACCGAAGTCTCGACAGGGCTCTTGCCATGGCCGCCTGGGTCATCTGGTACTCGCGCATGCTCTGCTTCTGACGCATGCGCTCCTTCGCGCGGTCGAGTGCCTCCTCGGCGCGGCGCTTGTCGAGCTCTTCCTCGCTCTCACAGGTCTCCACAAGGCAGGTAACACGGTTATGGGCGATGAGAATCAGCCCGTAGCCTGCAACAACGGAGATCACAGTGCCGTCCTCTGCCTCAATGTCGAGTTCCCCCGGCACCGTGGCAACGCACATGTCCTCGTGGTGCGCCATCACCTGGCGCAGCCCGTCGTAGGCCGTGAACGTCAGACACCTGACCTTACCCTTGAAAAATTCCTTATCGGTTGCAATCACCCTCAGAAAGAAGGAATGCGTACTTTCCGCCATCACTTTGCCTTACATTGTCTTTGCTTTTGCAATCACGTCGTCAATCGTGCCGACATTGAAGAACGCGCCCTCGGGGTACTGATCCATGTCGCCGGCGAGAATGGCCTGGAAGCCCTTGATCGTGTCCTCAACCGGAACATAGACGCCCTTGATTCCCGTGAACTGCTCTGCCACGTGGAACGGCTGCGACATGAAGTTGCGGATCTTTCTGGCCCTGTAGACCGTCGTCTTATCCTCGTCGGAGAGTTCGTCCATGCCGAGGATGGCGATGATGTCCTGCAGCTCCTTGTATTTCTCGAGAACCTGCAGAACCTCCTGCGCGGTCTCGTAGTGATCCTTCCCGACGATATCCTCGGTCAGGATTCTGGAGTTCGATGCCAGCGGATCCACGGCCGGGTAAATGCCCTCCTCAACGATCTTTCTGGAAAGAACGGTCGTTGCATCGAGGTGTGCGAATGTCGTCGCCGGTGCCGGGTCCGTCAGGTCGTCCGCAGGGACATAAACCGCCTGCACGGAGGTGATGGAGCCTTCCTTCGTAGACGCGATTCTCTCCTGCAGGGCACCCATCTCGTTGGCAAGCGTCGGCTGATAGCCGACGGCCGACGGCATGCGTCCCAGAAGAGACGACACCTCGGAACCTGCCTGCACGAAACGGAAGATGTTGTCAATGAACAGCAGGACGTCCTTGTGCTCCACGTCGCGGAAGTACTCCGCCATGGTAAGGCCCGTCTCTGCAACTCTCATTCTGGCTCCCGGCGGTTCATTCATCTGTCCGAACACCAGGGCGGTGTTCTTGATGACGCCGGAGGCGGTCATCTCACTCCAGAGATCATTGCCCTCACGGGATCTCTCGCCGACACCCGTGAAGATCGAATAGCCGCCGTGCTCGGCTGCGACGTTCCGGATCAGCTCCTGGATCAGAACCGTCTTGCCGACGCCTGCGCCGCCGAAGAGACCGACCTTGCCGCCCTTTGCATAGGGAGCAATGAGGTCGATGACCTTGATACCGGTCTCCAGGATCTCCGCAACTGGCTTCTGATCCGTGAATTTCGGGGGCTTGCGGTGAATCTCCCAGCGCTCCTCATCGGGGGCGGGGCCGCCGTCGATCGGATCGCCGAGGACGTTGAAGAGACGTCCCAGGTTCTGATCGCCGACCGGCACCGTGATGCCCTTTCCGGACGAGAGCACCGGCATGTCCTTCTGCAGTCCCTCGCTGGGGGAGAGCAGGATGCAGCGGACCGTGTTGCCGCCCACATGCTCCTGCACTTCCATCATGCACTTCTGGCCGTGATTATCGCACTGCAGGGCCGTCTTGATGATGGGAAGCGGTTTTTCCTCAAACTCCACATCGACGACAGGTCCCATGACCTGTGTGATTTTACCGATCTGCATAATTACTTATCCTCTTGTTTCTCTGCCATCTTGCGCCGAAGTTTTGCCTTCTTCATCTGCTCATTCCGGGCTCTTGCACCCGCCGCGACCTCGGTGATCTCCTGCGTGATGGCTGCCTGGCGTTCCCGGTTGTACCGGATCGACAGCTCTAAGACCAGCTTCTTGCCGTTCTTGTTTGCGGCGTCCATTGCCTGCATGCGGGAGTTGTGCTCCGCGCAGTAGGACTCGATCAGCGCGCTGTAGATGTAGCCGGAGATGTAATCCGGGATGATGTAGTCAAGAAGCGTATCCGGATTCGGATCCATCTTGAATTCTTCCGTCGCCGCTCCGCCAAGCTTTACCTCGAACAGATGCTGATCGAGACGGACAAGCGGCAGAAGCTGCCGGCAGACAACATCGGTCTCCATCGCGTTCTTCATCTCGGTGTACAGGATGTACACCTCATCGATCTGCCCGCTGCCGAAAAGCTCGAGGCACCTCGATGCGATGATTCTTGCTCTCGGGAGTGTCGGCTTCTGGGCCGTGTAGGAAAACTGCTCATCGATGTGAATGCCGCGCTTCAGGAAGTACTGTCTTCCCACCTCTCCCACGACGAACAGAAGGTCGTTGGAATCGGGGCGCAGCTTTTCCTCCGTGAGCTTTAACACGTTGTGGTTATAGGCACCGGCAAGTCCCTTGTCCGCGGTGACGCAGATGATGGCGCGCCGAAGATCCTCGGGCCGCGCCGCAAGACGGGAGTCCAGGAACGGGTGGTGGTAATCCTCCGGCAGATGCCTGAGGATTCGCGAGATCGTTCCCTGCAGCGCAAAGTAGAACGGCTCCGTCTTTGCGAGGGCTGCCTTCGCATAGTTGAGTTTCGTGGAGGAGATCATGTACATCGCGTTCGTGATCTTGAGCGTGTTGTTGATCGAATCGATCCTCTCCTTGATTTCACGTGCCGCTGCCATTACCGTGCACGGCTCTCATTGCTGCCGGAGGTCATCTCTTCCTTCAGGGATTCCTCTCCGGGTGAATTGGTCTCGAGCGGGCGGACCGCTGCCTCGTCCTTCTCCTCTTCCGGAAGAATCTCCGGGTGTTCCTTTGCATAGCCTGCAAGGAACGTATCCGTGAGAGACAGGATGGTCTTCTTCATGTCATCCGTCAGATCCTTTGTCCGGTCGATGGTATCGCACACATCCCTGTGATCCTTCTCAAAGAAGGACAGGAGTTCCATCTGGCAGTCCTTGACCAGTTCCGGCGGGACATTCATCAGCTTCCTTCCGACGCCGGCCACCAGCGTGATGACCTCCTCGGACAGGGACAGCGGACGGCCGAGCGGTTGCTTTAACAGCTCCATCAGGACCTTGCCCTGCTTGAGCTGGTTCGTCGTCGCCTCATCGAGGTCGGATGAGAACTGGGTGAAGACCTCCATCTCGCGGTACTGGGCAAGATCGATACGAAGCGATCCCGCCGCCTTCTTCATGGCCTTCGTCTGTGCGGCACCGCCGACACGGGAGACCGAAAGACCGACGTTCACGGCAGGGCGCTGTCCCTCGAAGAACAGGTCGCTCTCGAGGAAGATCTGGCCGTCGGTGATGGAAATGACGTTTGTCGGAATGTAGGCCGACACATCGCCGTCCTGGGTCTCAATGATGGGCAGTGCGGAGATGGATCCGCCGCCCTTCTCATCGGACAGGCGAGATGCTCTCTCGAGGAGTCTTGAATGCAGATAGAAGACATCGCCCGGATACGCCTCACGTCCCGGAGATCTGCCAAGCAGCAGGGACAGGGCACGGTAGGCGACGGCGTGCTTCGAGAGGTCGTCGTAGATGATCAGCACGTCCTGTCCGCGGTGCATGAAGTACTCGCCAAGAGACGTTGCCGCATAGGGGGCAATATACTGCAGGGGTGCCGGATCTGCCGCCGTGGAGACCATGACGCAGGTGTAGCTTAAGGCATCATGGGCCTTCAGGGTATTCACAAGGCTTGCAACCGTGCTCGCCTTCTGGCCGATGGCGACGTAAATGCAGATGCAGTTCTTGCCCTTCTGGTTGAGGATGGTATCCAGGGCGATCGAGGTCTTGCCGGTCTGACGGTCGCCGATGATCAGCTCACGCTGTCCGCGGCCGATGGGGAACATCGAGTCAATGGCAAGGATACCGGTTTCCAGAGGGACAGAGACCGACTTGCGGTCGATGATGCCCGGTGCCGGCTCCTCAATCGGACGGTATTCATTGGACGTAATCGGCTCCCCGCCGTCAACCGGTGCGCCGAGCGCATTGACCACACGGCCCAGATAGTTCTCGGAAACCGGGATGCCGGCGCGTTTTCCCGTGCCGGTGACCTTGGATCCCTCGCCGATCGTACCCTCCTCATCGAAGAGGATGGCGCCGGTGCCGTCGTCGGTGATGTTCTGAACCATGCCCTTGACGCCGTTCTCGAACACCACGATCTCACCGTACTGCACGTGGGAAAGGCCGTTGATGAGCACGATGCCATCGCCTGCGGTCTCGACAAAGCCGACCTCGGATTCCTCGGCAAGGACCTGGAAATCCTTTACGGCGCCCTTGAGGATCGTCATGATGTCCTCATCGGAGCGCTTTCTTGCCGCCTCTTCCCGTGCCGCATCGATGCGGTTCTCGAACTGACGCGTGCGCCCGGAGGTCGACCAGTCATACTGCTCGGAGCCGATCTCCAGGATGAAACCGCCATGGATGGCAGGCTCGATTACTGTCTCGATCTCCACATCCTGGCGGTTGTATTTCTTCTGTAAAAATGAAGTGAACTTGGAGAGCTGCTCCTCATCCGGCGGCGTCACGCACCGCAGGATGGCATGAAGAGCCCCCGTTGTTTTTGTAGGTTCCATACGCTGCTAATCTTCCCTGGTTTCGACCTGATTCAGGAAGGCATCGTACAGGCTCTTGTCGGATTCGGACTCGGCAATCTTCGCCGCCGCATCCTTGACCATCGAGGAAATCTCCTCATTGGCCTTCTGCTTCTCCTGAGCTGCCTGTGCCTGTGCCTGCTTCTTAGCCTTCTCAATGAGCTCGTCGGAATCGTTCTTTGCCTGTGCAAGGATCCTGTCGTACTCCCTGCCGGCCTGTGCCTTGGCCTCTGCGACGGACTGCTCCTTCTTCTCGTCGAGCTCCTGCATGGTCCTGTCGTACTCGGACTTCATCGAGGCCGCTTCCTGTCTGGTTTTCTCCGCTTCCGCATAGCTCTGATCGATCTCGTTCTTTCTCTCTTCCATGATTCTGCGGACCGGTTTGAACAGGAACTTCCGCAGGGCAAAGAACAGAATCAGAACATCGATCACCGTGAAAAGC
Source organism: uncultured Lachnospiraceae bacterium (assembly GCA_900315055.1). GTDB lineage: Bacteria > Bacillota > Clostridia > Lachnospirales > Lachnospiraceae > CAG-791. Next base: position 7,615 of record OMXP01000080.1, read on the forward strand.
AGATTGATATCGAGTTCCAGCATATCTTGCTCCCGCTCTTATTACAGCATGATGATCATGATGCCGATGACGAATCCGTAGATTGCAGTTGCCTCAGCAAGTGCGCAGCCAAGGATCAGGGTGGTCATGATCTTCTGATTGGCCTCCGGCTGTCTTGCGATGCCGTCCACTGCGTGTGCCGTTGCATTGCCGATGGAAAGACCTGCGCCGATGCAAGCCAATGCTGCAATTCCTGCTCCGATAGGTGATAAATCCATGATGTTACCTCCAAAAATGACTGAATGAAATTCCTGAAATACCTTTGATAACGGAAACCTGTCCGGTTCCTACTGCTGTGCTGCCGCCCCGGTCAGTGCGCCTTTTGCCCGGCGCGCCTTTTTCTTCTTCTCCTTCTTCGGGCCTGCCTCGCACCCTTCCGAGATGAACAGACTCGTCAGGAAGACAAAGACATAGGCCTGGATGAAACCATCGAAGATATCAAAGTAGAGGGAAAGAATGATGGGCACCACCACCGGTACCACGCATTCGATCAGGGTCATGATGACATAGGAGCCGAGCACGTTGCCGAAAAGACGCATGCACAGCGAGAGGGGACGAATGCCGATCTCGAGGATATTGATCGGCGTGACGACGGCCACGGGCTCCGCAAAGGAGTGAAGCCAGCCCCCGACCTTTCTTGCACGGATTCCGGCTGCCTCGATGAGCACGATGCTCATGAGGGCAAGTCCCGCGGTCACGTTCAGGTCCTTGGTGGGCGGCGTGAAGCCGAAGATGCCCATGATGTTGCAAAGGCCGATGTACAGAAGAACCGTCTCCATGTACGTCGTGTACTCTTTGCAGTTCTCTCCGAGCATGTTTCCGATGAGAGAATCGAGCTTTGAGACGATGACCTCGGCGGCAAGCTGCCGCTTCGAGGGATTTTTGACGCTCAGTCCGTGTCCCAGCCAGATGGCAAGGACGATGAGAATGGCCATGACGATCCAGGAAACCACCGTGGATTCCTTGAAGGGGATCTGGTGTCCTGCAAGGTTCAGGGTAAAGACCGTCTTTACCTGAAGACCTTCCCGTAGTCTCTGTGCGATATCAGACATTGTTCGCGTGCCTCCTGCACAAAAAAACAGCCGCGAATCGGCAACCGAAATCGCAGGCAACTGCATTGCCTGCCCCGATTAGCCCCCCGGCTGATTGTGATACCCTCTGGTATTGTAGGCAGCGCGGAATTTTTGTCAAGCAATTACCCTGACAGGAATCCCGGGACTGTCGTTTCATCGATCAGAAGATCCGAACTTGTTGCCGTTCGGAAGACTGCTCCATTAATTTAGCGTAAAACAAACCGTTCCGTCAACTACAGAATCTGCGCCCCTTCCGGGATTTCGAACTCCTTTTCCTTCACCCGGAACTTGTCCGAGTGCATGCGGTCCTCCTCCATGAAGTCGCTGACGTAGTTGATGAACTCGCGGACCAGGGCGCCCTGCCGCTGTCCCTTGGGCCAGACAAGGACGTACTCGACGATCTTTGCCGGATCGACGATGACCTTGCTGACGACGTGCTGGTTCGGCGTGTAGGTCGTCTGCGGGAAGATGCTGATGCCGACGTTCTGCTCGGAGAGCGCCACCGCATCGATGTAGTTGCTCATCTCGCAGATGATGTCCGGCTCTTTGCCGATGCCTCCAAACCAGTTGCGGATGGCCTCAATTCTCGAGGGGCGCCTCGGGACGATGAGGGGATACTTCGAGAGCGTCGCAAGAGAGACGGTCTCGCCCTCTTCCTGGGCGAGCACATGGCCCTTGGGAATGATCGCAATCCACGGCTCCTGCCCGATCACAATGCTTTCGAGGTGTTCGTTGTCAAAGGGCACGGCGATGACCGCAAGATCCGCAAGGCCGCGCGTCAGGCGCTCGAGAACATCGTCAGACGAGCCGTTCCACATCTGATAGCGAACCAGCGGGTACTCCTCGTGGAATCCCTTGATCCAGCGCGAGGCGATGTAGGGTGCCCGCCCCTCGACCATGCCAAGAGAGATCGTCCCGGTAAGTCCCCCGCTCTCCATGTGGGCGAGATCGCTCCTTGTCTTGTCCGCAAGACTCAGCATCTGGTTGGACCGGTGCAGCAGAAGGCTTCCCGCCTCGGTGAGCTGCAGCCGTCTCTTTCCGCGCACGAAGAGCGTAACCCCGAGGTCCTGCTCCAGGCCCTTGATCGCATTCGAGAGCGGAGGCTGGGACATGCCCAGCTTCTCCGCGGCACGGGTGAAGTTCAGTTCCTGTGCCACAACGGTGAAATAATAGAGAGAGCGAAAATCCATGGAAGACCTCTGATCTGTCATACATAAAACAAGCGGTTTGGTATACAAAAAATGTATCGTTTATACTGTAGCACGATTTTCCCCGAATGCAAGGCATGGCAGGGGCCGGAAAGCCTCTGCACGCCTCAATCCATCCCCTTTTGAGGCCCGCCGTTTGGGCATTTCGCACCTTGCGCCCCGCTTCCGTTTTCTATAGGATACAAAGACAGTGATGTAATTTTTGATTCAGGAGTCTTCCATGCATCCAATGAACATCAGCGCCGGGATCCTTGCCGGCGCACTTTCTCTTCTTCTCCTGTCACAGGGGATGCCGGTACAGGCGGCAGGAAAGAAAACTGCTTCTGTTGTTGCAACCACAACCAGGAGCAAAAGCAGCGCACAGGCGGACCTTGTCGAGCTCTCCGACGCCGAGCTCACCAGAGTCCTGACCTCCTTCTATGAGGACCTTTATCCCGATGAATCGGGGAGCGGAACCGGCGCAGAGTCCGTCAACTACTACAACTGCACCGGGGATCCGGACCTGGAGCTCACATCTCTTGCCGGCTGCACGAACCTTTGCACGGCGCTCGGCGTGGATTTCGGGAGCGGAAACTATGCGTCAAGACAGAATGGAAAGAGCGGACTTCTGTTTGGTGCCGTGGACGGCAATGCCTATCCCATCGAGCAGGTGGGGGACGGCGGCGGCGTGGTGGCGCTGACACAGCAGAAGGACGACGGCTTTACCACGGACGGCAGACTCTACGTCGATGCGAGAACCCTCATCGACAACGGAATCCTCACGTCCGGGTATCTGCCGCCTGCCGGAACTTCGGCGGACGGCACCGGGCGGTATGCGAAGGCCGAGAAAGTCACCGCAACCCTCGGTCTTTCCTATGTGATGAACGGCTGCACCCTGCGCGACGGGGAGAGCGTCGCCGCCATCTACCGCACCGGCAGTGCGACCTACGTCGTTCCGGCAAGTGTCAATGAAAGTGCAGGCACCGTGACCGTGACGATCCCGGTCCTTGATACGACGGGAAACTCCTACCTTATCTTTACTCCGGCAAGGACTTCGTGGGAGGCCGGCACGGATACCATCGACTATCTTGCCATCGGCAACAGCATCACGATGCATCCCCGCCGCTCCTACTGGCCGAACACCATGGGCATGGGCGCAAGCTCCATCGAAAAGGACTACTTCCATGAGGTGACCTCGTTCCTTCAGTCCGGTGCCGCTGCAGCAGGCCTTCCCGTCCACTCCATGGCAATCAACTACTCCGCCTATGAGGATCCGGACCGCGAAGAGAGCGCCCCGTTCAGCACGCTCGACCCCTACCTCTCCGATGCTCTCGACTACGTGAGCATTCAGCTCGGGGAGAACGCCATCGGAAGTGCCGATTTTGACACGGCCTATGTTTCTCTTGTTGACTACGTAAAAAATGCCTGCCCGAATGCGACGATTATCCTCATCGGAAACTTCTGGCAGGACGATACCCTCGATACCATCAAAAAGAGCCTTGCCGCCTCCTCGGACGACATCGTCTATGCGGACCTTGCCCCGATCCAGAACGATCCGGACTACAGCTTCGGCGTCGGCATCGCGTATGATGCCGACGGGGTCGGATATCTTCTCAACAGCTACGGCACCTCGCTCCACCCGAACGATGCCGGCATGGCCTACATCGCACAGGCCGTGGAGCATGCGATTGCCCCGGAGGCTGCGGAAGATCCCGCAGAAGGGGGACTTGTGACAGAGCAGGAGGAAACACAGCAGGAATCTGAAAAATAGGGATCTGATCCTTGAAAAGGCCCCGGGGCAGCACCCCGGGGCCTTTCCTTATCCGCTTTTCCTTTTTTCGCGGTCTGTTGTTTATTCTTCCGTTCCGCTCTCCTTCGGAAGCCTTGCCTCCACCCAGGAGAGGATATCCTGCCGCACTCTGTCCCGGTCCGTCTCATTCAGGATCTCATGCCGGTCATTTTGGTAGAGCTTCATCGTGACATCATGAATGCCGGCCTTCTGAAACATGCCCGCAACCGTCCTCACCCCTTCTCCGAGGTCCCCTACGGGATCGTCCTGTCCGGAGACAAAGAGCACCGGCAGATCCTTCGGGATCTGATCCACGTTTTCCTGCCTGCAGGTTGTCTGCACTGACTCCATGAGCCCACGGTAGCCGTTCAGGGTGAACAGATACGTGCACCAGGGATCTTTGTAGTAGGCCTTTACGTTCTCCTCATTCTTGGAAAGCCAGGTCCTTGTGCAGTCCTTCCCCGTAAGGTCATACTGCTGATAGGGCTTCGAGTAGGACAGGTTCTGGACGAAGCGGCTCCGGTAGTGCGAGCCGTGAAAAGCCTTCAGAACTTTGATCACGGCAAGTCCCGCCTTCGTCGTCTTCTCCGGAACATACCCCGTGCCCATGATGATCGCGCCGGCAAGGCCCTCCCCGTAAAGAGCAAGATACTGCCGAAGCAGATAGGACCCCATGCTGTGGCCTAGCATGAAATAGGGAAGATCCGGATACTGCTTCTCAATGATCTGCCTGAGCGTGTGCATGTCAGAGACCAGCGTCCCGGACGGATCGCTCTCCTCAAAGTAGCCAAGGCTCTCCACACCGGAATCCTTCCGGTCCGTGGTGTACACAGCTTTTCCCTCGGGATCCCCCGTGTGCCCGTGGCCCAGGTGATCGTGTCCCGCTACGACAAAGCCTGCCTGTTCAAGGAAATCGGCAAACTCACGGTATCGGCCGATGTATTCCACCATGCCGTGGGTGAGCTGTATGACACCGCGTGCCTTTCCCTCCGGCACCCGGCGGACGGCATAGACGTTCGTCTTTCCGTCCTTTGATAAAAATGTAAATTCCTCGCGCATACCCCATATACCTCCTTCCCTGATTGTACGCTGTCCCCTGCCGTTTTGTCCTTAACACATCGGAAAAGATGTCAGATCCCGGCAGAAGATCGTTACAGTTCACGGCTTAACCACTTTGGATCTGCAGGCCATGTCCTTTCCAGACTTCGCCAAAATCAAGGCATTTTAGCCACGACTCCTATGGCGAGACAGCGCGCTGCCTCACCCCACGGGTTTGCATATAAAACTGACAACTCTCCACGATGA
>OMXP01000051.1 GCA_900315055.1 uncultured Lachnospiraceae bacterium
GAGGCTGTGGATGCCGCATTTTTAGCATGGGCCAAGCCGAATGACCAGCTTCACGCGCTTTGTAGCTTTAAGTAAATTTATTTTTGACGCTTACTATAAGTATCTTCTCTTCCCGGTTCCGTATCTTCCGTGCCCGGATTTTCTATTCTGTCTGTTCCACGGTTTCCTGTTTCCATTCCCCGAGGATCGCCTCTTCGATGGCCTTCCGGTCCTCCCCGACGATCGCCGTCTTGATGCAGGAGAGCACCTTCTGGTCCTCCGAGCCCGGGATGATGAGGATGTTGAACTCCTCCCACCGGTAGGGTCCCATGGTTCCGTCCGGTTTCGGGATCTGCACCCGGAAGAAGTCGCAGAGCATTCCGTCCGGCGCCTCTTTGAGCCTCTCAATCATCGTGTCCGGGTCCGCAAAGGCCCAGTAGCGCGCTTTGTCCTCCGGGTGAACCAGGAAGTCGCGGAAGTTTGCAAGGCCTTTGCGGAGATCGTCCTGATCCCGCAGTCCCGCGTTGATGCCGAAGTTGTTGATGAGGTTGTCGGCGGTGTTCTGCCCGGGGTTCAGCACGTGGACGTCGTCAAAGAGCAGGGCGATGTCCGCCGTGGTCTTGCTCATGATCTCGCCCTCCTTCTGGACCTTCACCTCGGTCACGTTGGCGATGGAGGCCTTGAGGATACAGCGGCCCTCCTTTTTCACCACAGGCTCCATGATGATCCGGACATAGAACGAGTTGTCCGCCACATAGACGGTGCACCTCTCCCAGGTGGAGAGGACGCGCCCGGTAAAGCTGTTGAGTTTCCGGTGCAGCGGGTGATGGGTGCTGTTCAGGACAAATTCGGAATCGGCGCGGTGCTTCCTTCCGATGCTCCAGAGCTGTTCCCGCTCCTTCTGGTTGAGGTACAGGTAGTGGTAGTGATCCTTCTCCATGTCGTACTCGAGGATGGCCATCGGCGCGTCCGAGTAGACGATGCAGGCATCCGCCCGGTCGTAGAACGCCTTCCATTCGATGGTTTCCGTCCCGCCCCCGAAGAACCGGACGTACTCCGGCATCGCAGAATCCGGCATCGGCTTTGCAAAGAAATACCCCTGCATCATGTCGCAGCCGATTTCCTTCAGGAACTGCACATGCTCTTCCTTTTCGACGCCCTCCGCGAGGGTCCGGATGCCGAGGGTCTTTGCCATGCTGACGGTGCTTTTCATGATCTCCATGGACGTCTTCGAGAAGGAGCGAAGAAATCCCATGTCGAGCTTGATGACATCGAGGGTGTAGTCATTGAGAAAGATCAGGGATGAGTAGCCGCTGCCGAAGTCATCCATCCAGATCCGGAAGCCCTTCGCGCGAAGGTCCTTTACGATCGAGGTCATCTTCTCCTTGTTCTGCACGAGGACGCTCTCGGTGATTTCGAGGCTGATGAGCTCCTTCGGGAGCTGATACTCCCTGACAAGCCCCTCCACGAAGGCCACGACGTCGATCTTGTCGAAGTCCTGGCGGGAGAGGTTGCAGGAGATGGTGCCGACGGGAAGACCAAGGTCAAGGCGATCTCTCTGGATCTTTGCCGTCTGTGTGAGCATGCGGCAGTCGACCTTCCAGATCAGGCCTGCCTCCTCGAGAGCCGGCACAAAAACGCCCGGCATGATCATGCCGTGCACCGGATCCCTCCACCTTGCAAGAGTCTCGGCGCCCGCAAAGCAGCCCGTGGTAGTCCGGATGACCGGCTGATACCACGCCTCAATCCAGCCCTTTTCCAGTGCCTCGTCCAGATGGCTGACAATATACCGGTTCAGCGATTCCCGCTCTTCCATAACTTCACCCTCGCTCCTGTTCCAATTCATCCACAGTATACTCTGACTTTCCGAAACCGTACATCAATACTGTGACCGCCTGTGAAACTTCAACAAAAAGGAGCACCCTGTTCTGCAGCAGAGTGCTCCGGCATCCTATGATACCGATTTTCAGATCCGCACCAGTTCTGCTGCAGATCCGCTTTGCCGTGTCCGCTTCATCGCCTTCTTGTTCTCGTACATGCGCGAATCGGCGAGGCGGTAGAGGTCCTTGAAGGAGACCCCCTCCTCTCTTGTCGAGGCGGCCCCGCAGGCAACCTCCACCGGAATCCCGGAGCCGATGCGCTTATCCCTCATCCGCTCCGCAAAGGCAGCCTGGAGGTGCTGTGCTTCCTCCCGGGTCACACCGTTCAGGAGAGCGAGGAACTCATCGCCTCCGATCCGGTAGATCGTCCCGTACGGCGCAAAAGTCTCCCGGATGCCATCTGCCGAGGCTTTGATCAGGTCATCGCCCATCGCATGGCCGAAGGTATCATTGGTCTGCTTCAGGCCGTTGATGTCGAACATCACGAGGGTCACGTTCGGGGCCGTATCGACCCTCTCGCAGTCCCTCTCATACGCCGCCCGGTTTCCAAGTCCCGTCAGGAAGTCCCGGTACGCCATGTCCCGGTAGGCATCGTCCTTTGCAACCCTCCCGAGGTCCCTGAGATACCAGTCAAACCAGACCCCGAGGCAGGAGATCACAAGCAGTACGACGCCAAGACAGAGAATGGCCGAGTACAGGCGGGATGTGGGGTTGAGATAATAGACCACCAGTGTCGTGATCTCGCAGAAGAAGTAGGCAACACACCCGACAAGGATCCCCTGATTGTCCTTTGTCCGGTTCTTCGAGAACATATCGACCGTGACGATGAACATCACGACGAGGAACAGATGGAGCACGCGGACAAAATAGTAGGCCGACAGAATCCCCGTAAACTGCAGAAACAGAGCAAGTGCCGTCAGAGTCAGAGCGCACCGCTCCAGCCAGACGAGGACCCTTGCCTTCGGCAAAAGAACCTCGAGGAACTGCAGAAAGAACACGGGCATGAGAAAAAAGGCGACGACGCTCACCATCGCGCAGAAGCCCGTGCGCCCGGTCAGAAACTGCAGAAACTGTGCGTCCGTAATGGCCCAGATGCCGGAGCAGAGGATGAACGCTCCGAGGACGCCCATCGCATGGACGGGCGAGTTTGCATCGAGGTGACGCTGCCTGATCGAGATGTAGAACACGAAGACGGACGCGATCACCGAGAAGATAAAGAAGAGAAGCGCATAGAAATTCGACCGGAACAGTCTCTCCTGCAGGGCAGCCCTTGTTCCGAGAGCAGAGGAGCCGTTCAGGGCATTTAAGAGCGAGAGACTCCCGCCCTCTCCCGTGACCTGAAGCTCCTTCCCGCCGCCGTCATCCGGGAGCGGTATCCAGAGGATGGCCGTCGCGGCCCCGGTATCCCGCGTGCGGTAGATCACCTCATCGCCGACACGGACCTCAAAGGCCCCCTGAATGCTCGAGACTTCCAGGACACTGCGGGAGGGGTAGCTCTTTGGCAGCGTGGCCTTGCAGGTATCCCCGTCCTCACGCCAGGTGCCCGCAAGATTCTGCGCCGGATAATCCGCCTTCAGAACGTCCGCATTCGCCGAGCCGTTCCGGACAAGCAGAATCACCGAAAGAAGACCCACCAGGATCCAGAGCAGGATCCGGTTTCTGTTTGTTTCTGTCTGTCCTCTCGCCATGTATGCTCCGTATGCATGCCCTGTTCGCATGCCGTGTGTTGTCTACTGGTGATAATCGCGCTTTCCGAAGATCGCCGTGCCGACACGGACGATCGTCGCGCCCTCCTCGATGGCCGTCTCATAGTCCTGTGTCATGCCCATGGACAGCGTATCCATCGAGACGTTGTCAAAATGCTGATCGCCGATCTTCCCGGCAAGCTCCCGGAGCGCTGCAAAGTACTTCCGGTTCGTCTCCGGATCCTCCGTGATCGGCGCGGAGGTCATGAGACCCTTCAGATGAACATGCGGCAGCTCTCCGATCTTTGCCGCAGCAGTCATCGCCTCGTCCGCGGTAAAGCCCCATTTCGTCTCCTCCGCCGCGATGTTCACCTCCATGAGAACGTCCATCTGCGTGCCGTGCTTGACCGCTTCCTTTTCGATCTGCTCGGCAAGCTCGATCGTATCCACCGAGTGGATCATCGCGACCTTGTCGATGATGTACTTGACCTTGTTGCGCTGCAGATGGCCGATCATGTGCCACTCGACGGAATCTCCAAGGGTCTCGTACTTCTCCCGGATCTCCTGCACGTAGTTCTCACCGAAGGCGTGAATCCCCTTCTCCATGAGAACTCTCATGTCCTCAACGGGCTTTGTCTTGCTCACCGGAAGAAGCATCACGTCCTTTTCGTCTCTTCCGGCGCGCTCTGCCGCCTGTTTTACCTTTTCCTGCACCAGAGCAAGATTTTCCGCAAGTTCCTCAGCTGTCAGTTCCATATCCGATCTCCTTTGTATGTCCCCCGGAGAACCATTTTACAACGAATACAGAAGACTTGCGAAGTCATCCGGAAAGGGGTACAACAGGTATATCTGTTGATTTTTCAACAATCATTTCCGTTTCAGGAGGCAGCATGACACTCACGGCAAAGGAGCAGGAGGTTCTGAACGGCGCAGGGCTTTTTTCGGGGATTACGGGAAAGGAGATCGAAACGCTTCTCCCATGTCTTTCGGCAAAAAAGCGAACGTATGCAAAGGACGAAACCGTCCTTTCTGCCGGCGAAAAGGTGGCCTTCGTCGGGATCGTCCTTTCCGGGGAGCTCCTCGCCGAGCGGCTCTCCCTCTACGGGGACCGCAGCATCGTCCAGGCTTTCCTTCCGGGCGACTCCTTCGGCCTGGCCCGGGCTGTTCTTCCGGATGCCCCGTCGGATGTCGACATCATGGCGGGACAGGACTGTGCGGTCCTCTTCCTGTCCCCCTCCGGAATCTTCCACACGTGCGGGAAGGCCTGTTCCTTCCATGCAGGGCTTGTCGACAACGCCGTCAGGCTCCTTGCACGGAAGAACCTCTCCCTCAATGAAAAGCTCGTCCATGTCAGCCAGAAGACGACGCGGGACAAGGTCCTCTCCTACCTCACCGCCATCGCGGCCAGAACCGGAAAGCGCTCCTTTGACATTCCCTTCGACCGCCAGGGCCTTGCCGACTACCTGAACGTCGACCGGAGCGGTCTGTCCTTTGAGCTCTCAAAGATGAAAAAGGACGGTCTCATCGACTGCCGGAAGAATCACTTTACGCTGCTTACCTGATTACCAGATACCACAACTCCCCCTTCCCGTCCATGGTCACTCGGACCATAGCCGGAAAGGGGGAGATTTCCGCCTCTTTTGGCGCATTGCATTTCCCTGTATCGTTCAGTCGTTCTGCTCATTGCTGTCGCGATAGTCCACCACCTGGGCCGTAAGGCCGTGGGAGCGGATGGCATTTCGCGCCGCCTCCTCGTCCGCCTTCCGGATCCGGATGTAATAGATGTCCCGGTCGATTCGTCCCGCGGGGCCGAAGTTCCGGGGATCGAGCTGTCCCCCGATCCCGTTCGGGGAAACGGCATCTCCGAAGTAGTGGCCGGCGCGCACGTGCCGCACTCCCGCATCCTTCAGGGCTTTTCGAATCTTCTCCCAGGTGTCTTTATCCTTCTTCCGGTAGAAATCGATCATCTCATCAAACATGAATCTCTCCTTTATCAGGTCCCGTCCGCCTGTGTGAGTGCCCCGGACAAAAGGTCCGCAACCCGGGACGATAACGTCTCGAGGTTTCTGACCGCCGTGTCCGTATTTCCGTAGATCAGGTGAAGGTTGTCGACATGGGCGGTGGACCCGAGGTACAGGGCAAGAGTCCGGATCTTCTTCTTTCGAAGATCGTGCACCGCATCGGCCGTATCCCGGACCGCTGCCGCCCCCTCGTACTCTTCGTCGAGGTGCGTCCCCTCTCCCGGGATGTGCGTGCTGTCATCGGGATTTGCGTCCGTTAAGACAAACAGGACATGGGCGTCCTCCTCCGACGGATCATCCGAGAGAATCAGCCGTCCCACTGTCTTCAGGGCAAGGGAATCCCGGTTCCAGCCGGATGCAAAGTAGCGGAAGATCCCGGAGGTGTCCTTCTCCTCATAGCCCTTCAGGCACTGCAGCACCGTGTACCCCCGAAGGGAGCGGAAGGCAAGGACCCGGACCGGCACGTGGACGGACAGGAGGCTCTTTGCAAGCACCACCGTCTGCGCCGCGATCATCTCCTGCGCGCGAAGGCGGGATGCCGAGGCGTCGAGCAGAAGATCGATCCGGATGTGCTTTTCCGTCTCATCCCCCGGCCTTGTGAACACCATCGGGTCCTGAAACAGGGCAAGGCGGTACGCAAGGGGCGCCTCAAGGCGCCCGGACACGGATCTCTCCGGAAGGGGCGAGGCGTACGTTGCAAGAATCGTGTCAAGCTGCGCCGCAAGGGAGCGGATCCCGGAGGCTGCGGCTAAGGCGTTCTTTTCATAGAAGGCTTTGTTCTTCTTCTCCTGCGCCTCCATGTCGGCAAGGACCTTTGCGACCTCCCGGTCGCTCTCAGATCCTTCCCCCGGCCGGCTTCCCGCGATGTACAGATGGCAGTAGGCATCATCGCCCTGGCAGAGCTCATTGTTCAGGATGTCCATCTCGTGATCCGTATACAGGGGCTTTCCGAAGATCCCCCGGATATACGCGCCGTCCCTCTCGTCCTGCACCTGGACCCGGCGCCCTCTCTCGAGGACTCTCGACTTTCCTGCAGGGGCATTGCTGTCCCCGTTTCGAACCAGCAGAGAATCCCTCTGCCTCGTCTCCCGGTAGAGGATCTTCGAGAGAACGTCCGCCATGCGGGGCGTGATCCTCCGTTTGCCATCGTCCGTTCCGTCATGGAAGCGCACGTGGAAGGAGGTGGCAAGGACGTTCCTCAGCCGTTCGATCACTTCATCCGTCGTAAAGGATCCCGGGACCATGAGCTCCCCGAAGAGCTTCCTCTCCCCGGGAAGAAGCGTGCTCTCCTTCCCGAGGACATGTTCCCATCTTGCCTTTCTCTGCGTGAAGACCTGCGCGCTCATCGCCATCATCTGCTGGCGGGAGAGGTTGTTTGCAGATCCCCGAAACTTTGCGGCATAGTCCCTTCGCATCTTTGAAAGAATGGGGCGATGCGGCAGCTCCTTCTCATAGAGACAGTTCTCGAGTCCCAGCCAGACGATGACATCGAGGTCCTGCTGCCTCGGGTCGTCCCCGTAGGATGCAAAGAAGGCCGCAAGGGCCGTCTGGTCCAGCCACCGGATGGAGAGGCCGATCAGGGTGTTCAGGTACAGCTCCGGCTCCCCCGCCGGAGTGAGGGCAAGGAAGGGCGGATTGATGTCATAGCGTCCCGCGCCGTTGCCGACCTGGGAGAGCGCCCGCTTCTGTGCCGTTGTGTACTGCCGTGTGATCATGCGTTCGGAAAGACCTCTTTTGCCGTCATGTCTTCGGGAATTCTCGCCGCGATGACGTCGTGGACGAGCTTTCGCTCATAGCTGTCAAAGGTCTTGTCGGTGATCGTCATCTCCAGTGCCTCTCCGGCGGTGAGACCTCTCCGGATCATGCGGATGGCATCGAGCAGTCCCCGAAGGTCCACGGCCTTCTCGGAGATGTCCGCGTGCTCCGCCTTCTTCTCGAGGTCCAGGAACAGCGCCCCGAACTGATCCCGGACGTCCCTGTTCATGTCCGGGAACGTGTGGTCGAAGAGCTTTGTCAGCTCCTCCTGCCCGATGACGGGCATCTGCAGCAGGGCAAAGCGGGAGCAGAGCGCCTCGTTCAGCTCCCTCGTTCCTGCGTAGCCGTAGTTCATCGTCCCGATGAAGCGGCAGGCAGGGTCCACCTCGATGCGCTCATACCCCGGAAGGTCGATGACGCGGCGGTAGTCCAGCACCGAGTGGAGCACGGCGAGGGCCTCGTTCTTTGCCATGTTGATCTCATCGAGAACGCAGAATCCCCCCTCCTTTGCACAGCGGGTCACCGGGCCGTCCCGGAAGACCACCTCGCGGCCGTTGTAGGTGTCCGCACCGATGAGGGTTGCGGCATCGACATTCAGATGGAAGGAGACCGTATAGCAGGGCCGCCCCAGGACATAGGCAAGGTTCTCGGCAAGCACGTTTTTACCCGTCGCCTTGGGTCCTGCAAGGAGCAGGTTTTCGCCCTCAAGAAGGGCCGCAAGGGCCTTCCGCCAGATATCCTTTCCGTAATAGAAAAACCGCGGCACCGGAATCCGGTCCGCATCGGCTGCTCCATGTTCCTTTCGAAACGCCGCTGCGTCCGAAATCAGGGTTTCGTCCAGACCCTCCTCCCGGAGGATGGACATGGGATCCGTCATCGTTTCATTCATAGTTGCACACCAGGAACATCGGCTTGATCGCCGTGATCTCATCATACTCCGACTGGGACACCGTGACCGACCGGTTCAGGGCTCTCAGTTCGCTCTTCAGGACGTCCAGGGCTTCCTCAGGCGTCTGTGCCTTCCCCTGCCGCACGATCCGGATCATCCGCTCGAGGACGATCGGATGGGCGTACTGCACGGGAACCGGAAAGGTTCCCTGCCCCCGCTGCTGATTCTTCAGGTACCGCTCCATGTCGGCAAGGGCCGTCTGCCAGTCCTTTTCAGCGGCCTTCCGGTTCTGCGTCCCCGTGGGGAGCACCCTGGCTGCCAGGACCACCGCCAGGATGGCAAGGCCCGCAAGAAGGAACTCCAGCGAGTAGCTTCCGTGCTGCGTAAAGGAGTAGATGCCGTAGAGGGCAAGAAGCGCCGCGCCGCCAAAGAGGAGGATCGCCGTGATCCGCCAGGTGGGCCGGATGTTGTCCTGCACCCTCTTGTTCTTTGCCGCAAAGGTGAGCTCCTTCCAGGTGCTCCCCCTCTCCAGCATGCGTTTGGCATCGGAGAGGATCGCGATCGTCTGCTCCGCCTCGGGGGTCAGGCTGTCGACATAGGTCTTTTCCAGGGCATGGGCTGCCTTCTCGAGCTTTTCCTCGGAGGCCCTGCTGTGGGTGGGGATATTCGGGTGCTCTTCCTCAACCTTCGCAAGGATCTTGTCCACCTGCTCCTCAAACTTGAAGTTGCACTGCTTTGTGCTGCCGTCCTTTTTCTCGACGACAAGGTAGGGGATGGAGGCAAAGACGCCCTTTCCGGAATAACCGCCCTTCGAGAGCGCAACCCGCTTGAACACCCTCGCGATATCCTGCCAGCAGATGTAGTAGCGCCTTGAAAAGTAAAAGCTATTGAGATAGATCGCTTTTCTTCCGACCCCGCAGGGGCCGATCTTGTGCATGGACCGTCTGTCCTCCTTGAGGACTTCGGGATCCAGCACCGTACTGCCGATGCACTTCATATGAAATATCCTTCTCCATAAAAAACAGGCAGATACAGGGAAGCTCCCCCGCAGCTGCCTGTCTTTTGTTCTGATGTTTTCTGATGGTCTGCAAGCAAAAGCGAGATCAAACGTTATTACGTTTGATCTGCTTTTGGTTTTTTAAGCCTTTGCTGCCTTTCTCTTGTTTGCCGCATGCAGGAAGATGCACAGGAAGAGAATGGCGACGATGATGCCTGCCGGATACGAAACCGCCGTGTTGTTCTTCAGCGACGGGATGGCACCCAGGCACTCGGGAGCCATGCAGAAGTAGGTTGCGGAGACGGCGCTCATGAAGGTTGCCGGAACCGCGGTGATCCAGTAGTTGCGCTTGTTCTCAACCAGGTACATCGAAGCTGCCCACAGAACGATCATGGCCAGCGTCTGGTTCGTCCAGGAGAAGTATCTCCAGATGACACTGTAATCGATGAAGCCGAGCGTGTTGCCAAAGCCGAGCAGTGCGCCGACACCAAGGACCGGGATGCAGAGAGCCAGTCTCTTCTTCCAGTCGTCCATGTCGATCTTGAACCAGTCGGCAATGGTCAGTCTTGCGGAACGGAAGGCCGTATCGCCGGACGTGATCGGGCAGGCAATGACGCCGAGCATGGCGAGGACGATACCGATACCGCCCATCGTGTGCTGGCAGATGTAGTAGACCGACGTGGAGTTGCCTCCGCTGACGGCTACGAGTCCGTCCTCACCGAAGATCGTGACACCGGCTGCAGCCCAGATGAGGGCGATGATGCCCTCGGCGACCATGGCGCCGTAGAAAACGAAGTGGCCCTGACGCTCACTCTTCAGGCAGCGTGCCATCAGAGGGGACTGTGTGGAATGGAATCCGGAGATAGCGCCGCAGGCAACCGAGATGAACATGAACGACCACATGGGCGTTCCCTGCGGATGCATGTTGCGGAAGTTGTTCCAGATTTCCGGCATTGCCGAAGCAGCCATCTGGATCTGGGTTTCCGTGCCGTCCGATGCCGTGACGGTAAGAGGCGGCAGGGAAGCGCCGGTTGCGCTGATGCGGATCGTGCCGATGGCAACACCGACTGCCATGACGATCAGGCAGATACCGAAGATCGGGTAGATCTTGCCGATGATCTTATCAATGGAGACGAAGGTTGCGATGCAGTAGTAGATCAGGATGATGGCCAGCCAGAATGCAGACTGTGCGAGGATCGAATCCTTGCTCACACCGTTGTTGACGAACAGGACCTTCAGGAGCCCTGCAGGGCCGACGGCAAAGACCGTGCCGACCATGATCAGCAGGACGACGGAGAAGACACGCATGACGTTCTTCATGACAGGCCCGAGATACGTGCCGGTGACCTCAGAGATCGAAGCACCGTTGTTTCTCTCGGAGAGCATGCCGGAGAAGTAGTCGTGAACGCCGCCGGCGAAGATCGTGCCGAACGTGATCCACAGATATACGCACGGTCCCCACTCGGCACCGGTAATGGCACCGAAGATCGGGCCGAGGCCTGCGATGTTCAGCAGCTGAATCAGGAACAGCTTCCACTCCGGCATCACGACGTAGTCAACACCGTCGTTGATGGCAACAGCCGGGGTTTCCCGGTCGTCCGGAGAGAAGATGTTGTCAACGACCTTGCCATAGGTAAAGTAGCCTATGATCAATATCGCCAGACACAGAAAGAAACTCACCATACACAATCACCCCATTTCCTTAGTTTCAGAAGCAGACCCTTCAGAAACCTGAAAACTTTTTGATGGATGTATTATAGCACTTTGACCGAAATATCTTGATTTTTGGTTTCGAATTTAGTCACAAATCTTAAGCCCGATTATTGTACAATTTTTCTCGTCAATGTGAAGAGGTTAGTGTAAATTGGGGAAATTCTGTCCGGAATTTTTCTTTCATACAATTATCGTATCATTCATGTCAGCTTTTTCCTATAAATCCCGCCGATTGTCCGGTTTCCCGTCCCTCTTTTTTTCATGCTTCCTGCCCGCAAAGCGTTGTATCATGGAGATTCGCAGCTGTGTGAAAGAACGGAAAGAACAATGCCGGAGGAAGACGACGCAATGACCCACGATCCCGAAGAAAACAGCTCCATGCACTCCCTGGAAGAGCGCTACCAGAAAGAGCCCGTTGCCCGGCTCATGTTCTCGATGGCCCTGCCCCAGGTCGCGGCGCAGCTCGTAAACCTCCTCTATTCCATCGTGGACCGGGTCTACATCGGCCACATCAGGAATGTCGGCACCGCATCCCTTGCAGGCGTCGGTCTCTGCAATACCGTTGTCATCCTGATCTCCGCCTTCACATCCCTTGTCGGGGGAGGCGGCTCGCCCCTCTTTTCCATGGCACTTGGAAGGGAAGATGCCGATGAGGCAGACCGCATCCTGAACAGCGGCTTTCACCTCCTCGTTTTCTTCTCCATCGCCCTCATGGCGATCCTCTATCCTCTGATGCGCCCTCTCCTTACCCTCTGCGGGGGAAGCCCTGTGACGCTCCCCTATGCGGTGTCCTATCTTTCGACCTATCTTGCCGGGACGCCGGCGGTTCTCTTCTCTCTGGGCCTCTCCCCGTTTATCAATGCCGAGGGTGCGCCCCGCTTTGCCTTCCTTGCAACCACGACAGGAGCTGTCCTGAACATTATCCTCGACCCTGTCTTTCTCTTCGTGTTCCACATGGGGGTCGCCGGCGCCTCGCTTGCCACCGTGCTCTCGCAGGTCGTGAGTGCCGTTCTCATTCTGTATTTTCTGATCCAAAGCCCCCGGGCGGTCTTAAAGCTCCACCGCACCCGTCTCTTCCCGGACCCTGCCGTTGTCCGGCGCATGCTCTCCCTCGGCGTCTCTCCCTTTGTCATGACCGCCACGGAGTCGGTCATCGGCTTTGTCCTGAACGGACAGCTCGCAAAGTTCGGGGATCTCTACGTCTCGGCTCTTACCATCCTGCAGTCCGGCATGCAGTTCGTGACCGTCCCGCTCCAGGGCTTTTCCCAGGGCTGCATCCCGGTCCTCTCCTACCAGTACGGTCACAGGAGCCCTGAGCGCCTGAAGGCCGCCTTCCGGGTGCTCTCTCTGGTCCTTGTCACCTGGAATGCGGCCTTCTTCCTGTTCTTTGTCCTCTGCCCCTCTCCCGTGGCCCATCTGTTCACACAGGATCCGGAGCTCATCGCGGCGGTCTCAAAGGCCGCCCCGGTCTTTCTTTCCGGCATGATCATCTTCGGGCTGCAGAGAGCTTCGCAGAACACCTTTGTCGCAACGGGACAGGCAAAGATCTCGCTCTTTATCGCGTTTCTTCGGAAGATCTTCCTCCTCGTTCCGCTGGCGTATCTCCTGCCGCACTTCGTGACGCCCGGCTATAACGGCGTCTTCCTTGCGGAGTCCGTCGCCGATGCCACCGCGGCCACCATCTGTACGCTCCTGTTTCTGAACCGCTTCCCGAAGATCCTGCAGTCCATCACCGATTAGGGCTCCTCTGACAGAAATCGTGCAAAGATCTTTGGACTTTTCCCGTTAGTGCCCTCATTATTTCCGGTCAGTCAAAGAAGTCTCCCCTACAGCTTCCTTCTCACCGGGACGCCGGTCTTCTCCTCGACGGCCCCGGAAAAGGCCGAAAAAGCCTCTTCTGTGGTATCTGCTCTCACCTGCACCTCGAGGGAGCGCTCTCCCGGAAGGTAGGACGGGTTCTTCAACAGGGTGATCCCGGCAGCCTTCGCCTCGGAAACAGCCATGCTCATCAGAGCGTTCTGGTTGACCGCGTCCGCGACCTGCAGCCGCCAGCCGGTCTTTTTTGCGAGCATCTGAATGCGCTCCTTTTCCCGGTTCCCGAGAGCCGGGGAGAGGAAGGTAAGCTTTAAGAACTTCCCCTGTGAATCGCTTGCCGTGCCCACCTTGTAGGGAGCAGCGGGAACTCCCGCAAAGGACTCCCTGATCAGCTGCATCGCCGCGTTCTGCTCCATGGCGCTCCGGGAACCCGGTCCAAAGTCCAGACCCTTCCCGGCAACCTTCGAGCCGAGAGCCGTGGCCTCGCCCTCCGTAAAGAAGCTGATCTGATACCCGGTAAGCTGATCCCACTTTTCCCGGAAGGCTTTTTCCAGATCCTCCGGGATCTTCTCCTGCACCCTGACCCCGACGGAATTCTGAGACAGGTTGATGGAGATCTTCCGCACATTCCCGGGGAACGCCTCGCGGATCAGGTCCTGGAGTGCCTGATCATTCGGCCTTGCAGGCACTGTGACATGAAACCCGGTCCGCTCCTCATACGCCGGGATCTTCTCCTGCAGCTCCTGCAGATAGGGCTTTGGAAAGTCCAGGGTAAGACTTACCTCCTTACGGTCCATGAAAAGGCCGATCTTCCGGATGGGGAAGTCCTGAAACATCGATGCGGCGATGTCCTTGATGTCCTGCTGGGTGAGTTCCTGTTCCTTCTCCGCCTCCGCGACGTCCTCGTCCCGGGCCGGAAGGTACAGAAACAGGCGTCTCGGATCCCTTGTGATGTAGATGGAGCCCTGCAGGGCTGCCTGAAACAAGGTCAGGACCTCCTCGTCCTGCAGCCTGCCGTACCAGACGAAGGCAAGTTCCGGGAGGGTGAAGCGCCGTTCCGGGTAGTTGTCCAGAAGAAAGGCACGAAACTCCTTCTCGAGGGCTGTGCGCTGTGCCTCATCCTGCTCCCAGAGGTTTTCCGTCTTCTGCAGGGTGACGGGGAGGGTGCGCTTCAGCTGTTTCCGGGGACTTCTTAAGACAACCTCGACCTTCTCCCCGTCCTTCGGGGTGTAGATCCGCGTCCTGTAGTCGACCTCAAGGCTTTTCCCGAGGGTCTCGATGACCGCCGCATCGCCGTGGACAAGGAACAGGTCCCTGGGCGTCAGGCGCTGAACAAGGCCCTGGATCTCGGAGCGGTCGCCGTGGGCGGAGAGCCCGACAAGGGAAAGATGGCACTTCACGGGGACGCTTCGCCCTGCAAGGCGAAGGGTTCGATCCTCCGTCTCCGGGTGCTCCAGGAGGTTTGTCACCTGCCGGCCCGGCGCCTCCTCGTCCTGATAGCCGGTGATCACAAGATACCCGTTTTCCATCGGCGCGATCTTTGCGGCGTAGTCGACGCTCGGTCCCCCCGTCAGCATGCCGGAGCTCGAGACGAAGATGACGGGATCCGACGTGTTCAGGAGATCCTCCCGCTTTGCCGTAAGAGGCACGGGCTGGATGTCGTCCGTCCAGAAGAGGTCCTTTCCCTTCTGCGCCTGCCGGGCAAGGGAAGAGCGGAGGTATTCCGGGTAGGAGGCATAGACCTGCGTGATCTGCCGCACCATGCCGTCTGCCCAGACCCGGACGTGCGGGATGGCCTTTCTTGCCATCCCGCGCTTTAAGATGAGAAGCACCTCCTGAGCGCGTCCCAGGGCAAAGGCGGGGATCAGCATCTTTCCCTTTTTCTCAATGCACTCCCGCACGATATCGAGCAGGCGGTCCTCCTCGATCTGCCGGTTGGCATGGAGTTTGTCGCCGTAGGTTGATTCCACGATCGCGACGTCCGGCCGAAGGTTCGGGACCATCGCCCCCTCGATGGTGTTCTGCGGAAAGGCGGAGAAGTCCCCGGAGTAGAACACGGAGCCGTCTTTGCTCTGAAGATAGATACACGCCGCCCCCGCGATGTGCCCTGCGGGGTACAGGGTCAGCGTGATCCCGGGGAGGATCTCATTCGGCTCATTGAACCTTACGGGGTGCACCTGGCTCAGCATCTGCAGGACCTGCTTTTCGGCATACAGCGGGATGCCGTCCTCGTTCCGCTCCATCAGCTTGATGGAGTCGTAGAGCAGGACCCGGGCAAGGTCCGCGGTCATCGGGGTCATGTAGATCGGGACGAGGGGATATTCCGAGGCGATGACGGGAAGGGATCCCGTGTGGTCCATGTGGGCATGGCTTACCACGATCGCATCGATGCCGCCCGCCTCCTGGATGCGCCGAAGATCGGGAAGAGAGTCCTGTCCCGCCTTCTGCCGGATCCCGCAGTCGAGAAGGATCCGAAAGCCGGAGAGCTCTAGCAGTATGCAGCTGGCTCCCACTTCCATCGCGCCGCCAAGAAAGGAACAGCTGACAGAGGAGCCGATCTGATTTGTGTCTTTGTGGTATTCCATGAATGCCTCCCGGAAATAAAATCCTTTGTATTGTAGCAAGACGATGCAAAGATTTGGGCTATCATCGGCCAAATCCGCACAATTCCCGGTTCCCAAACCCCGCCCTTCCGGTTTACAATAACCCTGTCAGGTGATTTGTCCCGGGCACGTCCGGCATGGCGGCCCATTTCGCTGTTGAATCACACCGACGCACGAAAGGAGTTTTTAATCCGGGGCCGGACGGATGGTGTATGACGGAAGTCAACCAACGAAAGATGCTCATCGAAAGAAAAGCCATGCGCTTTTCCATGCTCGGATCCCTCGCCTTTGTCGCCGCGGAGTTCGTCTCGTTCTTTGTCACGGGCGCGCACACAATCCTCATGGATTGTATCTTCGACGGCATGGATCTTATTCTCATCGGACCGTTCATGGTCCTGATCCCGTTCCTCTACCGCCCGGAGACCGAGCGTCTCCCCTACGGCTATCATCAGTTTGAATGCCTGTTTGTCGTCATCAAGTATTCTGCCCTGCTCATTGTCTGCGCGGGCACCATCTTCGACAACGTGCAGCTGATCCTCTCCGGCGGACATCTTGTCAATGCACAGGATGTGGCAGCCTTTGAGCTGGCCGTCATGGCCGGCTGCTTTGCCGTGTTCCTGATCCTGAGGTCCCTCTCCAGAAAGTACGAATCCGAGATCATACGCTCCGAGCTCTATGCCTGGAAGCTCGATACCGTGACAAGCTGCGGCATCGCCATCGCCTTCCTCGTCCAGGTCGGAATCGAACACACAGGCCTGTCCTTCCTTGCCCCCTATGTCGACCCTTCGGTCGCCATTGTCCTCACCTGCCTGCTCCTTCGGGAGCCCGTGGTGGAGATCCGCGACAACGTGAAGGAGCTTCTGCTCTTCTCTGCTCCGAAGGAACAGGTGGATCACGTGCGCGGCATCGCCGAGAAAGCCTTACAGCCCTACGGGGCAAGGATCACGTTCCTGGAGGTCGTGACGACCGGCCGAAAGACCTGGATTGAGATCTACATCCAGGATGCGGAGGATACCATCTCCCTGAGGGAGCTGACCAAAGTGAACGAAGCCATTCGAAAGGGGCTTGACGGCTACTTCGAGGACTTCGGCGTGGATCTGATCCCCGATATCGATGCGGTCCCCGCAAAGGCAAAACGCCGCATCCGCGCCACAGCGGCCGGGGCTGCTGAATAATGCCCCTCTGGAACCCGTGGACAAAGGCGGGAAAGACCAGTGCCGAAAACCTTCCGGTACGGAAGAACCGGCAGGGAGGTTATAAGCTCCCCTCCTGCTCCACCCCGGTTCTGACCTGCACAGAGGCGGATTTCCTCTCTCCTAAATCCGATCCCTTCCGGGGCCCTGCCCTCCTGATGATGGCAGAGCGAAAGGACCTGACCTTCGTGTTCTTTACAGAGTACTGGCAGGTCCTGAAAGACACAGAGCAAAAGCTCCCGTCCAATGTAAGGTACTATGCGGTTCTGCAGACAGAAGACGATGCAAAAAGGCTCGGGGCACAGCTGCAGGAGCTGGAGAAGAAAGATGCCGCTCCGTATGGATACCTCATCCGGCAGAAGGAGGAGAAGATCACCCCTCCCCTGACCGGGATCCGGCAGGTCCTTGTGACGGGAGATCAGGGCGGCGGAGTCTGCGACTTCGACCTGGTCCGTGGTCTCAAAAAGGAGTGTGAGGGCAGGGATCCCAACGTTCCTTTTGCCTTCCTCGATACCGGAGCAGCCATTCGCGTAGACGGAAAGGTCTACCACATCAAAGAAGGCAGCAAGATCACCCAGGCAAAAAAGGCCGGGCTGAATTCGGACGAGGCTGTTCTCGATCCTGTCCTGAAGATGTTCTCGGACAGTCCGAGGATGAACCGCCTGTTCGAGCGTCTGTCCTGCTCGGGATTTCGGGCGGGATTTTCCCTCTCAGACAAAGATAAGGCCTGCGTTCGGGAGAAGGGCATGGATACCATCAGGTCCCACGCAGAGGACTTTGTCGCAAAGCGGCTTGCCCCAAAGGACCCCGCAAACGACGGGAAGCAGACCCCGATGCGGGGCCATCCCGTGTTCCCGGCACAGCACGCCACCGCCTGCTGCTGCAGATCCTGCCTCGAGAAGTGGCACGGCATCCCGCAGGGACGGGAACTTACGAAAGACGAGCAGTCCTATATCGTCTCCGTCCTCATGGAGTGGATCCGAAGACAGATGCTTCCCTGAACACCGGACAGAAGATAAAAACAGGAACAGAAGAATACAGAAGAGGCGCCCCGCAAAAGCGAAGCGCCTCTTCTTTTCGTATGCTGGTGTCGTATTACCTGCGGTTTTTCCTGCGGTATGCTTCCGTTCCTGCGATCGCCGCAAGGGCAAGTCCGATGAGAATCAGGTAGAGAATGATGTTGGACTCATCACCGGTCAGCGGTGTGGACTGCTGTGTGCCGGCCGTGTTCTCATTTTCATCATCGATGAAGGTCGAGGGATCTTCCTCCGCGACATCGTCGCCCTCGGTATCGTCCACAAAGCCCGGATCTTCCGTCTGCAGAGCGGTGTTGGCGCTCTCCTCGTCAACGGTCGTGGTCGGGGCCGGTGTTGAGGCAGGTGTGGGAGTTGCGGACGGCTGCGGTGTGCTGCCGCCGCCTCCACCGCCGCCCGGATTTCCGGTCGCCCTGTAGGTGTTGGTGAACTGGAACCCGCCGGCTGCACCGCCGCCCCGGACACCATAGGTGCTGCGGGCAGAGAGTCTGTCATTCTCTGCGGTAACTTCCACCGTGAGCGTGTAGACCGTCGTATCGTAGGTGTAACCTAAGATGCCGCCGTTCAGCTCATAGCAGATGTAGCTGTAGGTGCCGGGTTTTGTGTAGCTGATGTTGCCGAATTCCGCACTGCCGGATCCCGTGATCGTCACGATCCGGATTCCGTTGGTGCTGCCCGCCGGCATCGGATAGCTGTCATCATCCGCGTCCAGCACGAACTGGAACTGTGCTGCACTTTCCGGCGTGTCCCCGGTGATGGTCTTCATGACCGGCGGGTCAATGATTGCCGGGCTGTAGACCGTTGTGTCAATGTAGGTGTTGGTAAAAGCAATGTCGCTCTTGCCGCCGCTGCAGGCCGGATCCGTGTACGCAACCGCCACGACATCGAGCCCTTCTGTCCCGTGGGTTACCTGGCAGTGTACGTAGAAGATCGTGTCATCATACGTCGCGCCCTTCACGGAGCCTGTGCTCTGTCGGACCGTGTAGTAGTAGTCTCCGACATTGGTAAAGGTAAGGGTAAACCCGCCTTCGCCGCTTCCCTGGATCACATAAGCCTGTTCTGTCCCGTCCTCGGCTGTGAGGATCACCTCATGTGCCTCGCCCGGAGCCTTCTCCCCGTTTTCGGTAACGGATACCGGGAGAGTAAAGGTGTCTCCGGCAGCAGCAGCCTCAGCGTATCTCCCGGGTCCCGGCATCATTCCAAGGAACACGAAGCATGCCAGCAGCGTGGGAACGATCTTAAAAAGCCATCGTTTCATTTCTTTACGCATGTGCTGTATCACTCCAATCTTCCGTAAACTATTGTTCTGCCGTTTGTCTCGGCGTCCTCACAGGTGGAGAAGCCGATGATCCGATCGCTGTCTGCAAGGCCGATGTCCCGTTCCTGTACGGTAAGCCCTTCGATATGGTCCAGAAGTTCCTGAACACTGTCCTCCTGCGCGGTCGGGTTGAAGACAACCGTATCCATCGCATCGGTTTCGACACAGGCAAAGATCGTGATCTTGTAAGTCGTTCCGTCCAACAGGTACAGCGTACCCGTCTCGTGGCTGTCAAAGCAGCTCTCGTCCTCGAACTGTGTAATATCACCGAACATCGCTCCGTTGTCCATGTGGTGGCCATACAGGAGGCTGTACCGGTCGGTAAAGTCCGGGGAGTTGTTCACATCCAGGAAGATCGCACCCGAGAGGGAGAACTCTCCGTAGACGTCCTTGTTGACGTACTCGAGCTGATCATCACTGCTCTGGACGATCGGATAATCAATGTGCGTGCCATCGATGGTGATCCACCCGATGACCTCGTCATTGAGGGCTGCAAGATCAGCAAGCGTCGGATCGTCCGGCGATTTGTCGGCCGATGGCTTGTAGCGGATCAGATCGGAGGAAGCATAGGCACTCTGATACAGCCGGAAGGTATCCCAGAGGGAATATCCGCCATATGATCCGAGGGCCAGAATCAGAAGAGCTGCGAAGATGCCAAGTATTCTGTTTCCGATCCGGGCGAGCTTTCCGGCGAAGATCATCTGCTGTGCCGCCTCCTTTCTGTCTGTGTGCTGACTGCAGGTTCGTTATTCCGTACAAAGGGTAATCCGGATTCCCTGTATTGCTTATACGTTTCTCTTTCTTCTTGCGAAGACAGCGATCAGAGCAGCTGCAAGGCTGAGCATTGCGATGTAGGGTCCGAACTCGCGTGCGATGCCGGTGGGAGTGGTGACTTCCTTGTGGTTTTCAACAGCCACAGTCGTATCAACAGCGATCTGCTTTTCCACCTCGCGGCCAGCCACGTTATCAATCTTTGTCGTATATCCGTCTGCGGTGTAATCCGTCTCGTTGACCGTCACAACATCTGTTGCGGTCAGGCCGTAGACCTTCAGGGACTCGCCGCTTTTCAGGTTAATTGTGATCTGTGCACCGTTCGTAAGAACATCGGTAACTGCGGTTTCCTTCTTTGCCGAATCGACCTTCGTAACAAGATACTGATTGCCGGCAGTAAGATTGGTTCCCGTAATCTTGAACTCGAAGTCTTTGGTCGTGTCGCCCATGTTGCCGGTGACCGTCTTGGTGACCGTCAGATCCTTGTGACCCTGCTCATCATCACCGCCGCCGGAGATGTCGTTTGTAAACTCCGCATTTTCAAACTTCGTGCCGCCCTTGCTCAGGGTAACCTTTGTGTCTTCTGCTCCCTTGTAGTAGTAGACGTCCATCGTGTAGGTCGAGCTATCATACGTCTCTTCCGTATCTCCCCCGGCTACCTCCGAAATCTCATAGCGGTAAATGCCGGGCGTTGCAGCTTCCGGGAAGCTGAAGGTGATTTCCTGCGTACCTACCAGGACACTGGTCTTGCCTTCGCCGGTATCAGAAGCACTCGGCTTACCGGTGATCGTGTATTTTCCGGAATCATCAATGTCATTCGAAAGGTATGCAAGATCTCCTGCCCTCACCGGCACGGTATCCTTCATGGTTCCTTCTGTCACTGCTGCAGGTGTTACCTGAAAGGTATAGGTTTCAGCCGGAATGTAATCATTTGCATCCTTTACCAGTGTCTTCTTAATCGTCGGGGTCAGCGTATACTCGGCCTTAGTTGTTTCAGGCTCTGCTGCATTCTCTGCAAAGACCCCCATCGCCGGTGTCACAGTCATCGCCACTGCCAGTGCAGCGGTGGTCAGTGTGGTCATCCATGCATTTCTTTTCATTATTGTTCTCCTCCTGTTTTCCTGTAGGGTTTCCATATTGTGTGTGTTTCGCTGCTGTACTGCTAAATGTCATTTCTTCTGATCACTGTAATTACCTTGCCTGTGATCTGGTCCCTGGCCACAGGACCAAACCACCTGCTGTCCTTCGCATTTTCTCTGTGATCACCGAGTACGAAGAACTCATCGCTCCCCAGAGTCAGAGGATACGTAACCTCTGAATCGTAAGCAGGGGTGCTATAGTAAATGTCGTCTTCATAAACGACACTACCATTCACTTTAAGCTGCGCATCTTCCGTGATTTCCACGGTGTCGCCGCCTGCCGCAACAATCCGTCCGACCCGCGTCTGTCCGTCTGCTTCGTAGACGACGACATCGCTGTTTGCGTACGTCTGCTGCATTCGATAGTAGAGAAGCAGGTCTCCCGCGCCGATGCTTGGCGCCATGGCGTCATTTGGCATCTGGGTAAACCCGAAGATCATGCCGAACATGACGTAGAGAACACCGATGACTAGTACGAGACGGATCAGAAAGGTCTTGATCTCTTCCAGAGCCTGCGCTCTGGTCATCTTCCTGCTCTCTTTCTTCTTCTCTTTTTTCTCTTCCTTAGCCGGAGACTCCGCCTTTGGCAGGGTTTCCAGCACCTCCGGCATCTGTCCAGACCCTGTTTCCAGGGCCGGAGCTGCCGTCTGCCTCTTAATCTTCTTCATCTTTCCCCGTTCTCCTGCGGACACCCAGCATCAGAATGCCGATCGTCCCCGCAAGAAAAATTGCAGGCGGAACCCAGAATTAGCTCCCCTTCGGAAGGCAAAATGACGCGGCACTGGAAGGAAAAATGATCGTGTCTCCAGAAGTTATCGTCGAGGCGGGTGATTTTTTCCTTTCCGGGGGCTTACCCAAGATGGCTACCTGCAGTGAGTCAAAACAATTTACCGTTTGCAAGAAAAATCATCATGACTGCAGGAATGCCGTTTCTGCGGACCCCTGTCGGTACCGGAATATAGAAATAGTTGACAACTGTTGCCGTAGTATCCGCTGTCAGGACAACGTTATCAACGTCGCCAGACTCCTGACGGAAATAGGTCGGCAAATCGGTCTCTGTCAGGCTGTAATGTGTTCCCTTCGCGACCTTAAAGCTCACGCTCCCGTTTGCCTTAAGTTTGATCTTATAGGTGCCGGTTTTCGTTTTTTCTGCAGCCTCCGGTACAGTAACCGGATCTACAGCGGTACCAGCTTCATCGGTGAAGGACAGCACCATGGTGAAGACTTCGTCCCCGG
The DNA here is from genome assembly GCA_900315055.1 of uncultured Lachnospiraceae bacterium. Taxonomy (GTDB): domain Bacteria; phylum Bacillota; class Clostridia; order Lachnospirales; family Lachnospiraceae; genus CAG-791. Next base: position 22,029 of record OMXP01000051.1, read on the forward strand.
TCGGATCAGCATTGTTCATCGAACTGTCAACCGTTTTTGTTACCGTCAGTTCCACCAGCTGATGGGTATTGGTGAAGGTAATCGTCTCTTCCCCGCTGACCGTTCTGTTTCCCGTACTGTTCCCGACCTGAGTCTTCGTGCCGATCGTATACGATGTCTGATAAGCGGTAAGGCTCTCCTCGCTGATCTGATAACCTGCTCCGATCGGGAGTGTTGCGGTAATACTTTCGCCGCCTTTCAGATTGAATGACCATGTACCATCTGCATTCTTTGCAAATCCATCGCCGCCATTCCAGGCAGTGCCTTCCGGAAGCGTAAGCTGCATGGTGAAGTTAAATTCGCGGTCTGTTTCCGCGGCCTCACCGGCCAGTGCCTTTTCGATGGTGATTGTTGCCTCATCCGGCGTTGTCTTCCTGTTGTTCACCGTGATGCTTGCGATGCTGCTATTCGAAATGCTGTATGTTGTTCCGTCTATTGTTATCGATCCCTGGGGATCTTCAACCAGGAGAACGTTCTTGACGCCCGTACTGTCTCCCAGCCGCATCGGCCTGACGGAAGTAGATGCCATCTCCCATTCAGAAGGTGTACCGCCATGCATGGTCTCTGTTGCCGTATAGCTGTGTCCCTTGTCAAGAACCGTGTAGGATCCGTTTCTCTGAATGACCAATCCCGGTGCGATGTACAGGTTGCTGGCAGACCAGGAATTTCCTGCATTCAGCGTTGCTGTGCTGAACTGTGCCCCGTCACCTGTAACTGTGATATCTACAGAATTAATGCCAAGAGCAGCAATCCTGTCATCTGTATAAGATTTCCCTGTGCTGTTCTGCCAGGTCTTCTGCACCTGAACAGTCTGGGAAACAAGCGGCATCGGATCTACCAGGTTGTATCCTTTTGACTGTGCTCCATCCTGAAGCGATACATTCGAGCCGGACGTCTCACTCCAGTGCCAGGTGTACTTTGTGACGTCAGCGTTCTCAACGTTGGTTTTAATCTTGTATGTGCCATTGTCATTGATCAGAATGCCGCTGTACTGACCGGGAATCTCCGTTATGGTCCCGGCATTCAGCTTAGCAACCGTGTCATACACGTTCTGATCCGGCCAGACTTTGAAGGATACCTGGTACGTCCAGCCATCTTTAAGCTGATAATCAGAGCCCAGGTTCCAGACAACACTGCCATTCAGGAACAGTGCCTTGGGGAAAGTCAGATTTAAGCTGCTGAACTCAAGTAAGCGTAACAACCGCAGTACGCTGACCAACAGTAGCCTCCCCTGTAGAATCGGTATAGCAGCTATCCGATTCTGCAGAGGAGGTGTTTTTTATGGATGCACATCAGCAGCAAATCCGTGATGAAAAGCTTCGACAATGGGAGCCTATCATCAATCAGTGCGATAAAGAATGGGAGGAATACGGATCAAAGGCAGCGTGGTGCAGAGCACATGACGTCGCCATTTCCATCTTTTACTACTGGCGAGGCATAATCTTCGGGCTTCGGGGGATTCCGAGCCAGGCGAAGCCAAAGAAAGAGCCGGAACCGGGTGTGACTGCCGATGATTTCGTCGATGTCACCTCTGTCGTCAACAGCTATGATTCTTCCGGACATAGTGGACCGTCGGAACAGAGAAGCCCTGGCACTGCACCGGAGATCATGATGGAATGCAGGAAGTGCAGGGTCTATCTCTACTCCTCCGTACACCGCGAAACTCTGGCCATGCTGGCGGAGGTGCTTCATGTTTGTTGAAGGAACCGGATTCCGCAAGATCATTCTGTGTACACGGCGCGTTGACATGCGGCGTGGCATCGACGGTCTGGCTGCCTGCGCCATGCTGCACTACAACCTTGATCCAACGGATAAGGGCGTTCTGTATCTGTTCCATGGAAAATCTTCGCGGAGCATCAAGGGGATCTGCTTCGAGGGGATCGGCACTGTTCTCTATACTCTCCGGCTTGCTCCTGGAAACTCATTCCGATTTCCGAAAGATGCAACGGAAGCCATGGCTCTCTCCCCGGAGCAGTACCATCAGCTCATGAGCGGCATTGCATTGGAAGGAACCATTCGGGAAGTATACCCCAACATTGATCCGACCGCCGGTCAAACCGATTAAAGAACTATCTTACATTTCAGCCCGGAAATCCGGGCTCTTTGTATGCGGCAGAGCAAAAATCAGCGGGGTATAAAAATAAAATGTTTAAATTTATGTATCCTCGAAAGAGAGATTGTAAGTAGAAAGAGTGTAATTATCTAACATAGATCGTAAAAACAATCATAGTTCATTAGCATACGCAGAAACTACGT
>OMXP01000058.1 GCA_900315055.1 uncultured Lachnospiraceae bacterium
ATTGTTTTTTTGGTGTTGGATCTCCGCCTCTGGCGGACTTAGCACACTGCGGCGGAGCCGCTGCAGTTAAACCCCCATTTGAAATGGGGGTTGGTAACTCGAAACAACAAATGAGAGAAATCTGTTGTTCTGGCAGAAGGGCGCCGGTGGATCGGGGCGATGAACGCGCTCATGGGCACCATGTGACCGGATACCTTCGGACGAAACAAAACCCTCCGGTTTTCCGGAGGGTTTTGCTGAGGGGGAGTGTTGTTGTGAAAAAGGATTGTTTCTTTTCTTTACGATCTGTATGGTAACGCAGGGCGGAGGGAAAGTTGTGAAGAGACTGTCACCACTCTGTGACGATTCTGTGATTTATGCCTTGCGGATTATTCCTCAGACCCTCTGTCCTTTTTGTTTTCCTGTTTATTGGCACTGTTCTCCTTCAGCTTCCCGATCATGGTGTCCGTTCCCATGATGTGCCGGTACAGCCACTGGACGATGAAGTTCACGGATTCGATGTAGGTTTCTCTTGTCAGCGTTTCTTCATTAATGGAAGAGGCGGCCTCGAGGAACTGCTCGTGCTGAATCTTCTGCAGGGGCAGTACCGGATCGGCGGTCTGCTTCATGTACGCTTCCTCATCCCTGAAGTGCAGGCTGGTGTGCTCCTTGATCTCGTGAATGAGTTGCCTGGCCCTGTCCGGAACGTAGTCCGAATCGCGAAGGAGATCAATCGCCTGGTTTGCGAGGTCGAAGAAGCGCCGGTGTTCCTCGTCGATTTTCTCCACGCCGATGAGGAGGTTGTCGGTGAACTCATAGTAGGTGCTCTCCGGAAGGCTCTCTTCCGGAGCGGAACTGCTGTCATCGCGGGAGAGCGTCTGGGTCTCGATGACGTAGGCTCTGCGGTTCTCTGCCACTGCGATTTCCCGGATGCGGCAGCGGAAGTAGCAGTTCCAGGTCGTGTAGTCATACTGATGGACCTTCCTGGTGTCCCGGATTCCATCGAGAAACTGCCTGAAATGCACCGATGCGGGGCGGGAGAGATCATTGTAAATGTCCTCGAGTTCTTCCACGGAGTCGATATCCCTCTTCTTCAGGGCATCGACCTCGGCCTTGTTGATATACAGGACATGGAACCTGTTACCGACCTGTTCGAGGAGCATCTCGCGCTCGTCCGTCATGAGGTCGGTCTCACTGACCGCGTCATAGTATTCCTTCAGGGACAGGGGCTCGATGCGGATCCCCTTCTTGCGGCAGGTCTGCATGATCTCTTCGAAGGGCAGAGGCCTGCTGTAGTAGTAGCCCTGCAGCTTCTCACACCCCTGTTTCATCAGAAAGTCCGCCTGCTCCTTTGTCTCCACGCCCTCTGCCAGGGTGCGGAGGCCGATCTTCTTGTCCATGGCGATGACGGACGCGATGATCTCCCGGGAGCGCTCGGTATTGCTTCGAAGGAACGCCATGTCGAGTTTTAATACATCGAACCGGTAGTCCTTGAGGAGGTTCAGGGTGGAGTAGCCGCTGCCGAAATCGTCCATCCAGATCTCATAGCCGGCGTCCCGGAAGTGATCGAGGGACTCATAGATGACGGACTCCTTCGAGGTCACGATGCTCTCCGTGACTTCGATGTGGAGAAGATGCCGGTCGATGCCGAACGTCTTTACGATGGATTCGATCTCCTGGAAGATATCGCAGTAGAGGAAATCCATGCGGGAGAGGTTGATGGATACCGGGATCTGATGCAGGCCCTTCTCTTTGCAGGAGGCGATGTTCTGGACCACCTTCCGGATGACATAAAGGTCCAGCTTCCAGATGATCTCGGCATCTTCAAGAGGTCCGATGAAATCGATCGGGGGAAGCAGCCCTCTTGTCGGGTCGTCCCACCGTGCGAGGGCCTCGAGTCCGCAGAGCTGTCCTGTGAGGGTCCGGACAAGCGGCTGATAGTAGACCCTGATCCAGTCCTTGCGGATGGCCTCATCGATGCTGGAGACCACGTACCTTGCGATGTCGAGCTGTTCGCCGAGCTTTTCCGTGTAGATCGAGAAGTAGGTCAGGATGTGGCTTCGGTTGTCATCGCTTGCCGCCTTCGCGCGGTTGCAGATGGTGACAGGCTCGATGGAAGGGCCCTGCCAGACGCAGGCGCCGATGCTGCAGTCCACATCGCTCGGGGCAAGCTGTCGGATGATGCTGCGGATGGTCTCTGCCTTGTGCTGGAGGTTCGACGCATCGGTGAGGATCGCAAAGTGATCCACATCAAAGCGTGCCACGGCACCGTTCGAGAACAGGTCCCTGAGACTTCTGCCGAGGGTGTGCAGGAATTCATCTCCTGCGGTGAGACCGTAGCGGATGTTGATGAGACGGAAGTTTGCGATGTCCACGTACAGCACTGCCACAGGCGACGTGTTCAGGACGCCGGAGGCTCTCTGATCTTCCATGACAGCAAGGAATGCGCGCATCGAGAGAAGACCGGTCAGGCTGTCGAGATCCTGACTGATGCCGGTCATGGGTATGGCCTTCATGGCTTTCAGGAGACGGGTGCGGAAACTGTTCCGGACAAAGAAGACATGGAAGAGGAAACCTGATTCGGAGTCTTCTGTGCGGTGCCCGAACGCATCGACCGGGAGGACGGAACCGTCCCGGCACACGACCCGGCAGTTCAGGAAGTAAAAGTCTCCGTCTTCCTTCTGCAGCTGCTCCCGGATCTCGTGCTCCACTCTTGCCCGGTCGTCCGGGTGCGGCAGAGCCCGGAAGGATCCTCCGGTGAGATCCAGAAAGTCCTCCAGACTGTCACAGCCAAACGATTCGATCAGCTGCGTATTGGCATACAGAATCTCCTCTTTTTCATCCCCCGTGTAAATCAGCACGCCGCCCGGCATGCTGTCGAGTTCTTCTGTCACAGCAGACGTCAGAAACTGTCTTTTATCGCCGCTCATATCGATGCCTCCCCCAAAAAGCAGATTAACTGAAAACTATCCTAGCACCTGAATTTTTTTGTTGCAATACTTGCGCATCTCCGGATAATCACTGGCTGTGTATCCTTAAGATCGGAATATGATTTCATGATCGGAGTGCGACATTGTTGCGGCGTGGAGCCTGCCATTGTGATATAAAATAATATTTTAAATATATAATTGACTGCATGCAGACTGATTGATATATTAGTTACACTAAAGGCGGGACTTCCGAATTTGAAACATGTTGCAGAATGGTAACGGGACATCGTCAGACGGTTTTTCTGATTACGAATTGGTCCATAAAGAGGAAGGATATCGATACGGTTGCCGGTACACGAATCGTCAGATACAATAGAAAAGGAGGTACGTGTGGAAGAGAATACGCGGAAGGAAAAGAGACTGCGCAACGGTAGGATCAAGCCATATGAGGAGCTGACTTTTGCGGACGACTTCATGTTCAAGCGCGTCATGATGCATGAGGATATCTGCAGACAGGTACTGGAACGCATTCTCGGAAAGCGGATCAGAACAATCCGGTTCCATGAGACCGAAAAGAGCATGAAGAATTCTCCGCCCGGAAAGGGCGTGAGGCTTGATGTATATCGGTGGAATGACGACACGGCATACGATATCGAGATGCAGACAAGCGCCATGGGTGCCATCGGATTGCGTGCACGGTATTACCAGAGCGCGATGGATATGGACTCTCTGGAGTCCGGAAAGTCTTATGAGGAACTGAAAGAAGGAGTTGTCATCTTCATCTGCCTGAAAGACCCCTTTGACAGGAGACTTGCAAGGTATACATTCCGGGAAACCTGTCAGGAGGTGGCAGATCTGGACCCGAAGATCGGGACGAGCAAGATCTTTCTGTTTGCAGGCGGCAACATGGACCATGAGTCAATGGAAATGAAACAGTTTCTCGACTATGTACGTAATCATGTTGTACCTGCCGGGGATGCTCTGATTCGGAAAATTGATGATACCGTAGTGTTCGAAAGGCAGGACACCCGGGGAAAGGAGGCCTACAGGATGTTTTCACTGGCTTTGGAAGATGCTAAAAAAGAAGCAAAAGAAGAGGAAAGAGCGGATAACGTCTCGTATCTTATGAAGAAACATGGTATGACGTTCGAGGAAGCCACGGCTTTTCTGGGGATTCAGGGAGAAGACAAGGAGAACTGCCGTGCCGTTATTGAGGAACAGGAAAAGCAGCCTGAGACCGCCTGAGCCGGGAAAATGGAAATCAGCCTGTATGCCAAGTTTTAGCTGCTGACTCTGGGAGGATGGGAAACCAGGAATATTCCAGATGGCCGCGCTGTTCCCTTTTATTGCGGGTGGACGATGCCGCAACGCTCAATAGAAAGGAGCTCTGCAGATGATTTCGCCGGTACTGGCAGATGTAAGAAGAGAAGGAAAAGCCGAGGGAAGAGCAGAGGCAGGAGCGGAAAATGTCGCCTATGTCATGAAGCACCACGACATGTCATTCGAGGAAGCCACGGCTTTTCTGGGAATTCAGGGAGAAGACAAAGAGAGCTGTCGTGCCGTTATTGAGAAGAAAGAGGAGACTCTGACCGTCTGAGACAGGACGCTGTCTTACATCTTCCTTCCATGCAAAAGCCCTCCGGCATTGCCGGAGGGTCTTTGCGTGAGGGGGAGTGTTGTTTATGAAAAAGGTTGTCAGCTGTATGTGTTGTCTTCATCACTGACAATCCGTATGATACTCCGGATCGGAGTGCAGGTTGTGAAGGAACTGTCACCTTCCGGTGACAATTCGGTGTCCTGCAGACGGATCTTCAAAGCTGAAGGATCTGAAATTCCTTCCATTGCAAAATGCCCCGGCGCCTTGCCCTCATCTGTGAGAGCGGCGCCGGGGCATGTTCGTTGCAAGTTCGTTAAAGTCAGGCCTTCTTTGCAGCTTTCGGGGATCCCTTCTGGGAGACGATGATGCCGAAGGAGACGAGGACGAGAGCAATCAGTGTCGTCCAGCGGAAGGCATCACCGGCCTCGTGAAGGAACAGGGCGGAGAGCAGGACACCGAAGACCGGGTTCATGAAGCCCAGGATCGTGATCCTGCTCACATCGTTGTACTTGAGAAGGATTCCCCAGACGGTGTAGGCACCGGCGGAGATAAAGCCCATGTACACGAGAAGAATGATGGCGGAAGGTCCTGTCGGGTGGAGTCTGCCGCCAAGTGCAAGTCCCAGAATGGTCATCACGATGCCGCCGATGAAGAACTGCCAGCCGGAGAGGGTGACAGGATTTTCATGCGCACTGAAGAGCTTGATGAGGCAGCCTGCAAGCGCCGTGGAGAGGGCTGCAAGGATCATGAAGATCTCACCTTTTACGTTTACTCCTGCCGAGAGATCCGCTCCCTGGGTGACGATCACAAGAACGCCGAGAAATCCTGCAATCGAGCCCACCACCTTGCCGGCTGTCAGGCGCTCGAAGCGGAAGACCGCGACCGAGAGGAGAATGGAGAAGAAGGTTCCTGCCGCATTGATGATGGAGCCGTGCACGCCGCTGATCAGAGCCAGTGCCCAGTAGAAGAAGATGTACTGGATCACGGTCTGGGTAGATGCCAGCGCAAAGACATATTTCCAGGAAGATTTTCCAGGGACAATGAGATGATGCTGGCGTATACTCTCATAGAGGATCACCATCAGTCCTGCGATGGTAAAGCGGATGCCTGCAAAGAGGATTCTTGCCGGGGTGTCATCGCTGCCGACCTGAAAGAGTTCATATCCGATCTTGATGGACGGAGATGCCGAGCCCCACAGAAAGCAGCAGAAAAGCGCCGCGAGAAAGACCACGAGGGGCTTTGTCCAGAAGGCGTTGCCGTTTTGTGCGGTATTGGTGGAATGATCAGAATTCATGGGTGTTTACCTCCGGGGAGAGTGTAACATACCCCGGAGGGTAAAATCCGAACATCAGAAGGGGGTAACAAATGGAACTTTTGGAAGGTAAATTTGTACCGGTCTATGTGCCGGCCCAGAACAGGTATGACAACATGGTCTATCACCATGTGGGACGGTCGGGACTTCAGTTCCCGGCACTGTCTCTCGGGTTCTGGCATAACTTCGGCTCCAATGCGTCGTTTGACCAGATGCGGAGCCTGTGCCGGACCGCATTCGACTGCGGCGTCACCCAGTTTGACCTTGCAAACAACTACGGACCGGCCTACGGGACGGCTGAGGAGAACTGCGGAAGGATCCTGAAAGCAGACTTTCTAAGCCACCGGGACGAGCTCGTCATCACGAGCAAGGCGGGCTACGACATGTGGAAGGGCCCCTATGGCAACTGGGGATCCAGAAAGTATCTCGTGGCAAGCTGTGATCAGTCGTTAAAGCGCCTGGGTCTCGACTATGTCGACATCTTCTATCACCACCGTCCGGATCCGGACACGCCGCTTGAAGAAACCATGGAGGCTCTGAAGTTCATCGTCGACAGCGGAAGAGCGCTCTATGCGGGCATCTCAAATTATAAGAAGGAACAGACACAGAAGGCGATTGAAATCGCAAGAGACATTCACCTGCCGCTCATCGTCAATCAGAGACGGTATTCGATCTTCGAGCGCTCCATCGAGACCGAGGGGACGAAGGATCTGTGCGCGGAAGAGGGGCTTGGAATCATCGCCTTCAGCCCTCTGGCACAGGGACTTTTAACCAACCGTTACCTCAACGGAATCCCGGCGGATTCCAGAATCGCAAAGGATGGCAGGTTCCTGAAGGAGAGTGCTCTGACACCGGAGAAGCTTAACCAGATCCGGGAACTCAATGAGATCGCCACGCAGCGCGGCCAGACTCTTGCGGAGATGGCGCTGTCCTGGATTTTAAGAGACGGCAAGGTCTGCTCGGTTCTTATCGGCGCCTCGAAGCCGGAGCAGATCCTCGACAACGTAAAGTGCCTGAAGAACACGACCTTTACGGAAGAAGAGCTTGCAAGAATCGATGCGATCAGCAAGGAGTGAGACCCGCAGGTGACGATCGCTGATCTTCGATAGTACAGGGAATGCAGGAAGTCAAAACTGCACACCCGCATACAAAGTGCATATGCACACAAAGAGCGGCAGCTGCTTCCGGAATGCCCGGTTGCGGCTGTCACTCTTATGATCCCGGACCATTGAGAACACACCGGCAGGTCGCTAGAATAGGAAACCGGAGCCGGACAGGAATGGCCGGCCGCTGCAGGAGGTGAATCGACAGAAAGAACACTTTATCGGATACAGATGCATATTTGAGGGAGAACCGTTCGGTCATTGTTTTAACATCATGGAGGACAGCATATGACAAAGAACAGACCTTCCGGCCTGTATCTGATCCAGTTTTCTTTTCAGGACGGCGAATTTACCGGAAATGCAACGTTAAGCTCGAACATCATTGACGCATGGACAAAACTGGACCTGTCGGCGTGACGGGTGCGGTTTGATTGACGGAACAAGGGAGGTGGCAGACAAATGAAAGAATCCGGGTTTGAGCAGGCAGCAAGGTTCTGGGACAGGAAGGACGCGGATTCGGAGAAAATGGATCCCGCAAAGCTTCGCGAAGAAACGGATAAATTCCTTCTTTCCCATAAGGTGTGCGCTCTGGCGACCGGTACGGGGGATATGATCCGCTGCACGCCGCTTGAGTATACCTGGCACGACGGAGCACTCTGGATCTTCTCGGAAGGCGGGAAAAAGTTTGCGGGGATTGCGGCAAATTCCCATGCGGCCCTTGCCGTGTTTGACACGAATACCGAGTTTGGAAAGCTTCACAGCATTCAGATGACGGGAACCGTGTCGGTGATCGACGACACGGAAGATCCCGCGTATGAAGCGGAAGCGGCATTCCGGAAGATTCCGATCAAAATGCTGCAAGGCATGCAGGAGCCGATGTATCTGATCCGCTTTGCCCCCAAAGAGGCTATTTTCCTGAACTCCGATTTTAAGGCACAGGGCTTGGGCAGCAGGCAGAAACTGGTGTTTTGATCACAGAAAAAACACAAAGTCTCCACCGTCCGTTCACATTTTCCCGCCGGGGCTCTGATATCATACCGATTGTAAGGAAAAGCAATCAAGCTTCTCCCAAAACAAAACATAACTCCCCCTCATAAGGCCGACAGTCACAGCTGCCGGCCTTTCCTTTTGCCTGCAAAAGGCACCGGTCACAGAAAAAACACAGGATTTCCACGGCTCCTTCACAATCCGGAACCTTGAGTCTGGTATCATTTTGATTGTCAGGAAGCAACAAGGTGTTGCGACCGAAACAGAAAAGACTTTTTCATAACACACTCTCCCTTTTAAGACTTGCCCTCCGCATTGCGGAGGGTTTTGTCATCCGGGAAAAAGTGTGTTCCTGAACCCTTCAGGGAAACACAGAATCCTCACAGAAGTAACACCCTGCGTTCACAAACCGCCCCGGGAGATGGCGTATCATACAGGGCGTAAGGAAACAACGACAGCAACAAACTTTTTCATAAACATAACTCCCCCTCGAAGACAGGCCCTCCGCTTTGGCGGAGGGTTTTGTCATCCGAAGAAGTTTCTTTTCCTGTTCCCTCCGATATCCTTCCGAATATCTTCTTCTCATGCGTTCCCCGGATCTCCCGGTGCTGATCTGTCCGGTAGAGATTCCGGACACCTGGAGAACGAAAGACGCGTATATTTCGCGTACCTGAACAGATTGACAGATGAGAGGCGAAATTTGGGATTTGGTTTGGCAGTATTGATGATGCGATCCGGATCATGATCTCCGTACTTTTTGCAATCTTACGGTTCATCGTTTCCTTCGGGGACTGTTCTTGTAATATGTGACAAAATCGATTTATACGCGAAATTGCGTATTTAAATACGCCGTTTTGTACAATACCATACCTGAAATTGTGGTAGGATACGTGTATACAAAAAAACCGGAAACGGAACAGTTGGTGAGGTTCCGAAGTAAAGAGCAATGACGCTGATCGATTTTCGATCGGCGTTTTTCTTTTCTTCGGACCGGCATATGTTTACATGTGTGAGCAAGGGCGCCTGTCAAGGATGACAGGCGCCCTTTGTGATTGCACAAGGAGGATTGTTATGAAGAAGAGAATCGTCGTTTCCCTCATGTTGGCCGCCACCATGGCAGGTACACTTCTGACCGGCTGCGGCTCGTCATCCACCACCACTGCCACCACCAGTGCCGATACCACCACATCGACCGCTGATGCCGGTGCATCGACAGCAGACAGCAGCGCCGCCACCACCGAGGCGGCCTCCGATGCAGCCTCTACGCTCACCGATTTCGACGGCAATCCGATCACCGCAGATCCGGATCTTGCCGATGCAACCTCCCCGAAGGGGGACAAGGTGCTGCGTGTCGCCATCGAGTGTGCCTACGCTCCCTACAACTGGACGCAGGAGTCCGAGGACGTACCAAACGGCGACAAGGCTGTGAAGATCACCAACAGCGACGGTTACGCCTACGGCTACGATGTCCGCTGTGCACAGGAGATCGCGGCAGCCCTCGGCTGGGATCTGGAGATCTACAAGTCCGACTGGAGCGCGATCTTCATGGGCCTCGAGGACGGTACCTATGACTGCGTCATGAGCGGCATGTGCTACACGCCGGAGCGCGATGAGACCTACGATTTCTCGAACGTCTACTACTACCGCACCATCAAGGCGGCAGTCCGCTCGGACAGTGAGTACGCTTCCTACACCGGTCTTTCAGACTTTGCAGGCAAGAATGTAAAGGTCACGACACAGGCTGGCACAAACTTCATCAACTACAAGGATGAGATCCCCGATGCCGTTCCCGTCACCGATTATGAGACCAGTGGCGAGGCCTTCATGGCAGTAGAGAACCAGACCGCAGATGTTGTTGTCCTCGACTACACGACCTGCGTCTCCGCCCTTACAACCATGCCGGATCTGAAGATGCTTGACCTTGACGCAGACGATGACTTCACCCCGAAGGAAGGAGATTCCAACGACTGCTGCATCTGCTTCCGCGACGGTGATACGACAAGAGACCTTGTCAATCAGGCCATGGATTACATCGGCTGGACCGACCGCGACAAGATGGACACCCTGATGGATGAAATGATCACACTGCAGCCGAACGCCAACTAGAACGAAGGAGCGCCATGTCTTCCATAATCGCTTACTTTACCAATGCGACAGGTTCGTCACCGGGTGCGCAGGGGACGACATTTCAGTGGATTGCGTACATCGCGGGACAGTATAAGTTCATGTTCCTGCAGGCCGCCTGGGTGACCGTATATGTGGCCTTCCTGGGCACGATCCTCGGATTCCTCATCGGTTTCCTCGTCGGCATCGTGAATTCGACGAAGATCGAGCCAGATGACAACGTCGTGAAGAAGGCACTTCTTCGCATCGTCAAGGTGATCATCGCCATCTATGTCGAGATCTTCCGCGACACGCCCATGATCGTCCAGGGCATGGTCCTGTACTACGGACTTCGTGACAACAACGTCATGGTGACCTCCATCGTCGCCGGCGTCCTCGTCATCATGCTGAATACCGGCGCCTACATGGGCGAGACCGTAAGAGCCGGCATCAACTCCATTGATCCGGGACAGACGGAAGGAGCACTTGCGATGGGCGAGTCGCATTTCGGCACGATGTTTTATGTGGTGCTTCCCCAGGCCATCCGGAACATCGTCCCCGAGATGTGCAACACGTTCCTGACAAACCTCAAGGAGACTTCGGTCCTGAACGTCATCGGCGTCACGGAGCTCTTCCTCATGGCAAAGACCGCAGGCGGCGCGTACTACAAGTACTATGAGTCTTACCTTGTGATTTCCGTCATCTACCTGGTGATGTGCTTTGTATTCAACCGCATCTTCCGTGTCCTTGAGAAGAAGATGAAGGGCAGCAAGGACTACGTCCTCGCCGCGGAATACATGAACACCGATGAGTGAGAGGAGGGATTCCTGTGCCAGCAGAAACAGTCATTGAGGTCAAGAACCTCGTCAAGAACTTCGGCGAACATCAGGTGCTGCGCAAGATCGACTTCTCGATCAGCAAGGGAGAAGTGGTCTGTGTCATCGGTGCCTCCGGTTCCGGCAAGTCGACGCTCCTTCGCTGCATCAATCACCTCGAAACCCCGACCGCGGGACAGATCCTGTTCCACGGCAAGGAAGTGAAGAATACCCAGAAGGATCTCTCCGCCTACCGTTCCAAGGTGGGCATGGTGTTCCAGTCCTTCAACCTGTTCGCGAACATGACCGTTCTCAAGAACTGCATGTTCGGGACGACGAAGATCCTGCACCTGCCGAAGGAAGAGGCACACAGCCGGGCCATTCAGCATCTGAAGGAAGTCGGCATGGCGCCCTACATCAACGCCAGACCCGACCAGCTCTCCGGCGGTCAGAAGCAGCGCGTCGCCATTGCGAGGGCGCTGTGCATGAACCCGGAGGTGCTCCTGTTCGATGAGCCGACCAGTGCCCTCGACCCCGAGATGGTGGGAGAGGTGCTGAACGTCATGCGGGATCTTGCTTCGAAGGGTCTCACGATGATCGTCGTGACCCACGAGATGGGATTTGCACGGGATGTCTCGTCGAGGACCATCTTCATGGACCAGGGATATGTGGTCGAGGACGAGTCGCCGGATGTCCTGTTCGTTCACCCGAAGAATGAGCGCACGAAGGCATTCCTGTCCCGCTACATGTCGGATCAGCAGCAGACTTAGGGGGAGGTGCACGATGGAACAGTTCACAATGACGGTGGCGAGAGGCTTCGGCTCCGGCGGCAAGGAGATTGCATCGAGAGTCGCCAAGCGCCTTGGCATCCACTGCTATGAAAACCGGATCCTGACGCTGGCAAGTCAGCTCTCGGGCCTTGATGAGGAGCTTTTCACCGAGGTCGACGAGAAGCTCTCGACGCATGGCGGTTTTGCTGCCATGATGCGGGGACTGCCAAGGGCGAGGGGATATATCGCAAGGGATAAGAAGTTTGTCTCCGATGACCAGATCTTCTCTTATGAGACGAAGATCATCGAGAACCTCGCGGACACCGAGTCCTGTGTCATTGTCGGCAAGGCCGCGGACTACGTGCTTCGAAATCACAAGAACGTCGTCAGCGTCTACATCGAGGCGCCGCGCGCCTACTGTGTCGACCGGACCATGGAGCACATGGAGGTATCGGCGGAGGTCGCAGCGCGCACCATCGAGGCGACGGATCAGTACCGGGCGGAGTACTATAAGTACTACACCGGCGGCAACTACTGGACGAATCCCATCAACTATGACCTGACCCTGAACGCGGAGCGCGTGGGCGGATCCAATGCCTGCGTGGACGTGCTCCTGGACTACCTGAAACGCAAGGGCCTGATCAGTGAGGAAGACATCAGAAAGTGAGGCTTTGATGCGAACGGCGATCGTGACCGGAGCGGCAAGGGGCAATGGCTTCGGGATTGCAGAATGTCTTGCAGAGGCAGGGTACGACGTCCGGCTTCTCTCCCGCGGCGACAACGTGTTTGCGGCAGCGGATGCCCTGAAGAAACTGGGATTTCACGCCACCGGCTACCGGTGCGAGGTGGGAGATGATCTCTTCGCCATGCGAAAGACTGTGGATTCCATCCTCGATGTCACCGGGGGTGTCGACGTGCTGGTGAACAATGCCGGCCTCTCAAAGGTGGCAGGGTTTGAGGATCTGTCGGTCACGGATCTTGACGAGCTCTACCGCGTGAACGTGAAGGGCACGTTCCTGATGACAAAGCTCGTGATCCCTTCCATGAAAAAGAAACATTTCGGCAGGATCATCAACCTCTCCTCGGTGACGGGCCCCATCGTCTGCAACCCGGGCTACACCGGGTACGGGACGATGAAGGCAGCTCTTGTGGGTTTCACCAAGGCACTTGCCGTGGAAGTTGCCCCGTACGGCATCACCGTAAATGCCATCTGCCCGGGCTACATCCGGACCCCGGCGGTGGAGAGAAGCGCCCGGACCGTCAATCCGGAAAATCCGGAGTCCGTGTTTGCCGGCATGGCAGAGGGGATCCCGGAGGGAAGGCTCGGGAAACCGGAGGATGTCGGTACCCTGGCCGCCTTCCTGGCATCCGAGGGAGCCGGATATCTTACCGGTACCGTGACGGTGATCGACGGCGGGGAGACCCTGCCGGAGACCCGGAACTTCAGGGACTTCTACAACGCAGTATAAAGAAAGCACATGGTACTCCTTTCCGGCAGAACCCTTCGCGTTTGCGAGGGGTTTTGTCATCCGGGGAACCGTTCCTGTCTGGACGCTGTCCCTGTGCTGGTATACAATGTCTCCAAATCTGATTCGAAGACGCAATGAGGTGTCTGTGCAATGCGGCGTCTGCTGCTGGCACAGATTTTTTCTTGCCCGGGACAGGACCCGTTCCATTCTGACGAAAATATCCGCCCCGTTCCGGTGCCCTTTGGCAGGTTAAACGTTGACGTTTCCGGCTCAAAATTATACGATCTGACTAATCATATTGAATTCATAAGGTTAAAGAAAGGCGCGGCATGAAGTCGCCTCTGATGTACCAGACAACTGATTATGACTGCGGACCGACGGCGGTGCTCAATGCGCTCCGGTTTCTGTATGACAGGAACGAGATTCCGCCGGAGTTTCTGAGCAAGGCCTACAGCTGCATGCTCGATCGCTGCAACGGCGAGGGCGTCACCTGCCGGGGCGGCACGACCAATGCGGCTATCCGCTACTATGTGGACTGGCTGAAGATCTACGCGAGAGAAGTGCACTACAACATCCTGGTCCGGTATATTGACGGAGAGGACGTGTCCTTTAAGGAGGATTCCCTGATCCGGAAGTGTCTTACCATGGGAGGCGCGGCGGTGGTTCGCTGCTTTGCCGAGGAGGATCACTTCATCACGCTGACCGGCCTGCAGATGGGCACCTCCGAGAACCCCTATGATCCCCTGGAATATGTCCGGGTCTTCGATCCCTGGTACATGGAGCAGGACCTCTGGCAGAATTCCAGAATCCAGCGGGTCTTTGACCGCCCGAAGTCCTGCAACCTGCTCGTTCCCGTCGAAAACATGGAGTCCGAGTACCTCGACTGGTATTCCCTCGCAAACCACGAGGAGAAATGCGCTGCCCTGTTTGTCCGCACCGGAAAGGGGTATGTGATCCACCCGGAGACGGACCTGTCGGTCAAGAGCATCTTCCCGGACGCAGGGCAGTAGTCCTGTGTTTTGCGGGTTAACTTAACGTCTGCACAATGCGGTTCCCGTTTCGGGACACATTTGAGAGGAGAGAAAATGAAAAAGAAACGTGTACTGTCCACCCTGCTTGCAGGTGCCCTGGCGCTGTCCCTTGCAGCCTGCGGCTCGTCGTCCGGATCGACATCGACCGGTTCCACGACGGCTTCTTCTGCTTCTTCCGGAGCAAGTGAGGCTTCCACGACAGCCGGCACAGAGACGGCCGAGACCGGAGATGACATCGTCAACATCGGTGCCACCAATGAGCTCGGCACCCTGAACCCCCTGAACATGGACTGGTCGTTCATCAACCTGTATGCGACGAGCATGATGTTCCTGCCGCTCGTTACGGTGGGCGCCGACAACAACTTCAACTACCTTCTGGCAGACAGCATCACCACCGATGACAACCAGACCTTCACGATCAAGATCAGGGACGATGCGGTCTGGTCCGACGGGGAGCCGGTGACGTCCGACGATGTGATCTTCACGATCCTTCGCATGACCAGCCCCGAGGTTGCAAACCCGAACTTCGATTTTTCGATGTTCAAGGGCTTTGAGAGCGGCACCTCCCCCGAGGGAGCGGAGTCGGTCGACGGCCTGGTAAAGGTCGATGACAAGACCCTCCAGTTTGTCGCGAACTCGCCGATGTCCCTCAACACGTTCATCAACAACTGCTGCGTCTGGATCTGCATCCTGCCCTCGCACGTCCTCAAGGATGTGCCCGCGGATCAGCTGGTCTCCTATGACTGGTTCCAGCACCCGGATGTCGTCGACGGACCGTATATCCTCGATGATTACGACAGCGCCCACTACATCAGCTACCACGCAAACGAGAACTACTTTCTCGGTGCGCCGAAGATCCCGAAGATGAATATCCGCATCGTGGATCCCTCCGAGATTCTGCCGCAGCTGCAGGCAGGCGAGATCGACTTCGTCCCGCCTGCAACCTGCTCCATTCCGATCACGGATCAGGAGGCGGTCGAGAACCTCGACGGCTACACGAGTTCCTGGACGGATCCCATCACGAACGAGATGACGTTCTTCAACACCACGAAGGTGACGGACGCAAGAGTCCGGAAGGCCTTCGTCATGGCAATCGACCGGCAGACGCTGGTGGATTCGCTCCTGTCCGGCCACGGCGAGGTGACGGACGGCTTCGTCATGAAGTCATCTCCTCTCTATGATGACTCGAAGGAGACCATCCCCTATGATCCGGACGGCGCGAAGGAGCTGCTCTCCGAGGCGGGCTGGGATTCCTCGACCGTGCTGCAGTACTATGTCTCCTCCGGCGATGACACGGCCGTCAAGGCGGCGCAGGTGATCCAGCAGGAACTCTCCGAGGTCGGCATCAGCATCAACATCAACACCGTCGACTTCGATACGCTGATGAGCGTCGGCGGAACGGACGATGTCGATGTGTTCTCGGTCCAGTACACGATCACGCCGAACGACTTCTATGCGGACGAACTGGGCCTTGTCGATACGGAAGGAACTTCCTGGACCGGCGGCTGGACCGATCCGGACGTCGATGCGGCCCTGCAGAACACGCAGACGGCAAAGGACGACACGGAGCTTGCGGGATATTATAAGGAGATCGATGACAAGATGATCTCCGATGTCCCGATGTTCTCCATGTACTTCCAGAGCAACCTCGGCGTTGTCTCGAACAGACTGCAGAACGCAGAGCCTACTCTCTACGGTGCATATGACAACATCCAGGACTGGGAGATTGTGCAGTAATCCCGGGATCTGACGGATACTCTTACGGGCACGCATCTGCGTGCCCCTTTGTGTGTGAAAGGAGAGCTCCTCATGGAACCTCTCTTACAGGTAGAAAAACTTCGCGTGAAGTTTCACAGTGACTTCGGCGACCGGATCGTGACGGACGACATCTCGTTTTCCGTCGGATCCGGAGAGACACTCGGCATCGTCGGGGAATCCGGCTGCGGAAAGAGCGTGACAAATCTTGCGATCATGGGGCTGCTCTCCAGGAACGGCTCCGTCGAGAACGGAAGCGCGGCTTTTCAGGGAAGAGATCTCCTGAAACTCTCCGAAAAGGAACTCGATGAGGTCCGGGGACGGGACATCGCGATGGTGTTCCAGGACGCCCTGGCAAGTCTCGACCCGGTCTTCACGGTGGGAGATCAGATCGGGGAGCAGGTGCGCCGTCACCTGAAAAAGAGCAAAGAGGAGGCAAAACAGATCATCCTTGAGGGACTTCAGAGCGTCGGCATCCCGGACCCCGTACAGGCGATGCGAAAGTACCCCTCGGAGCTTTCCGGCGGCATGCGGCAGCGGATCATGATCGCGATGGCGCTCTCCTGCAACCCGAAGCTTCTCATAGCCGACGAGCCCACAACGGCTCTTGATGTCACCATTCAGGCGCAGATCATGCAGCTGATCCGGAAGGAAGCAAAGCAGCGCCATATGGCGGTGATTCTCATCACGCATGACATCGGCGTCATTGCCCAGAACGCAGACCGGGTGATGGTGATGTACGCGGGGCAGTTCGTCGAGGAGGCAAAGGTGGAGGAAATCTTCGCCCGTCCCCTGCACCCCTACACGAGGGCGCTTCTTGCGGCAACCCCGTCCATTGAGGACGACAGAAAGCGGGAGCTTGTGCCGATCAGGGGCGTGGTGCCGGAAAACTACACGTTCCTTACCGGGTGCAGGTTTGAGGACCGGTGCCCTCTTGCAGAGGAATCCTGCAGTGCGCACCAGGAGTGGAGAGAAGTTTTTCCCTCGCACTTCGTGAGGTGCGCAAAGGTGGAAGGAGAGTCTCATGTCTGATCCACAGGTGATACTGGAGGCGAAAAACCTCACAAAGGTCTATCCCGTGCGGCACAGCGCCATCCTCCCGAAGAACCGCAAGGTGGTGCACGCGGTGGACGGGGTGAGCTTTGTGCTGGAAAAGGGAAAGACGCTGGGCCTTGTCGGGGAGTCCGGCTGCGGAAAGTCCACGACGGGAAGGCTTCTTGTCGGCCTCGAGGCGCCCTCGTCCGGCGAGGTGCTCTATGAGGGACAGGATCTCATCAGGATGCCAAAGCACGAATTCCGAAGTGCCCGCCTGAACCTGCAGATGATCTTTCAGGACCCCTATGCATCCCTGAACCCGAGAAAGCGGGTGGTGGATATCCTCGAGGCGCCGATGCTCTACCACGGCCTCGAGACAAAGGAGAGCGTGCTGCACCGTGTGGACGAGCTCCTGGACATGGTGGGTCTTCCGAAGAGCGCGAAGGAGCGCTATCCCCACGAGTTCTCCGGCGGACAGCGGCAGAGGATCACGATTGCAAGGGCCCTTTCCTTAAAACCCAGGGTCATCGTCTGCGATGAGCCGGTCTCGGCCCTTGATGCCTCAATCCAGGCCCAGATCCTGAACCTTCTTCGCTCTCTGCAGAAGGACCTCGGGGTCACCTACCTGTTCATCGCCCACGGGCTCGGGGCGGTGCACTACATCAGCGATGCCATCGCGGTCATGTACCTCGGGCGGATCGTGGAGACGGGAGAGGGGAGCGAGGTGTTCCATCACCCGGCCCACCCCTATGCAAAGCTTCTCATCGAGGCGGTGCCGTCCCTGGATCCGTCGAAGCGGGAGGGCTTTACGGTGCCGGACGGCGAGGTGCCGTCGGCCATCGACCTGCCGAAGGGGTGCCGATTTGCCGCGCGCTGCCCGTATGCGACAGACAAGTGCAGGGAAAAGGAGCCTTCGCTGCAGGAGGTGCCGGGAGGTATTCCCGGACACCTTGCGGCCTGCTGGCACCCGATTGCCGGAAAGGAGGCCTGAATGGGACGGTATATTGCAAAGCGCCTTCTCATCGCCCTTGTCGTTCTCTTTGGCATCACCATTGTCGACTACGCGATCATGTCTCTTGCGGGAAACCCCATGGAGATCATCAGCGGAGGCCCGAAGGTGAACCAGGCGGCAGTGGCGCAGAGGACCGAAAACCTGGGTCTCAATGATCCGGTCATCGTCCAGTACTTCCGCTGGCTCGGGCAGACTCTTCGGGGGAACCTGGGCAACTCCTACAAGAGCTATGAGCCGGTGTCTCAGATGATCGGAGAGCACCTGGGGCCCACCCTGATCCTGATGACCTCGGCGTTGATCCTCGCGATGGTCATCGCGATTTTTGCCGGCATCTACAGCGCGGTGCATCAGCACTCGAAGGCGGACTACATCATCGTGACCCTCGCCTTCCTCGGGCAGAGCATCCCGCAGTTTTTCCTCGGAATCGTGCTGATCTTCATCTTCGCGGTAAAGCTCGGGGTCCTGCCGGCATCCGGCATGCGGCTCCTTGGCAGTGCGGGAAGCGGCGTGCAGTTCCGGTACCTGATTCTTCCCTGCATCGTCCTTGCTGTGGAGATGGCGGGCCGCGATGTCCGATATATCCGCTCCAGCATGCTGGAGATCCTGAACAAGGATTACCTTCGGACAGCGAAGGCAAAGGGCATCGGCAGAAAGATGGTGATCTTCAAGCATGCCCTCCGCAATGCGCTGATCCCCATCATCACGGTCATCGGCATGGAGATCCCCTCGCTCTTTGGCGGCTCCATCGTCGTGGAGCAGGTGTTCTCCTGGCCGGGGCTCGGGCTCATGACCATGAACGCCATCCTGGAGAGGGATTACCCCGTGATCATGGCAATGTGCCTTCTGACCGCGGTGGTCGTTCTCCTGACGAACCTGGTGACCGATATCCTGTACGCACTGGCGGATCCGACCGTCAGACTGGAGTGATATATGAAACCATCATCTGCATCAAACGGGACGGAATCCTATCTGCACACGCTGTGGCGGCGCTTTACCCGTCACAGGGCGGGATTTGTGAGCCTGTGGATCGTGCTTGCGATCGTGATCCTTGCGATCCTTGCCCCCGTGATTGCGCCCTATGACCCCAATGCGATCAATCCGGAGTTTTCGGCTGCGCCGAGCCTCAAGCACCTTTTGGGGACGGACTCCATCGGACGGGACATGTTTTCGAGGCTCCTGTACGGGACCAGGGTATCCCTCCTGGTCGGATTTCTCTCGACCCTTCTTGCCACCGGTCTCGGGACGGTGCTGGGACTGATCGCCGGGTACTTCGGGGGTGTGGCGGACATGATCATCATGCGCATCACCGACACCGTCATGTCCTTCCCGTATATCCTCCTGATCCTTGTGGCGAGCGTCATCTTTTCGCCGGGCATGTGGAACATCATCCTGATCCTGGGCTTTGTCGACTGGCCGGGGGTGGCGCGGCTTGTCCGTGGCAACGTCATGGAGATCCGGAATGCGGACTATGTCCAGGCAGCGCGGATCGAGGGGATGCCGGGACGTTACATCCTCTTCTCGGAGATCCTGCCGGATACCCTGGCACCGATCCTCGTCTTTGCAACGAGCGTCATGGCGGTGTCCATCCTCGATGAGGCGGCGCTCTCGTTCCTTGGCATGGGTGTTCAGCCCCCGCAGGCAAGCCTCGGGAACCTGCTAAACGGTGCCGAGTCCGTCTCAGTTCTCACCGGCATGCCCTGGCTCTGGGTGAGCCCCGGCGTTATCATCATCATTCTTGTCATCTGCACGAACTTCATCGGAGATGCCATGCGCGATGCGGTGGATCCCTCGATGACGATGTAAGGCAGGAAAAAGCAACGACATCACAAAGACCGGACCCTCCCGGAAGAAATCTTCCGGGAAGATCCGGTCTTTTCACTGGTGCGCTCGGCGGCGCACGTTTCTAACTGGTGTAAGTCCAGAATCCACCCGGTAGTGGGAAGGATATAGCCGAAGGCAAGGGTGTCAATCGCGAGATGGAATCTGAAGGAAGCCGGATGCGGGGAAAGTACTAACCCGTGGGCAAACCTCTGGCCTGACGTACAGAAATCTCATATGAGGTTGCAT
>OMXP01000064.1 GCA_900315055.1 uncultured Lachnospiraceae bacterium
CTGAGTCAGAATTCCTGCATGATTGTTCAATCATCGTGCAGGGATTATTCTTACCCTCTCTACTCTGACAAAAGGCCATGGTACATGGCATCAGCAACTGACGACCATGTTTCTCAGGTGATCATTAGCTGCAGCATTGATTTATGCCAGACCTGTTCGCTTTATATAATCGCCTGTGATTCTTTCTTCAGTATCGGGATTCAGGCATGAAACGTGTTAAAATTATTGTGTAATGATCAGTTAAAGCATCCATGTAACAGAAAGAAGAGATTTTTATGATGTATCCATTTATGACATTAGATGATAGCACCGAGATCGTGCATTCGGAAACGTTGAAAGATGGTACGGTAAAAGTCTATATAGAAAAACCTGATAAAAATGATTGTTTCCATCATATGACAGTATATCTTCCGACATATAAAATAGCGGAGATAACTGGATTTAACGACAATGAGGTGAAGCGATATATGGATATCATCCATTCTACAGCACATCTGATTATTCAGTTTGCAGCAGAAGGAGGATTTGAAAATGCCTCAGGTTTTTAAGGTCGGACCTTACTGGGTGTATTTTTGGGCGAATGAGGGAGACCCGCTGGAACCGGTACATGTTCATGTTGCAGAAGGCAATCCAACTAAAAATTCCACTAAAATTTGGATAACTGAATGTGGTAAATGCCTGTTATGCAATAATAATTCTCGAATACCTCCAGTGGCGCTCCATAATATTATGAGAATTATTGAGGCTCGTTCCAAAGATGTAATTGATAAATGGTATCAATATTTTGGAAAAATTAGTTATTATTGCTAAAGATATTGCCTAACATAGGCCATAATTCAACGAAATATATATAATACCAAGCGAAACATTGACTAAAATTCAAATACAATATAAATTGTCTTATTACAAATTTTGGCTGAATATTTTCAAGATTTGCAGTAAGACATTTTTAAAATTCATAAAACAAAACCTGAATATAATATATAATTCGGATCCTGCGATGAAAGGCATTTATCATGAAGCAGTATATCGTCGATGCATTCACAGATACGCTTTTTCAGGGCAATCAGGCGGCGGTCTGTGTTATGGATCACTGATATCATACAAATGGGAAGATGCTAACTTCTGATTTGTGATACGGGAGAGATGAACGATGGCACAGGTCGATTCGGTTTATGACTTCCTTCGACAGAACTACGCAGAAAATGAACCGATTTTTTTATCGGAGATTCGTATTCCGGGAATACAGGGTGCTTCCGTCAGGCAGGCGCTGAAGAAACTGACAGAAGATGGACGCCTTGGGCGTTTTGATACCGGTATCTACTACATCCCCCAGAAGTCCATGTTTCGATTCGGTTCGACACCGTCTTATGACGAGGTTATTCAAAAGAAATACCTGCTGGACGACACCGGGTGCTGCGGCTATGTGGGTGGAATACTGTTTGCGAACCAGATAGGAATCACATCGCAGGTTCCCCTGGCATATGAGATATCTACCAACAAGGCTACTACGGATTACAGAGAGACACGGCTTGCAAACCTGCGGGTCATACTCAAAAAACCGTATGTGCCGGTAAATGATCAGAATGCGGAAATTCTCCAGTTTCTGGACCTTCTGAAAGAGGTCGGGGATATCTCCGAACTTGATGGAGAAGAACTGACAGATCGGCTGCTGGACTACATGAGAAAGAAAAAGATCCGATTTGAAATGTTGGAGCCGTATCTGCCATACTACCCGGAACGAATTTATAAGAACATGTATGAGGTGGGATTGCTAAAAGGCGTGTCGATATGAAAAGAAAGCGGCTCTCCGACCGGTAGTGTAAATCAGCCCGCTAAACGGTTTCATAGTCTCCCGGCGGCATGGCATGGGCTTTCCTTAACCTGTTTAACGGACTGAACCGCGAACAGGAATGCCTGCCCGGTTTGCAGAGAGCATGACCGGGGCATTTTGCAGCTGCATCAATCTCCTCGATGTCCTGGCCCCTGCCCTTGGACTCAGCGTTCTCTCCTGTGCCGTTCTCTGAGGAGCAGGACAAACAGTACCGCCCACAAGATCCAGGACAGGAGCACTCCGTAGCCGGGAAAGAAGGCATCGAGGAGTGCACCGCCCAGAAAGGGAACGGCCCAGAACATCATTCGTTTTCCGTAGTCCCGGCACAGTGCTTTCTCATCGTGTTTCCGGCGCTCCTCGGGAGACTTTGTGTTGTAACCGCTCAGAAGGCCGGCTGCTCTTCCGTCGGATCGGCAAAACAGAAACCCGATCAGAAAGAAGAGAAACGCCATCACAAGATCAAACAGGATACAGAAGGCTTTCCCGGACATGTCTCAAATCCCCCTTCGGCTTCGAATGATCCTTCATTGTCCTTTGTTTACATGATCATGATAGCATCTTTCCGGTCTGTTGCCGGACATTCGTACAGTGATCAACTGTATAAGGAAATCAGCCCGTTCTCTTACGCCTGACTCTGGCAGCTCTGCGCTTTGCTTCTTCAAGGGCGACCTCTCTGAGGTAGGTATCTGTCTTCTCGATACCGACACACTGCAATGCACCCGATGCAATGGTCTTGCAGAACTTCAGCTTCCTGCCCTGAGTCCCGTTACCGTACTTGACATGCCCCTCGCCGAACATTTCGCAGGACAGAGCAACAAAAGTATCGATCTTTGTGTTGCCGTATGTCTTATTGTATTTCACATATCGAACGACATCACCTGCGTGAACAGCAGCAATCGTACCATTCTTATGGAATGTGTAAGTCCGTTTTGCAGGTCTCACCGTGAGAGAGCGGAAATGCTTATCCGTTTCTGCACCAGTATGAGTACGACGATATTTGGTCATGTACTCTTCCAGAGAGTCGGTCTTCTGATCCATTGCCCGATGACGGTTGTATGCGACAGGTTTTTTGCCATCGTAGTACACACGCTGATTGAGGGTGTTGATAATGTTCTTGGACTTCTTCTTGAACCGGCGCTTCATGAAGATGAAATCATCCAGCTTCACGTCAGCAGGATCAATGTTCCGCCCTGCAAGGGAAATGCAGTAAGCGTCCGTACAGTGGTCTTTCCGGATATGGTACCTGTTCCGTGTCTCAGAAGTGGTGCGTCCGTCCATGACAACAAGGCGGATATTCCTTGCATCGCAGAACTGCTTCATGGCGTCAATCAAAGCAGGCATTACACTGTTCAGAAGACCTACTTCGAACGACTCTGCGACACCGTCCTTGACTTCGTGAAGCATTTCGTCGGTGATTTGGCCACTGTGAATCTTCTCATGGCAGGACTCGCAGACACCGATGATGTTCCGGACGGTATCCGTTCCCCGCCTGTGGCGGGGCATGATGTGGTGGTAATGGGCAATATCTTCACCGCAGAACGGACATTTGCCCTTCTGCTCGTCGCAGAAGTAGTCCTTGTATGACCTGTATCCGTAAAGGGGGCCTTTTCCGTACTCCCATGCCCTGATGTTGACGTTAGCCAGTTTCTGGAAATCGAAAGACACACGCTCAACCGAAAGCTGCCTGATCGGCATGGTATCGCACATGAACTTAACTTCATTCATGGTGATCTGTACCAGCTGCTTTGCTGACGGTGTGATCCATCCATCAGGATGTTTACGATTGTTGAACTTGCCTTCCTTGCCCTGAATGACTTTATGCGTAACAGACTTCTCGGCAACGGGGTAAGACACCTTCCTGGAAATGCAGTCGTGGGTTGTGCGGACTTTGTCAGCATCGCCTTTTTTCATTTCGGTGCCGTCAAACTTTGCCTTGCGCTGCTTATTCTGTCTGTCGTGTCTGCAGCGCTTTCTTCTGAAACCGGCACGATCATACATCTTGCTGTGAACAGTGCCGTTGTTAGAACGGGTGTCAGCCAGATATACATTCTCGCCGTTTTCTTTGGAAACCGCAGAGCCGATATTCTCTCTGCCGGTGTCAATGCCGGCGTAGAGAGCCTGAACATACTTCGATGTTTCATACTTAAGACGGATGGTGAACGGTTTGGTTCTAATAGCAACCGCCATGCCGGTCTCAAGCAGATGACGGACGTTGCCGCATCGCCTTGTAGGCATCAGCGGTGTCCCGTCCTTTGCGATTACTCTTACATACATATAAACAGTTACATCCTTCTGAAAAGATAATTCGCTGTCGTAGAAAGCGTTGCTGTGCATCCAGTGCGGCACTTTCTGTGGAAGCAGAGTTACCGTATTCCTGATGCCGTGTACTCGAAATTTCACCATGAACTGAAGCAGTGCCACCACCTGTACAAGAGCGGTGGGTGCATTCATGGTATCGCCAACTGCACAAATGCAGGCTTCCAATTCCTGCATCTGATTCGAAGACAAAAATCGTGTCAATGTTTGAATCAAGGGTGTCGGGCACTGTGGAAGATACCTGGCAGAGCCTTAACTTAGTGACATTGTCCGGTCTGTTACGGCAAGGTCCATACAAAGGAACCGACTGCCTTTTGCAGTGATTATAGTTTAAACGGATTAATCATGTTTGCCAATCACATTTTTTGAGGATCAAAGAAAATTCAAAGAGATTTTGAGTAGATAAGAAATTTTGGAACTGATATAGGAGTCCTCTGCACGTCAAGATCCGCATCAAACGTACTGTACTCGAAAAATGTGCATAAAAATAGGGCTCGATCTCGTCGATAAAGCCCTTACAAAAGCACCGAATGCTTTTTCCTTTGGCCTGTATTCTAAACGGTTTAAAACTGCCTGTCAATACCTATTTTTGATCGTAGATGGAAATCCCCGGGTTCCCCATATCTTTCCCGGCATCTTATTTCCCGCTTCATTTCCGAGACCTCTGCCGACGGCGGATCGTCCTTCTCTTGATTCTTCTATATCACTCTGTCTACCTGATCACTTCGCTCTCGATTCGATCATTCCTCACATCAGATATCGGATATTGCTGCCCCTGGATCGGAAAGAATTCTGCTCCGGATTCTAGGGGCGGATACCTGCCAACTATGTTTGCGTCTGATTTGGTCCCGGCAGTTGGTGTGAGTTTACAAATTGTTTATAAGTTCTAGCTTGACCGTCTGTTATAGATGATGTATAACATAAGGCGTAAGGGACAGGAAGGACAGAAAGAGATGAGATCCTCCGGAAGGTTCCTTACCGAACCACTTGATTTCGAATGATTGATTCAAAGGAGAAACGAAATGTTCAGACCTTTTTATTGGACTTATGATTGTGACACGGCTGCCAGTCAGGCAGCTGCAATGAGAGCAGATATCACGGATGCGGGAGATCACTACGAAGTGATCACGGAGCTTCCGGGATTCGCCAAGGATGAGATCGCCATTACCTTAAAGGATGCGGTGCTTACGATCCGCGCAGAGAAGAAGGATCAGAAGGACACCGCAAAGTATCTTCGGGGTGAGCGCTATCACGGAGCCCTCGAGAGACGGTTCCAGCTCGACAAGCGCGTGACACCCGAGGATCTGTCCGCAAAGTATGAGGACGGGCTTCTGACCGTGAGTATTGCGAAGAAGGACGACGAGCACACGAAGACTGATACGACCATACAGATCCTGTGACCTGATTTTTGATCCGGATCTTTGACATTCATCTGATGATGACTTTTTTCGAAAGGAGATTTTGATTATGTTCTATCCGATGCTTTGGAATGATACTGATACGAGAGATGTTGCTGATGTTTTTGATGAGATGGACCGCGAGATGAACAGTCTCTGGAACGGCTGGAATAACAGCTGGACCGACATGTTCGCCGGCACCCCGGTCATGAAGACCGATGTCGTCGACAATGGTGATCACTACAGCGTTGAGGCGGAACTTCCGGGATTCAAGAAGGAAGACATCACCCTGGATCTTAAGGACGGGAGCCTGATTATCGCCGCAAGCCATGAGGTCAACGACGACAAGAAGGACGAGAAGGGTAACTATATCCGCCGCGAGAGAAGCACCGGCGCTGTCCGCAGAAGCTTCTATGTCGGCAAGGATGTAAAGCCTTCGGACATCAGCGCATCGTTTGAGAACGGTGTGCTTGCCATCAACGTCCCGAAGAAGGACGAGAAGAAGATCGAGAACAATGCAAGCCGCATTGCGATCGAGGGCTGATTTTGATTTGAATTTCTTTCCAAGGAGATGACCTGTATGTTAGTACCTGTGATCTGGTCGGATACCGATGACAGAGATGAATTTGCACGTGAGATGGCAGGGCTCGAGCATGAGCTCTACCGGTTCTTCGGAAACGGCAGGGGCAAAAGAGCAATGCCCTCCTTCAAGACCGATGTTGTCGATGAGGGCAAGGATCTGAAGATCCAGGCGGATCTTCCGGGATTTGACAAAAAGGACATTCATCTGGACTTAAAGGACGGCTCTCTTGTCATTGCCGCAAAGCACAGCGATGAGAAGAACGAAAAGAACGACAAGGGCGAGTACCTTCGCCGCGAGAGATCGGTGTCGTCCTATGAGAGACACTTTGCAGTCGGGAAGGACGTTAAGCCGGAGGATGTAAAGGCCTCCTACGAGAACGGCGTCCTGACCGTCAAGGTGCCGAAGAAAGCTGCGATTCCGGAGAGTGAGGCTGCAACCCGGATCGCCATTCAGTAACGAAGAATAGTACAGCGTTCGGAACCACGTCTTCGCGATATCTGAACGCATGAACGTCTCCATTTTTTGTTCTCCTTCTTATTTCAAAAAGACCATGTTCTGCAGATGTGCAGGGCATGGTCTTTTTGTGTTGTTCTGTTTTTGTTTTGTCTGGTTTTCTTTCCTGCCACTGTTACTGCTCTTGCTTGTCTTCTTTGTTTTCCTTCGTCTTGCTCTTTTTCTTCGACTTGTCGAGCGTTCGCTTGGCAAGGTAGCTGCCGGCGATGGTGAGGGCGGCGATGGCGATCGCAAAGATCGCGACGTTCCCGTAGCGCTCGTGGCCAAGCTCATTGCCGCTCAGGGACGTCAGAAAGATGGTCGGGAAGCGGCCTGCAAAGCAGAGGATCCCGAACTGCCAGGCGGGCATGTCGAGGACACCGAAGAGGTAGGGGATCAGGTCCTTCGGAAAGCCCGGGACGAGGTAGAGGAGGAAGGTGACAAGGCCTTTTGATTCCTCATCATCGGGGAGCCGGAGCAGTGAGTTCTCTGCCTTTGTCCGCTGCTTTTCGAGAAGCTTTCGAAAGAGCGGCCCGCCAAGTCTCTGGCTGAAGAGGTAGATCAGCGTCGAGGTGAGGGCGGCAACGGTGTCATAGATCAGAGCACCTGCGAGAGCACCGTACATGTAGCCGGAGGCGAACTGGAAGCCCGCGGCGGGAAGGACGGCGGAGATCACCTGGGCGGCGATCATTAAGAGAAACAGGACGAAGCCCCAGACCCCGAGGGAGTGGATCTTCATGCGGAAGGCCACCGGGTGGGCGACAAGGGACAGGAGCGGGAGCCCCACGAAGCAGACGAAGAGCCCTAAGGCTGCAAAGAACACGGCAAAGGAGAGGACCACACGGATTTTCTTCTGTGATCCCCTCGTGCTGTCATTTTCCTTTGTGTTCCGGATCAGTCTCTTCAAGCGTGCTCTTTCCATGGCAGAATATCCTCCGCCTTTTCCGCAAAGGTCGTGGCGCCGTGGGATACGAGGAAATCCCGGTCCCTAAATCCCCACAGCACACTGATGCAGGGAAGGCCGGTGTTTTTCGCGGTCTCCAGGTCCACCTCGGAGTCTCCGATGTAGACGGCGTCCTCCTTTGCAACGTTCAGGTACTTTAATGCCGCCTCGAGCATGTCCGGGGCGGGTTTTCTGCGGATCCCGTCCTTCTCGCCTGCGGTGTAGTCAAAACAGCCGGGGAAAAGGTCATCCGCGAGTTTTTCCACCGCCCCGTCCGGCTTGTTGGAGACGACGGCGGTGAGGATCCCCTGCCCTTTCATGCGGCGCAGAAGCTCCGGGATCCCCGCATACGGCGCCGTGTGGTCATTGCAGTGTTCCTCATACCAGGGCTTGTAGAAGGTTCGGATCTTCTCCTCAAGATCGGGATCAATCATGCCGGGTCTTACGATCTCTTCTTCCCTGTCGGTTCCGACAAGGACGAGCTTTTCGATCGGAACGCCCTGCTCGAAGAGGAGTGCACGCCTGATCGCGACGGCGATGCCGGAGCCGAAGAACAGGCGCACCTGCGCTTCCGTATAATCCCCGCGGCGTCCAAAGGTCACAAGTGCCTTGTTCAGGGAGAGGGTGAGGTCGGTCAGGGTGTTCAGCACCGTGCCGTCCATGTCAAAGAGATAGGCTCTGTAGGGTCTTTTCATCTGATTTCTGCTCCTTTTGGTGGCATCCTAACACAGTTTCGTGAACAGCGCGTGTCAAACTTTCGTGAAATTCGACAACCTACCCCGGATGGTGTAAACTGAATTGATTCCATTACCCGCCCGGGGGAGCGGGGGCACACAGGAGGTATCCGCGAAAGCGGGTACCTGAGGGTTATCTCGTGAATAATTACAGCAGACTGGGCGTGGAGCAGGAGCTTCACCGGCACAGCGCAGGCGCAAGACGGCGGTCCCACCGGGGGAAGAAAGTCGAGCACGCGCTGGCGCTGCTTCTCATCATCGCCGTCATCGGTGCCTTTGCGGTGCTTGTCAGCATCGGCATCGGCGCCTTCCAGAACATCATCAGCTCCGCACCGGACACTTCGAATATCAACGTCACGCCCACGGGCTATGCCACGTTCGTGTACGATGACGAGGGCACGCAGACCGCAAAGCTTGTCGCGACCGATGCCAACCGCATCCCGGTCACGATGGACATGATCCCGGAGGATCTGCAGCACGCCTTCGTCGCGATCGAGGACTCGCGCTTCTACGAGCACCACGGCATCGACACGCAGGGCATTCTTCGTGCGGCCTACGAGGGCATCACCTCGGGGTCCTTCTCCCAGGGCGCCTCGACGATCACCCAGCAGCTCATCAAGAACTCCGTCTTCACCGGCTGGACCGATGAAAACTTCTCCGAGTCCGTGCGCCGCAAGATCCAGGAGCAGTATCTGGCGGTACAGCTCGAAAAGACCATGTCGAAGGATGACATCCTTCTCAACTACCTGAACACCATCAACCTCGGCCACAACACGCTCGGCGTGCAGGCGGCATCCCTTCGCTACTTCGGAAAGAGCTGCTCGCAGCTTACCCTCTCGGAGGACGCCGTCATCGCGGCCATCACCCAGAACCCCACCCGCTACGATCCGATCAACTATCCCGACCAGAACGCCAAGAGACGCAAGGTCGTCCTCGACGACATGCTTGACCAGGGGTGGATTACGCAGGACGCCTATGACGAGGCGATTGCCGATGACGTCTACGACCGGATTCAGATCGTGAACTCCGCCGATGAGGATGACACGCAGGTAAACTCCTACTTTGTCGATGCCCTGACCGACCAGATCCTCGAGGATCTCCAGGACAAGGGCTACACGGAGACGCAGGCGTATACCCTTCTCTATTCGGGCGGCCTGTCGATCTACTCGACCCAGAACGCCGGGATCCAGGAGATCTGCGACGAGGAGGCCAACAACGAGGAGCTGTATCCCGCAGGGACCAAGTGGTACCTGAACTACGCCCTGAACGTCGAGGATGCCGAGGGGACGGTGCACAGCTATTCGTCCAACACGCTCCTTGACTGGATGAAGCAGAACGGCATCAGCAATACGCTCCTGTTCCCGGATCAGGACAGTGCATCGGCGATGGTCGAGCAGTACAAGGCGTCTGTCGTTTCCGACACGGATACGGTGCTCTCGGAGACCGAGTACTGCACGGCGCAGCCGCAGGTCTCCCTGACCTTCATCGACCAGAAGACCGGGCACGTGCTCGCCATTGTCGGCGGCCGGGGCGACAAGACCGCAAGCCGCACGCTGAACCGCGCGACCTCAACCCTACGACAGCCAGGATCCACCTTCAAGGTGGTCTCCACCTATGCGGCGGCACTCGATGCCGGCGGCAAGACCCTTGCCACCACCTATGTCGACGAGCCCTTTACCTATGAGAACGGCACCCCCGTCCGCAACTGGTACGGCGAGGCCTACCGCGGCACCACGACCATCCGCAAGGCCATCGAGCAGTCGATGAACATCATCGCGGTCAAGTGCCTGACGGACATCACGCCGCAGCTCGGCTACCAGTACCTGCTCGACTTCGGCTTTACGACCCTTGTCAACAACGAGGAGATCAACGGACAGGTCTACAACGACGTGCAGCAGACCATGGCCCTCGGCGGCCTGACCCGCGGCGTCAAGAACATCGAGCTGTGCGCGGCCTATGCGACGATCGCAAACGGCGGCGTCTATGAGGAGCCGAAGTTCTACACGAAGGTCGTCGATCACTCCGGCAACGTCGTCCTCGACGCCGATGCGGAAAAGGACGAGCACCGGGTTCTGCGCGAGGGCACGGCGTACCTTCTGACCTCCGCGATGGAGGACGTCGTGAAGCAGGGCACCGGCACGAGGTGCCAGATCTCGGAGACGCCGGTTGCCGGCAAGACCGGTACGACATCCGATGAGAACGACGTCTGGTTTGCGGGCTATTCCGATTACTATACCTGCACCACCTGGGCAGGGTATGACGAGAACACGAACCTTGTGGGTGCCGAGTCGAGGATTGCGCAGCTCCTGTGGCACAACGTCATGGAGCGGGTGCATGAGGGCTTTGTCTCAAGGGAGTTCGAGGTCCCCGCAACCGTGGAGAAGACGTCCATCTGCACGAGGTCGTGGTTAAAGCCCGTGAAGGGACTTTGCGACTACACGCTTGCCACCGACTACTTCGACATGACGACCTACCCGACGCAGGAGTGCAATGCGTCGTATCACTCGTATTCGGGCTATTCCTACTCCGGGTATTCGTCCACGGAAAAGAGTACCGGTGAGGAGAGCGGGAGCAGCTCATCGTCCTCTTCCGGCGGCGACGTGTCGTCTGCCCAGTCAGCGCTTGCGTCTGCAAACTCGAACCTCGAGTCCGCGGCGGCTGCCCTGAAGAGCCAGCAGGATGCGCTGGTCGCCGCGCAGGCGGCGGGCGATCAGAACGCGATCGCGACGGCGCAGCAGGCGGTGGATACGGCAACGACGAACTACAACACCGCGGTCGCCCAGCAGGCGGCGGCGGAGAGCGCCTATAATGCGGCCCTGAGTGCGTCCCAGTCCGCGGGAGATGGCGGGGGAGGCGGCAGTGCAGGAGGCGAGTGATGCCTGAGGCGGTGGTAACGCTGTCCGGTGTGACAAAGTCCTACCCGAAACGGGAGGTCCTGAAAGGTGCGGACCTTTCCGTGAATGCAGGGGAGATCTGCGCCCTCTCGGGGCGGAGCGGCTCCGGAAAGACGACGATCCTCCGGATCATCACGGGGCTGACATCCTTTCAGGCAGGGACCCTCACCCTGTTCGGGGAGAGCAGCCCCCAGGGCCTTCGGAAGGCACGGGGAAACATCGGCACGGCTTTTTCCGGCGGGTTCTTCGACTACATGAGCGCCTCCCAGAGCCTTGCCTACTACTGCGCCCTGAAGGGGATCCCGAAGGGGAAGCGTCAGGACGAGATCAGGCATGCTCTCGAGCTCTCCGGGCTTTCCGGCGTGAAGATCAAGTACCGGAACTTCTCCCTCGGCATGCGAAAGCGCCTTGCGATGGCAAACGCGATGCTCGGGGAACCAAAGCTCATTCTTGTCGATGAACCCTTCAACGGCCTCGATCCCCAGGGTGTTCTGGAGATCCGGGGACTCCTGCGTCTTCTCAATGAGACGACGGGGTGCGCGATCCTTCTGACCGGCACGGAGCGGCGCCTCGATGAGAACAGCATTGCGGACAGCCTGTACGTCATTGAGGACGGCAGAATCCGGGCTGTGGCAAAGGAGGGCAGCGCGTCATGAGAAACTACCTCGATGCCGATCTTTCCCGGATCCTGAGGCGGATTCCGTATCTTGTTGTCGGGGGACTTATTGCCCTCGCGGAGATCGCGGGCATCGTCCGGCTGTATCTGACGGACTGGAGCGGTGTCTCGTTCTCGTCCTTTTCCTATACCTTCATGCAGATGATGCCGGTCCTTCCGGGACTGGTGCTGTATGTGGCGGTCTACAACGAGGACATGCGCGCCCGCACCTGGTACCAGGCAATCGCCAGGGGGATGACCAGGACGAAGGTCCTCTTTGTCAAGCTCATCGAGATGGTTCTTATCTCCCTTCTCTTCATGGCCTTCTACTCGGCGATCCTGTTCCTGTTCGGGGGGATTCTCGATGCGGACCTTGACGGGCAGATGGTGGCAAACATCGTGGTCTACATCACGACCGCGGCAACGCAGATCCTGGGCTACACCTGCATCGCGAACTTCTTTGTCATCGTCTTTTCGAACCCCGGCCTCGGGGCGATTCTGTACCTGCTTCTTTCCGCGGGGATCGTGGAACGGATATTGTCGGTCATCGCGGGGCTTCCCCAGTTCCAGTCTCAGGAGCTCATGGACATGACGTTTCGGAGCCTTATCGAGACGGGCTCGAAGGAGCTTCTTGCGGGAGGCGCGAATCCGTTCCGGATTCTGCTGATCCTCGGGTATATCGTGGTGTTCTTTACGGCGAGCGCCATCGTTTATTCGAGGAAGGAACTTCCGGTGCGCTGAACGTCAGAGAATTCAGCAAACCACAAGATATGGTAGTGGCATTTGTTCTTTTCCACAGCCTGTAGTATTTCGCGTCCGAAAGGGTGTATAATGCCCCCTGTGCGCCGCACCGTAAGGAGCAGCGCAACAACACACCGAGGGGGCAATGATGGAAGCGATATCGAAACTCAAGAACAACACCTACTACTACGGAGACGGGATCTACTATGATCTCGTGAGTGATTTCTACACCCACAGCTTTGACCTGTGGATGTACCGCGAAGGCGATGAGGATCACCGCATCTATCTCACCACGATCGATGATCAGGAGGAGATGCAGGGGCATCTGATGCACCATGTAAGGAATGAGGTCGCCGAGGGAATTGCCCGCTACCGGGCACAGCAGGCAAAGCAGGCCTGAGAAGGAGCTGTATGGGGATTCTGATCGCAGTCGCCGTCATCGCACTGATCCTTGTTGCCTTGATGCTGATGATGTTCCGGAAGGACGAGACGAACGGGCACTCGGCGGGCGCCAATGCCGCAAGGAAGGCCGGCATTGATCCCGCGGAGCTTGAAAAGAAGGAGAGCGCCCCGAAGGACATCTCGAAGGCAGGACAGGAATGGATCAAAAAGCTTGTGGATGCCCAGAAGGCACTTCCCGGCTCCGATCCGATGCGTCCCCGCCTTGCGAAGATGCAGGAGACCCTGACCGCGATCTACACGAGAGACGAGCAGCTATCGTCCAGGGACGACAACGTCCGGAAGATGGAGACCTACTACCTCCCGACTGTCGACAAGCTGATGACGCGCTATGCAGGGCTTTTGAATGAGCCGGACGTCGAGAACGTCACGAAGTCGAAGGAAGAGATCAGAGGCGCGATGGATCAGGTGAACGGCGCCTTCGACAAGGTCCTCAACAACATGTATTCGGACGACAACCTCGATATCAGTACCGACATCGCCGTGATGGACAAGATCCTCGAGCGGGATGCGCTGAAGTAGAAAGCCTGAGAAGACAAAAGGCAATAAAGGAAAGATAAATAAGAAGATTCTGTGAAACCGGACTGTGCTGACAGCCCGGTTTTTTTGTCCTGTGCTATGATGACCGTATGAGAAAGATGGGAGCAGAATGGAAGAAGAGAATCCTTTCCCTGCACAGGAAGGCGCCGGAAAAGGTGCAGTCCCTGCAGCACTTTCGGGACGCGGCGGTGCTGATGCCGCTTGTCGAAAAGGACAGGAAGCTTTTCCTTCTCTTTGAGGTTCGAAGCTCCTCGATTGCCCAGGGCGGAGAGATCTGCTTCCCCGGAGGCAGGATCGAAAAGAACGAGACGGCAGGGGACGCGGCCCTTCGGGAGACCTGTGAGGAGCTGTGTCTTACGGAAGATCAGGTTCATCTGATCTCTCCCATGCACCGCATGGGGGCTCCGGGCGGCGGAGAGGTGACCTCGTTTCTCGGGACGCTTTCGGATTATCAGGGAACGTATGAGAAGGACGAGGTGGATCATGTGATCCTTGTGCCGCTCTCTTTCTTTGCAGAGACAGAGCCGAAGATCTGTCAGGCGAAGATGTGCGTTGCGCTTCCGGATGACTTTCCGTGTGAGCTGATTCCCGGCGGGAAGAACTATCCCTTCCGGAGCGTGCCCCGCACCTTTTACTTCTATCAGACAGAACAGGGTGTGATCTGGGGAATGACCGCAGAGCTGGTCTTCAACCTCATTGAGACCCTGAAGGAGGATGGAATTTTATCATGAAACGCAAGGTTATAGCACTGGCGCTTACGGTTGCGCTTTCTGCGCTGACGCTGTCCGGCTGTGCACAGCTTCCGCAGTTCCCGCAAAGACAGAGCACGGAAGAGAGCACCGGGGAAGAAACGACAGAAGGAACCACTGAGGAGAGTACGGAGTCTTCTTCGGAAGAGACGACAGAGGAAACCTCGGAGACCTCGGGAACCTCTGAGAGCACAGAAGAGAATAACGGGACCACGCTCTCGGACGCCGAGGCGGCGGCCGTCGGCACGTATATTGGCGGGAACGGGAGTTGCTTTACGCTCCATGAGGACGCGAGCTGCTCGTTCTTTGACCTGAACAGCGACAACGTGCAGCAGGGGCTCACCTGGAGC
Source organism: uncultured Lachnospiraceae bacterium (assembly GCA_900315055.1). Lineage (GTDB taxonomy): Bacteria > Bacillota > Clostridia > Lachnospirales > Lachnospiraceae > CAG-791. The sequence goes on from OMXP01000064.1 coordinate 14,688, forward strand.
ATCTCCGGCGGGAAGATCAACATCGTCTGGAGAAGTGCTGGTCTGATTCTGACCTTTGATGTCCCGGAGAGCTCCGATACTCCGATCGAGGTCACCGGCAACAACAGCTCCTGGAACGCGGAGCTCTTTGCGAAGGTGAGCGACAAGGACGAGGAACTGACGGCAGACGACTACAGGAACTACCGCTCGAACCTGTTTTCCCTTCCGGATCTTACGGAGAGCGATGACTACAACGAGAAAAAGAACGTATCCGCAAGCCTTGAGGGCGTCGACTTTGAGGTGCCGGAGACCTTCAGGGAGCAGGATTCGAGTCAGAGCGGCACGATCTCTTATGTAATCGATGACGGCACGCCCGGAACAGAGGTGATCCTCTCGATGCAGGGGATGAACGGCTTCTCCGGGGCAATCTTTGTGAACCGTCTTCTCAACGGCCTCGATGCCGAGGGAACGTGGATCAGGGACTACACGTTCTCGGACGACGGCTGCGATGCGGTTGTGACCGGCATCACGACGACGGAGTCCGGAACGACCTTTGTCTTCCGTGCCGATGCCCACTACGTGCAGACGAACGGCACGGCGCTCTACGCCGTGGTCTATGATCCGATGGATGCGAAGGAGAGCCACTTCGACGATCTCGACAGCGTGTTCACATCCTTTGTCCGGGGCTATCAGGACGCCGCGGGAACAGGCGGGTACTCCGGAGGAAGTGCCGGATCGTCGGGCGGCGGGTATGACAACGGAAGCTCCAGTTCCGTGGATCCCTTCATGCCGCTCCTGCCGGGAGACGGATCGACGGAGGATCCGTACTCGGACTTTGATTCGTAGAGTTAGGGCGCGGCGAAAAGCCGGAAGAACAACCTTCATCAGTCTCCGGGGCTTTCGGGCTCCGGGGACTTTTTCGCAGGAAAGAAAGGTCTCAAATGGACGAAACGATTGTACGGAACACCGGGAAACTCGGCTTCGGGCTCATGCGCCTTCCGAGGAAGGGAATCTTCACCGACGTGGCACAGGTCAGCCGCATGGTGGACCGGTTCCTTCAGGCAGGCTTTACCTACTTTGACACCGCCTATATCTACCCGGGGTCGGAGGAGGCGATTCGAAAGGCCCTGGTGGAGCGGTATCCCCGGGACTCCTTTACCCTTGCCACCAAGATGAATGCCTTTCTCATGGCACCCACGCAGAAAGCGGCGGAGAACCAGTTTTATAAGAGCCTTGAGAGGACCGGGGCGGGGTACTTCGACTACTACCTGCTCCACGGTCTCATGGAGAACAACTACGAGAAGTACGAGCGCTTCCATCTCTGGGACTTCGTGAAGGCACAGAAGGAAAAGGGACTGATCCGGAACCTCGGGTTCTCCTTCCACGCGGGGCCGGAGCTCCTGGACAGGCTCCTCACGCAGCACCCGGAGGCGGACTTTGCGCAGCTCCAGATCAACTACGCGGACTGGGACAATCCGAGGGTCCGCTCCCGGGAGAACTATGAGGTCGCACGAAAGCACCACAAGCCCATCGTCGTCATGGAGCCCGTAAAGGGCGGCGCCCTTGCAGATCCGCCGGAGGAGGTAAAGAAGCTGTTCTCCTCCTGCCACCCGGATCTCTCGTACGCGTCCTGGGCCATCCGATTTGTCGCATCTTTGGACGGGATCCTGACGGTGCTCTCCGGCATGTCGAACGTTGCGCAGATGGAGGACAACCTCTCGTTCATGCGGTCCTTCAAGCCGTTGGATGAACAGGAGCAGGAGATCATCCGGAAGGCGCAGAGGATCCTCGGCCATTCTGCCGCAATCCCCTGCACGGCCTGCCACTACTGCACCGGCGGATGCCCGAAACAGATCCCGATCCCGGAGATCTTCGCATCGATGAACCTCGAGCTCGGGAACGGACAGATGGACAAAGCAAGGAAGGCCTATGCCGCTGCCACAGAGGGAAAGGGGAAGACTTCCGACTGCATCCACTGTCTGCAGTGCGAGAGGGCCTGCCCGCAGCATCTGAGCATCACGAAATACCTGGAGGAGAGCAGGAAGATGCTGGAGGACAGAGCCTGAAACAGAAAAGCAAAGAAAACAGGAATGAAAAAGCCGCAGGCGAAAACCTGCGGTTTCTTTGTATCATGACTTATGAGACGTTAAGAAAATCTGCAAATGAAAACTTCTTTTGCTGTTGATGGATTTAAAAGGATTTGTTATGCTGAAATAGCCCTGAAACACAGGGCAGGGTGCTGCCGTAATCGGTAGGCGGTTAGTCCTCCTCGCTTATTGCAGGAGGGCAATATGTTTCGACCCTCCTGACATTTTTGGAAGGAGGAAGAGCTGATGAGTGTAGAGGATATGATGGACTTTATTGCATATTCTATGCAAATATTCAGTGCTGGATTCATGATCGGCGAATTCGTCGAGTGGGTTCGAGAACATAAAAAATAGCCGCCCCCTACCCAGAGTTGCGACTATTTTAACGTAATTCGGGGAGGACCAGCCGTACTACTGGCAGCACCCCTTTTATACTTTCATCCTACTGCATTCCAGGAGATTGTCAAGACAGTCAAGTGTCTGTGAACACATCGGAGATCTTTATAAGTTACAGTTCACGGCTTAACCACTTTGGATCTGCAGGCCATGTCCTTTCCAGACTCCGCCAAAATCAAGGCATTTTAGCCACGACTCCTATGGCGAG
>OMXP01000002.1 GCA_900315055.1 uncultured Lachnospiraceae bacterium
TGACTGTACCTCCATGGAATAAGATACAGTCAGTATAATATCGGTTTAATTCTTATTCAATACCATCTATTAATTAGACGTGACTGCACAGCTAGAAAATATCGGCCTTTATCCGGAGCCTCCGATGTTCGGTCTGGCGCTGAATGTCGCCCTCTATACGGAAATGTATCTTCGAAAGAAGGAACACCGGCAGATCGCCCGGTGGGTGGTGCTGACGCTGACCCTCGTCAGCACACAGGCCATCCTCGGAACGCTCCTTGCCGTTATTGCCTGGGGTGCCAAGTGCATGGAGGGGACTGCCACGCATTTTAAAGGGGTGGTCCGAGTCCTTCTTGTCATCGCCGTGCTGCTTGGCATGGCGGGCTGTATCTACGTACTGTATTATTACAAGTCCTCGACCGGCGAGCGGGGATCTTTGATGACACATATCGAGGACTTCAAGATCGGCCTTCGGGCGTTTAAGCACAGCCCTCTTCTCGGTGGCGGATACGACAACAACGCGTACCTGCAGCAGTTCATGTCCGAAAACCGGCAGACCAATAACCCGGGATTTACCAATACGGTCACGGCGATCCTTGCAGAGGGCGGCGTTGTGCTGGGCCTTTTCTGCATGCTGCCGTACCTCATCGGTCTTCTGCATGCCTTTACGAAGCGCAATAAGGAGACGGCACTGTGGGCGATGGGTATGGCAGGCTGCTACTGCGTGGTGATCTTCCAGTTCCGCATGCTCCTTCTTCTGATGATGGCTTATGGGTATTCGAGCCTGCATGTCAGCCCGAAGACACACTTCCTGAAGCTGTACGACACCCCGAACACGGAGTCCCGGAAGGTGATCCGGTGGAATCCGATCTTTGTGCTGACTGCCGCAGGACTGGGACTCCTCATGGTGTTCTTCGGACAGAGAGCCTGGAGCGCGCTCAATACGTTTCTTCTGCGATATGACCTCTATATTAGTCAGTCTGCACCGAAGCTTGCCTGCTTCCTTCTGATTGTCATCACAGCGGTCTTTGTCCTGGACGAGAGCCTGAAACGGCGAAGGATAGAGGACCGGCTGAGGGGAGTGATCGGGCTCTCCCTGTCCCTTGTGCTCTACGGCCTTCTCTATACGAGGATCAGGGAACTGGTGAACGTCAGGCTGCTTCTTGACAAGGACTGGAGCGATGGCAGAGAGTCCATCATCCTTTTGCTGATCTATTTCGCGTTCCTTGCCGTCTGCATGCTGGTTTGCAGCCTTCGCCTGTCGGCGCTTCGAAAACACCTGGTGGTGTCGATTGCCATCCCGGCCGCGGCAGCGGGCGTGTTTGCCTACTATGCATACACCCTGCCGGACTTTTTCCTTCGCTGCGTCGATCTGAAGGTTGCTTCCGACATGAAGGCCATCAGCGTGATCAATACAGTGGACGGTGCCAATCTCTATGCGGACAGCGAGATGCGTCTCTACCGGGCCCTGGTGCCGACGCTGAAGTATTCCGCGGCAAGAGGAGACGACTATCTGGGCTACGATGCGGCGACCGTTATCATGTCTGTGGGATCGGACTGCGAGGATCTGTTCAACGCCGGCTGGCTGATGACACCGATCTCGGATTACAGCGTGCTCTACACGAATCAGCCGGAAGTGATCTCTGCTCTGCAGGCACAGGGGTATACCTTCTATGCGCATGATCCGCTCCAGACCGATGCGATCAATGCCCTGACACTTGCATCCGGGCGGTATCAGGTGAATTTCACCCTGCACCTCGACGATGTCTCTACGGTTACGGGGGATACGGTCGTTGGTACGGTTGACGCCACCGGCTTCTACAGCAATGACAACCACACCCTCGCATCCCTCGAGGTCAAAGGCTCTGATTTTGATGAGAATGGGGATACGCTGATCCATATGACAATGGAGATCCCGGATACGCAGCAGATCGCCTACCATTTCACTGCGGCAGACGGCATCAGCTGCGAGAAGACGCAGGTTACGGTCGCAAAAGTCCTGGTCTATGACGTCCGCCGGGTGTATGACGGCTGGCATCAGCTCCTCAACGAGAGCTACTATGACGGCAACGGCAACCCGGTGACCCTGGAGAAGGGGTACGGGCAGATCGCGTACACCTATGACCGGGACATGAACAACACCTCCATTACCTATGAGGACATCTACGGCAACCCGGTGAACACGACAGACGGGTATGCGATCGTACAGCGCGCGTTCAACGCAAAGAAACAGTGTATCAGCGAGGCCTACTATCTGTCCGACGGAACACCGGTGGTGCTTCAGAGCAAGGGCTATGCGCAGATCAGCAAAGCCTACGATGAGGACGGCAGGCAGACGGAGGAGTGGTACTACGACATCAGCGGGAACCTGGTCCTGAACAGCACTGGCGCCGCCGGCTGGAAGAAAACCTATGATGAGAACGGCAATACCACGTCGATCACCTACTACGGGGCAGACGGCAGCCCGGTGATCATGTCCTACGGATACGCGCAGATCCGGTACACCTATGATGCGGACAATCACCAGACCGGAGAGTCCTACTACGATGAGAACGGACAGCCGATGACACTGGACAACGGAACGGCCGGTGTGGTGCGGTCGGACTTTGATGAGAACGGCAATGCCCAGGATGTGTATTTCATCGATACATCGGGGAACATCACGACGAGAAACGACGGGATTGCGGAGTTCCATCGAAAGTACAACGACAACAGGCAGATCATCTATGAGGCGTATTTTGAGGCGGACGGGACGCCGCATACGATGGACGGCGGATATGAGGCGGTCGAGAGAACCTATGATTCTGCCGGGAATACGGCCACGGAGAAGTACCTCGATGCGAACGGAAATCCGGTTCTGACGACCTGGGGCTTTGCGGAAATCCACGGGACCTACAATGACAATCACCAGGAGATCAGCGAGAGCTACTATGATACATCCGGAAATCCCATGGCGTTGCAAAACGGCAAGGCCGGTGAGACCCGCGAATATGACTCCGCCGGGAACCTCATCGATCGGAAGTTCTATGATCTGTCCGGGAATCCGGTGATGACAACCGACGGATATGCGGAGATTCAGTATACGTACGACGAGAACAACCAGCGGACGGGTGAGACGCATCTGGATCTTGATGGAAATGTAGTTGGATAGGGAGCGCATGCAGAAGGTTTCTCTGAAAAAAAACTTTGTGATGAACGTCATCCTGCAGCTTTCCTCGATGATCTTTCCGCTCATCAGCTACCCCTACGTATCGAGAGTCCTCGGGCCGTCCGGGATCGGGACGGTGTCCTTTGCCTACTCCGTGGTATCGTACTTCTCGATGCTGGCACAGCTCGGGATTCCGACCTACGGGATCCGCGCCTGTGCGCAGGTGCGGGACGACAGGGAGAAACTGACAAGAACGGCGCAGGAGCTGCTTCTCATCAATCTTCTGATGAATGTGGTTGCCTATGCGGGCCTGTTCCTGTGCGTCATGCTGATCCCAAGGCTTCGGTCGGAGGCGGTGCTGTACGTCATCATGAGCGCCATGATCCTTCTGACCTCCCTTGGCATGGAGTGGCTCTATCAGGCACTGGAGCAGTATACGTACATCACGGTAAGGTCCTGCGTCTTCAAGCTGATCGGGCTTGTCGCGATGTTCGTTCTGGTGCGCTCGTCCAAAGACGTGCTGATGTACGGGTTCCTGTATATCTTTGCAACCTGTGCCTGCAATGTCTTCAACTTTTTCTATGCAAGGCACTTCATCTCCCTGCGCCCGGCACACGGCTGGCATCTTCGACAGCACCTGAAGCCCGTCGGGATCTTCTTTGCGATGACCTGTGCGACGACGATCTATACCCAGATGGACCGGACGATGCTGGGGTTCATGACCGACGATGCGGAGGTGGGACTGTACAACACGGCGTCCAACATCAAGCTGGTACTGGCATCTGCCGTGACGTCTCTTGGTACGGTGCTGTTGCCCCGGGTCTCCTATTACGTGGCGCACCGGGAGGAGGGCTTTCGGCAGGTGACGGAGAAGGCCCTGAACGTTGTCCTCGACATGGCCTTCCCGATCCTTGTCTTTTTCCTGCTCTTTGCGGACGATACCGTTTACCTGCTCTCGGGATCTGCCTATGAGGGGTCGATCCGCCCGCTGCAGATCGTACTGCCGACGGTCCTTTTCATCGGTCTCTCGAACCTGTTCGGCATGGAGATGCTGGTTCCCATGGGAGGGGAGAAGCACGTCCTCTACTCGGAGATCCTGGGAGCGCTGGTCAATCTGGTGCTTAATGCACTCCTCATTCCGAAGTATCAATCTTCCGGCGCAGCCGTCGGGACACTGGTTGCCGAGGCCGTGGTGCTGCTCTATCAGGCCATGGTGCTGAGATCTCAGGTGGGATCCATGCTGCTTCACATGTCCTGGTGGAAGATGATTCTCTCCTCGGTTCTTGCTGGAGCGGCCGTCCTTCCGGTCCGGGCTCAGGGCTGGAACAGTGCGCTGTCTCTGATCGCGGGATTTCTTCTCTACGGGATTGTCTTTGCGGCACTGATGCTGCTGTCCCGGGAGAGCCTTGCCGTACAGCTATGGACGCAGCTGCGTGAGAGAAGGAAGGGGGCAGACCATGGTTGATGTGATCATTGCCGTCCGGGACATGCCTCTGCATCTCCTTCAAAGATGTCTTTCCAGCCTTGCCGCACAGACGTACCGGGACTTTCAGGTCCTTCTGGTGGATGACGGATCAAAAGCGGTCCCTGCGGATCAATACGATAGTCTGGTCAGAGACTTTCCGTTTGTCCGGGTATTTCATCAGGATCCCCTCGGTGTTTCAGCGGCAAGGAATCTTGCACTGGAGCACAGTACGGGAGAGTTTGTCGCCTTTGTGGACGGGGATGATACGGTGGCACCGGGGTTCCTGTCGGAAGCGACAGGACTTCAGAAGGAGTCGGACGCCGATGTGGTGTCCGGCTGTTTTGCATGGACCTATGTAAATGGAGAGGTTCCGTCGACTCCGTCTTTCCCGAAGGGAGAGCATCGCCTGTACGGCGAAAAGGACCGGCAGTTCCTCTGCCGGAACCTGCTCTCCGACAAAGTGGATCCGGAGCATGCGGAGCTTTCCGGCTTCTACAACGGCTCCTGCTCGGCAAAGCTCTACCGGGGAAGCCTTGCACGGAGTGTGCGCTTTGCGGAGGGCGTCGCCTACCGGGAGGATCGCTTCTACAACATCTCCATCGCCCGGCGTGCCGGGCGGTATCTGATTGTCAATCGTCTCTGGTATTCGTACGTTCAGTATGAGAGTTCTGCAGCCCACGGTGTCAATCACTCGCTCCGGGACGCGTTTCGTCCTTCGATGCACTTCCTTGGGGAGCTGTACCGGTGGGATCCTGCCCTTCTTCCGGAGATTACCTGGACGAGGCGGGATATCACGGAGAAACTCCTGTACGGGGATCTGCTCGCAAGGGATCAGAAAGGAGCGGGGAAGGGTGCGATTCTGCCGTATCTTTCCGATCCGGACTTTTCTAAGCTTCTTTCTGCCTGCAGCAGGCTCCCCGATGACCGGAACGGCAACCTGATTGATTCTCTGATCCGGGGAAAACACTGGGAACTTCTTGTTCTTGTCATCCGATGCTATCTCCTCCTTGGACTCGACCGGCGGGTACCCGCGGGAAACGGATATCAGCTGTTTTCAAAAGACGCTCCGGATCGTGATCATCAGGACAATGGAAAGGGGACGAATCGTTCATGAGCAACAAGGTACTGACCGTCTCGGTAGCCGCTTACAATGTAGCCCCCTTCCTTACGCAGTGTCTGGACAGCCTTGCATCCTGCAGGCGGAAGGATCTTCTGGAGGTTCTCATCGTCGATGACGGATCAACGGATGAGACGGCAAAGATCGCCAGGGCATACTGTGAGCGGGAGCCTGAGGTTTTTCGCCTGATCCGGAAGGAAAACGGAGGCTGGGGGTCGACGCTGAATGCCTCCATCCCGGAAGCCCGGGGCACCTATTTTCGTCAGCTCGACGGGGATGATCTCCTGAATACAGAGACCCTGGACAGGTACCTGGAGTGCCTTGAAGAGGAGAGTGCGGACTTTGTCCTTACCCCCTATGAGACGTTCGTGTCGGGGACGGAGGCGTTTTTGCTGTGCGAGAGCTCGAAAGTACCTAAGGCACAGGGAGCGGATATCGGCCTGCTTCCTTCCGGGTATTCCATCCCCATGCACACCTGCACCTTCCGGACGTCCCTTCTTCAGGACGAGGGGGTGCATCTTCTGGAGCACTGTTTCTATACGGATACGGAGTTCGTGGTAAAGGGGATCCGGCAGGCGGAGACGTTCTCCTCTTACCCGGAGCCTCTCTATCGATACCGTGTTGCAAGGAAGGGCCAGAGTGTCAGCAGGGAAGGGTACCGGCGGCACCGGCAGGATCTTGTTCGGGTGGCGATGGAGCTGGTACGGACGTTTAACAAAGAAACGTTTACGAATAAGGAGGCGGCAGAAACAAGGATCCTGGAGCACCTCTCCGTGATCAGCGGGAACCTCGATGTATTCAGCCGGGCAGAGTTCATGGACTATGAGAAGGAACTAAAGAGCAAGGCACCCGCATTCTATGCGGCAGAACGCTCCCGGGCGGTCCTGCTCCTTCGAAGGACAGGCTATCTTCTGTGGGGGCCGATGGTGCTGCTTACAGGGGCTCTCCGTCGAAGGGAGGAGGGAGCGTCATGCTGAAGGTATCGGTCATCATGACAACGCACAACAGCAAAGAGAGCTTCCTTCCAGGCTTTGCCTCCATCGCGGAGCAGGATTATCCGGATCTTGAGGTTGTCATTATCGACGGGGCGTCCACGGACGGGACGGCGGAGCTGATCCGGAAGGCGGAGAGAGCATCGGCCGGTCGTGCGGGCTTTACGGTCCGCTGGATTTCAGAGCCGGATGGCGGAATCTATGAGGCGATGAACAAGGGGATTGCAGGATCCTCCGGGGATATCATCGGGGTGATGAATGACCGGTTTACAGAAAGGGACGCGATCTCCCGGATGGTAGCCGCAATCGAAGCGTCCGGTGCGGACGGAGTTCACACGGACCTTGTGTACACGGATCACGGACGGTGTGTGCGGTACTGGCACATGGGGGACGGGGATTTCCGGAACGGACATTACCGGGCGCTCTCGTTCGGATGGCTTCCGGCACACCCGACCCTGTACCTTCGACGGTCGGTGTATGAGAAGTACGGGACCTATGATACGTCCCTCAAGAGTTCGTCGGACTATGAATACATGCTTCGGATCCTGTCGGGGAAGAAGGACAGGGCGGTGCGCCTTTGCTATCTTCCGGAGGTCCTTGTCGACATGAGCTATGGCGGGACGAGCAACGGGGGCTTTTCCGGGTACTTCCGCAACATGGCCGAGGCCCGTGAGGCCTTAATCCGAGAGGGTTATCGTCCGGCATGGCCTGTGATCCTCTGCAGGATTCTCCGTACTCTTGATCAGTACCGGCAGGCCAGGCGCTATGATGCGGTGAAGACGGACCTTAAGTAGGCAAGGTACTTCTTGGCAATGACCGGCAGGCTGTAGCGGGTGGTGTCAAGCTCTGCGGAGTGATTTTTCGCATGCTCCATGGCTCTGATCCAGTCTTCCGGGTCATAGGGGTCGTCCACGTAGTTGGCCTTTCCCTGGGTGACCTCCGGGATGCAGGTGCAGCGCGTGGTGATCACGGTGGCACCGAGGATCATGGCCTCGACGGGCGGAATCCCGAAGCCCTCGAAGACACTGGGGAAGAGAAAGGCCCTGGCGTTTTGGTAGAGCGTGTTTCGCTCCGCGTTGCTGACATAGCCCGTGAACTGCACGCAGTCTTTGATCCCGAGCTCCCGGACACTGCGCACGAGGTCGTTCTCCGCATTCCCGCTGATCCCGGAGATGAGGAGCTTTTCCGGTGTTTTTCTCTCCTTCAGGATTGCCATGACGCGAAGGAACGTTGCGATGTTCTTGTGCGGGATCAGCTGCCCCACGGTGTAGTAGTAGCCTTTGGGGCTGATGTGATACCTCTCGGAGAGGGCGGCAAAGCTGCAGGTCTCCTTCGGATCGACCGTGACGGGGTTGTAGATCGTGGTGGTCTTCTCCTTCGGGAAGTGGTAGACCGCCTCGATATCCTCCCGGACGGCATCGGAGATGCAGACAATCCCTGCCGACCGGTCCCGGACCGCTTTCCAGATGAGCTTTGAGTACCAGACCTCATAGGAGGGGTGATATTTCGGGTAATGGCAGGCCTGGATGTCATGAATGACACTGACGTAGCGGATTCCGCCGTTGAACACCGGGCGGTCATAGACCGGACTGAAGCAGCAGGTAAGAGAAAGGTGCCGAAGGTGCGCATTCAGGTGAAGGTTCTGCCAGAGGATGCGCTTTCCGATGTTTGCAGAGAGTACGTCACAGACGTCGATCGTATAGCGGGGATCCTCCTCTGCATAGTGGCGGAAGGTGTCCGCATTGTCCTTTGAGGTGATGAGGAAAGCATGGAACGGGTCCTTCTCGTGATGGAAGCCGGTGAGAAGGTTTCGGATCATGACCTCCGTTCCGCCGACCTTTCCGGGACGGACCCAGAGAAGGTTTACGGCAAAGGTAAGAGTTGTATTGGGTTCCGGCATATTGGTCTCCTGATACCTGTTTCTGTGTCTGTTGTGGTACGTGTTTTCAGTCTGCTCTCTGGTATATTTTCGTCAATGCAGAAGGAACAGGACGCGAAGTGCGGTCTCTCCGCCGATCGTCGGCTTCAGGCGATGGGGATAGAAGAGACGGCGAAGGCGTAAGAGCGTTGCGTTGCTCTTTCCGGAGAGCAGAAGGAACGTTTTCCTCTCTTCCGGTGAGATCGCAGAATCCGTGTCTGCAAACAGGGCGATGCGGGTGCATTTCTCCTCGAAGGCAGGGCCGGAGATCTCTTTGGAGAGGTAGGAGCGGATCATGCCGGCTGTCCCGGACCCTGTTGAGGTGACCGTGTCCTCATGGCGGCGGTAGCTGGCAAGGATCTTGTGATCCTGCAGGATCCTGCCGTGGAAGGCACAGGTCCAGATCGATAACTCGTCGTGGGGAAGATTTTTTCCCTCCGGGGATTTGCCAAGGAGGATCTGCCGCAGGGCCTCGTTGAGGACCATGGAGAACCCTTCCGCCTGGTTGTAGAAGAGGAGCTTTTCCGGGGGAAGCGCCATAAGGTCCGGGCAGGTGTGGACGGACTTTTTACGGAGGCTGCTGTCACAGACGTTGTAGTCGTGGATCCAGAGGGCAGGAATGCCAGCGGGGACTTCTTTCAGGGCAGCCTGTGCGTGAGAGAGCTTTTCCCTGTCCCATATGTCGTCCTGGTCGCAGAAGGCATAGGCGTCTGCTTTGGGGCTCTCACGAAGCAGTGCCCAGAAGCAGTCCGGGTAGCCAAGGTGTTTCCTGCCGGGGACGATACGGACTTTGTCCGGGTGGCGGGTCTGGTATTCCCTCAGGATTTCCGGCGTTTTATCGCTCGATCCGTCATCGCGGATCAGGATCTGAAATTCGACGCCTGTCTGCTCAAGCAGGCTGTTCAGCTGGGCGGGAAGATACCGCTCCCCGTTATAGGTGCAAAGAAGAACATGGATCATGGATTTCCTCGTTTCCCGGTGTGGTTAACTTCTATGATAAACCACAGAAAGACGTTTGGGGGCGGAAAAAGGAATCAGAATGGATTCCGGGAACTTCGAAGTTTTATTCCTGTTATATGTCACGTTGTGGAAAACGGACAATCATGTCATAATATTTTACTGAATTTTAACTGATTCCTGTTGCACTGTTTTTGGTGCGGGACAGTTTTTTATCGGAGAGGGGCACATGGAGGCCGCAGAAAACGCCCGCGTTCTGATCATGATCGCGGCATACAATGAAGAAGAGAATATCGAGTCTGTGGTGGACGACCTCACAGCCCATTTTCCTCAGTATGATTACCTGGTGATCAATGACGGCTCGACGGATCACACGGAAGAGATCCTGAAAAGACGCCGGTACAACTATGTATCCCTGCCGGTCAATCTCGGGATCGGAGGCGCCATCCAGACCGGATATCTGTACGCGTGGAAGAACCACTATGATATCGCCGTCCAGATCGACGGGGACGGACAGCATGACCCGAAGTATATCCCGGCAGTTATCTCGCCGATCCTTAAGGATCAGGCCGACTACGTGATCGGTTCCCGGTTTGTGACGGGGGAGGGCTTTCAGTCCACCGCCGCAAGAAGGACCGGGATCCGGTTTCTGTCCGGACTGATTCATCTGACCTGCGGGAAGAGGGTACAGGACGTGACGAGTGGTTTTCGGGCTGTGCGGCGTCAGTCCATCCGGGAGTTTTCGAGGCACTATCCCATCGACTATCCGGAGCCGGAGGCGATTGTGGATGCCATCATGCGAAGGGAGCGGATTCTGGAAGTGCCGGTGGTCATGCGAAGCCGCCAGCACGGGACAAGCTCCATTCGGGCAAGACAGTCCGTCTACTACATGATCAAGGTGAGTCTGGATATCATTGTGTGCAGGATCAGCTACGGCCTGCGCAGAGGACAGAGGGAGACAGGAAAAGCAGAATGAATACCATACCCATGGAAGCAGCATATATCCCGCCGAGGCTGAAAGCGGCGATGCTCGTCGCGATTCTGATCTTCTTTATCGGGATTCTGTATCTTCTGAAGCATCGAAAGCTGCAGCTTCGCTACACCCTGCTGTGGCTTGCCTGCGGCTTCTTTCTGGGGATTCTGGTCCTCTTCCCGAATGTCATCTCGTTTCTGGGGCATCTCATCGGGATCCAGACGACCATGAATGCGCTGTACATCCTGCTTCTGGCCTTTCTGTTCATCCTCGGTATCAGCCTGACATCCATCATCTCCATCCAGAAAAGTGAGATCCAGAAGCTGGACGAGAACGTGGCCCTTCTGGAGAGACGGGTCCGGATTCTCGAGGATCAGAAAGAAGAGACTGACACACCTTCTGCAGACAGGTCAAAGTTGCAGGAGTGAAGCCATGAGAAAGTACAGGGTGGCAGCGTTCAGGACAAGGAAGGCGGGCAGTGTGATCTCCGGGAGCCGGAGCTTTGCGGACAGGGCCCGGAGCTTTTTTGCTCTCTTTGGCAGGCAGAAGGATAGACCAAGGAGTGGCATCAGGGGGACGAAGTAGCGGCCCTGCATGCCGGCAATGACGCCGATCCCTTCTGCCGGGATATAGGACCAGGAGAACAGGAACGTTGCATAGATCGCAAGACTTCCCAGAAGGAAGATGACAAGGGAAAGGATGCGGTCTTTCTTTTTGAGGGAAAGTTCCTCTGCCGCGGTCAGGTACAGGGCGGCGATCAGAAGATAGCCTGCAAGCTTTACAAGTCCCGGTGCGTTATTGAAGAGATACCCGAAGACTGCCGAGGAGAACAGGTCTCTGGTCTGGGTTGCGGCGGTCTTCAGGAAGACCAGGGCGACATATCCCGGGTGGTGGAGGATGTAGTCGACGGTATAGAACTCGATTCCCGGGATGGATTCGATGTACTGGATCCGGCTGGCATCCATCGAGGAGGTGCTGAGGTAATCGAGGATCTCTCTTCCGCGAAAGGCGAGGATAGCGATACAGGCAAGGGCTGCGGCGGAAAGAAGGAAGATCACCGGCTTTTTCGACCATTTGTTCCTCGGGATTAGGAAGATGCCAAGTCCGAGGAATACATACACAAACTTGACCGGGACGAGGGCAATGAAGACGCTGCCAAGCAGTGCGACATCGAGGATCCGCATCTTCTGCTCCCGCTCTCTGTCATGCAGGCACAGGGAGAGGAAGAGAAAGGCAAGGGCGAGGTTCCAGACATCATAGGAATAGGACGTGCAGAGCCTTACAATGCCGGGAAAGAGGCAGGTGCCGGCAATGAGGTACTGGATGTTCGGGCAAAGCGCCATGGACAAAGCGGCGATCAGGGCAAAGAACAGCAGGTTTGTGAACCTTCCAAGGAGCAGAATTCCCTGATACGGGAGCCTTAATGCCTGACCCAGCATCAGCCCGAGGGCCCCCGGAAGGTAGCAGTAGGAGGGAATATTGGTGGGACCTGCAGCGACCGGGGAGTTTTCAAGGACCTGATTTCCGGACGTCGTATCCGTCAGGAAGTGAATGGTATCTGTAAGATCCGCACTGCCGGAGGGAGTCGTATCTTCCAGCATGCGGACAAGGCCGCTCTCTCTTATATGGACCAGTCCGTCCTCCTCCACCTGTCCGGTGAGCTTTCCTGCAAGATAGCTCGTATTCAGGAAGTGGGTCTTCTCATCCGGGGTATGGAACGGGGTGAGGATCAGCGTATTGAGGACCCCGAGGACCATCAAAGAGACAACAAGGGTCGTCTTCGGATGAGAGATCATACGCTCCGGAAACAGGAGAACAAGGACAAGAAGAACAAGCAGAGCACTGCACAGCAGGACGTACCAGGGCATCGGAGATGCGGCATCCCCGTACAGGGCGATGGAAACAGCTGAGGTTTTTGCTCCATTGATGGCTGTCTCGACCTGATAGGTCTGCCCATGGACGAGGGAGAGGGGGGTCTCCGGCGGTATGGTATCGCCGAAGGTAAAGTATCCCGCATCCGAAGGGGCAAAGGACTGCTGAAAAAGGGTTCCGTCATCGCCTGTAATCACGAGGTCGATGGAAGAATCTATGGATTCATCCATGGATCCTTCCATGGATGAATCCATGTCTTCCTGCGGGGTATCCTCCAGAGAGAGGGCGATGGCAGTGACGGAAGACAGGTCTGCCCTGAATGTAATGCTGTCTTCGGCATTGCTGCTGCCCTCGATCACCTGTTCCTTCAGGTACGTTCCCTCCGGTCTTTTCAGGATCATGCAGAGCAGGGCAGCTGCAAGAATGGCAATGGACAGGATCCATCTGATGTTGTTCTTCCGGTTCTTCTTCAAGGGTGCAACTTCCCCTTCCTTTCAGGCTTTTTGCGGACAGCGGCTTTTTAATTATAGCATTTTGGCATATAGTAATATAGATTGACCTTTGCATGGACGCTTTTGCGTAGGCGTTCCTGTATTATTGGAGAGAGCAGAGAGGACGATTCCAGCAGATGATCCGTAAGATTTGGGACAATAACAGGGCGCTGATCCGAAAGGATCTTCAGGAGGTGCGGGGATATTCCAAAGGGATTGACCGCTTCCTGTTTCTTCTTGCCGTGCTGTTCTGCCTTGCTGCAATCTACTACTCGGATATCGCGATCACCGGGCCGTTCGGGTGCATTTTCTGGGATTCCCTCTTTGACGGGCAGCCTCTCTCGTTCTACCGGAATGCACTTCAGAGCGGGATCGCCGTTGAGGGAGCAGTCTATGACATCGGCGCCTATGTGTTTTTTGCCATCTGGGATCTGCCGGTCTGGATCATCTACAAGGTGACAGGCTGTTCCCTGACCTCGATGGGCTTTCTCTACTGGTACCGGCTGCTGCCGACGCTGTTCCTGTTCCTTGATGCGCTGGAGCTTCGAAAGCTCGCTGCATCTCTGGGATATGATGACAGGACCTCGGTCTTTGCATCCATTCTGTTTCTGTTATCCTCCTGCGCCTTCTTCCCGGTGTTTGTGGCGGTGCAGTACGATGTCATCCCGGTGTTTTTCATGCTCCGGGGGATCCGTGCCTGGTACCGGCACGATGAGAAACGCTTCCTTGTCGATTTTGCCATCTCCCTTACCGTCAAGCCGTTTACGCTGCTGGTTCTTCTGCTTCTGGTTCTCTGGCGCGACAGGAACGTGTGGAAGATTATCATCCGGCTTTTTCTTTCCTGCCTTCCCATGATCCTCTGCAAGCTGATCTATTCCCTGGATCCCACCTACCGGCAGACCGTGAGCGGCTTTTTGGGGAACAAGCTCTCACAGGTCTTTTCCTATGCCATCCCGGGGGGATTCGGAAACATATCCCTTCTCATCATCTGCTTTGCCGTGATCTATCTTTATGCCTATCTGAAGGGGAAGGACCGGGAGAACAGTAAGGACAGAGAGGATCAGAAGAACGATCTTCGGCCGATGCTTCTTTGCTTTGCGCTCTTTGCGTCCTACCTGTGCTTCGGGGAGATGTTCCCGTACTGGACGATGTATCTGGCGCCGTTTGCGGTGCTGTCCGTCCTCGCAGGTCTGACCCCGGACAACCGGAACCGGCAGCTGCTTGTCGACTTTATCTGGAACGGGTGCGTTCTGGTTCTTATGATCTTCAAGTATTACTGGGTCTACGGCGGGGATCATACCTTTGCGTATC
Source organism: uncultured Lachnospiraceae bacterium (assembly GCA_900315055.1). Classification (GTDB taxonomy): domain Bacteria; phylum Bacillota; class Clostridia; order Lachnospirales; family Lachnospiraceae; genus CAG-791. The sequence continues at coordinate 14,224 of OMXP01000002.1, forward strand.
TGATCCTTCGTCCTTTCTGCGGATCGGTTCTTGCAGGAGAGGGCGGGACGACGGTTGCGGGGATCCTCCGGCGGACGGGCCTTGAGGCGATGACGCCGGCGCTGTCGGCTGTACTTCTGGTCTGCCTTTCCGAGATCCTGCTGTGTGCCTTCCGCCATGCGGGAGAGAGGGTATCGGTTCCCGCAGACCACGGGATCCGGATCCAGCTGCGGATACGGCTCCTGGTGATCCTCGGGTTCCTGTGTCTGACACTTGCGGCCCTTGCGATCACGGTCCTGGGGCTCTGAGGAGGTTTCTATGGCACAAAGGAAGATGATCAGTGTCGTGGTTCCCTGTTACAACGAGGAGAACACGATTACAGATCTCTATGAGATCCTGACAAACCTGTTTCATAACGAGCTGTCCTCCTATGACTATGAGATCCTGTTCTCGGACGATCACTCGAAGGACGGTACAAGGACGATAATCCGTGCCCTGTGTGCGAAGGATCCCCATGTGAAGGCACTGTTCAACATGGCGAACTTCGGGTTCTCCAGGAACATCTTTTCGGCCTTCCGCCATGCGAAGGGGGACTGTGCGTTTCTGGTGTTCGGGGATCTGCAGGATCCGCCGGAGCTTCTTCCGGACTTCGTAAGGAAGTGGGAGGAGGGAAACCTGGTCGTTCTCGGGCAGAAGGAGAAATCCGACGAGGGACGGGGGATCAGTCTGATGCGAAGTCTCTACTACCGCATCATCAGCTGGCTCTCCGATTCCCCACAGCTCAAGGAGTGCAACGGGTACGGGCTCTATGACCGGAAGTTTCTCGATGTCATGAACGAGGTCGAGGAGATCCAGCCGTATCTTAAGGCAGTCATCGCCGAATATGCCCCGGACTGTGTGTTTCTTCCCTACCATCATCACAAGTCCGGACGGGGAAAATCGAACTTCAACTTCTACCGGAACTATGACTTTGCGATGCAGGGGATCACGACCTCGACCAAGAAGCTGATGCGCATGGCAACGCTTCTCGGGGTGATCGTCGGCCTGTTCAGCGTAATCTATGCCATCTCGGTGATCGTGCGAAAGCTGATCTACGGGGCTGCGTTCCCGCTGGGGCTTGCCTCGATCCAGGTCGGGGTCTTTCTGCTCGGGGGCCTTATTCTGTTCTTTATCGGCATCCTCGGGGAATATGTGCTGTCCATCAACACGAGGACGATGCGAAAGCCGAGAGTGGTGATTGCAGAGTCCCTCAACATGGACGGGAAGAAAGACGGAACACGGTGAATTCATGGGGACAGCATCACTGCCAAAACTGCACAGGGACCTGTTGGTGCGCGGCCTGGCTGTACTGATCCTTGTGATCCTTAATATTGCTTCCCGGCCATGGTACAGCCGGTATGTCGAAGCGGAGAACACGTGGACCTGTTTTGATGCAAGGCACATCGTGGAAAGGATATATGCAAGGAAACTCTACGTCTTGCTTCGGGAAGGAAAACCATTGACGACAGACAGCATTCTCGAGCTTGCCACAGAGGCTTTTGAAACAAACATGGATTACACGGTGGTCCGGGAGGCAGATACCCTGACGGTCTTCGGCCTCTGCAGGGACGACGGGTATATTTTCGTGCGGATTGTGGACGAAAGTACCGGGGAGCTTTGCTTTGACTGCAGCAACGAGAAACATGATGACGTATTCACCAGAAGCGCAGAGGATTTCCCCGGTATTACGGACCTGACACAGATTTCCTATGAGTCTGTCCGGTGAGGGAGGGATTGACGTGGAAGAGCTTACACTGACAAAGGATACGCCGTGGAGAAAGCACCGCGGTGCGTGCATACGGATTCTGATACTGCTGTGTCTGATTCTCCTCTATGGCATGCTTCTCCCGTGGTACCGGCAGTACGTGGCAGCCTATGAATGGCAGAGCTGTGCGGATGCGAGAATCCTTACGGCGGGGAATGTGACGAATCGTCTGCGAGAGGCCGGTCACAGCGGGGATCTGCTCTCTGTCATAGAGGAGAGTTTCCGGGAGACCGTGCCGGGGTGTAAGACACACAGAGAGAAGGACCGACTCCTGGTCTACGATCTTTGCCGAGCAGGCGGTGTGGTGAGTGTCACGGTGACGGATGCCGGCACCGGCGCTTTCACGATACAGTGTGATGCAAAAGGCCACGATCTGGTTGTCACCAATGAGACAAAGCAGTGACAGACCGGGCAGACAAAATGTCAGATGCAAAGCTTCGGCAGGCACTGTGCGCTGTTGCAAAAGAATGCCCGTCGGATCAGCAGGAGAGATTCCTGTCCCTGCGGGAGACTTTGACAGGGCAATGAAAGAGGAAATGCGGCTCAGTGGGACCTTCCGGTTCCCCTGCAGCTTCCGCCAGCCCCTGCTGTCCTGTGTTCTGATGCTGCTGTATGAGGGAGATTCCTTCGGACAGGGGCTTCACAGAAACCTGTACCCGGCATGTGCGGCGTATATCGCAGCCCTTGGGGAAGTACCGGAATACGGAGGCGCTGCGTTCGTTTGGACCTGCTGATCAGACAGGTTTTGACTTTGGGAGCCTTACTGTTCTTATTTCTGCTCCGGCACCATGATCTTCATGGCGCCCGGGCAGATGTCCATGGTCATTTCCGTGTAGGATCCGCTGTCCTCTCCGTCGAGCGTCCAGGCAACGGGCTTTTCTGTTGTGATGTGCAGATGCTTTGCCTGAAAGACCGTGACCAGCGGGTTGTCGAGATTTCCGCTCCGCAGAGACTGCAGGATGTCATTGGCGTCGACCAGCGTCTTAGGCGGACGGATCAGGATGACATCAAACATCCCGTCGTTGAGATCCGCCCGGGAGAGGAGCGGTGTTTTGACGCCGCCGATCGACTTGGTGTTGGAGACCGTACCGACGATGAACTCGTCCTCGAGATGATGATCATCATAGTCGATGGACATGTTTACGTGATACTGGACCGCTGTCGGAAACGACTTGATGAGGTTCAGGACATAGGCGGTGTGGCCGATGGCATTCTTTAAGGACTGACTGGTGGCATAGCTGACATCGGTGAAGGCACCGAAGGCAGCGATGTAGTTGAAATAGGTGTCATTGAACCGGCCGATATCATAGGCATAGGGAATTCCCTCCCCGATGGCCCGGCACTGTCCCTCGAGGGTATTCGGGAGACCGATGCCGGATGCGAAGTCATTGGTGGAGCCTGCCGGGAAGTAGCCGATGGGAACAGCAATGTGCTTTTTCATGACCGCATTGACAAGGTGCGACAGCGTGCCGTCTCCGCCGCTGCAGGCGATGACATCAAAGCGGGTGTCGTTTTCCCGCAGACAGCGGCTTGCCGTGAGACCGTTTGCCGGATCGACCGGCAGGACGCTTACACAGCAGCCGTACAGGCTTAAGGCATGTATCATCTCATACAGGCTGTCCTGTACGTTGCCCTGACCTGCGACGGGGTTGACAATGAGAAGCAGGTTTTTGTCCAGACTCATCTGATATCCTCCGTTAATGATTCCATTCTCCCACAGCGTAGTTTGCGAACACGGTGACCGTAAGACCGTTCTCCTCCATGTATGCCATGACGTCCGCATTATCGCTTGCACACAGGAAGATCCGGTTCTTTGTGATCTCCTGATAGACCAGGTTTGCCGGATCAATGGCGGCTGTGGCGTCATACCAGGCGTATTTTTCCGGATACCGGGATTCAATGGTGCCGGATCCCCGGTCACAGATGACGACGGTGTCAAGGTACAGATCCGCGGGGATCTTCTCATAGAACAGGACATCGGATACCGGAACGTAGGTCAAAAAGCAGACCGTATCGTCCGCATCCCGGATGGTATCGGTGTAGGCAAGGGCTTCCCGAAGTCCTGCCCCATAGGTTTTGGCGCAGTTGCCGTTGTGGTCGGTGAAGTAATAGGAGACAAATGCACACACAGAGAGCAGGTAGGTGAGGCCGATCACGTAGGACGCCTTTGCGTGCCAGTGTTCGATCAGCTCCATGCAGCCGACGGCGAGGAAATAGGTCATCGGCAGGAGTACGATGTTGATCCTCGAGAAGTACGGCTCCTCGAGGAGGCCGCCGAGAAGGAGCCCGAGGAACAGTTGGACGATCAGCAGCGCTTCGGCACGGAATTTCTTCTCCCGGTGCATGTGGAAGATCGAGAGCCCGAGTCCCGGCAGCATCAGCAGGTAGCTGAAGGGATAGAAGAGGCCGAACGATCCCGCAACATCGGAAACTCTGCCGTCGTCCTGGGTGACAAGCAGATGAATGGTGTTGTAGAGATGGGAGAGGAAGGTCTTCGGATCTCTCGAAAGCTCTCCGGAACGGAAGCTTGAAAGGCGCGGGATGTCAAGGAACCCGCCGGTCATCGGCTCGAGAAACCCCATGTTGACGAGGACAAACAGAATGAGCGGCAGGGCAAGAAGCCCCAGAACGGCCACGGACAGAATCCCCCAGAGATCAATGGTTTTGCGGCTGCTGTCCGCTCTCACGGCAAGGATGTACCAGACATAGCAGAAAAGGATCAGGAAGGGCATGACAATCCAGGTGGCGGCATAGCAGTAAAGGGAGAGGCCGAAGAACAGCATGGACAGCAGAAGGTACCTGCTGTTTTTCTTTCCCGCCCGGATCAGAAACAGAAGGCCGAACAGGAGAAATGGCGGCAGCGCATTGCAATCCATCGCAAAACGGCTCATCATGATATCCCAGGGCATGACGGAGAGGAGAAAGGTGCCGACAGCGGCAAACTTCTCTCCCCGGATTTCCCGGCAGAGGGCCGCAAAGGCAATCAGCTCGATGCAGCCAAGGACCGCACGGGTCAGACGGACGGAAAAAGCAGACAGACCGAAGCCGGCAACAAAGGGAATCTCCAGGAGTGTCAGCATGATGCTCATGCCCGATCCCCAGGTCTCCAGATAGACAGGGCGGTGGTACCCGCTGGTGTCAACCCCGTAGTGCAGAAGCGACCAGGCATTGTATCCGGCGTAGGACTCGTCCTGCCAGAGTGCGCCGTCTCCCGGGACCTGTCCCACATAAAACAGGCGAAGCGCAAAGCCAAGAAGCAGTGCGACGAGGAGAAGCTTCTTTTCCCGGGAAAGATGTTTGTGTGATCGCTTCGACATGCGATATCCTCCTAAAGTCTGATGTTCCATCAGTATAGCGCAGTTTTGGGAAAACTGGACAGGGGCGGGGAAAACGACAGGCCGGCATTTACGGCATTGCGGGGAATAAGACATCATGGCAAAGACAGAGAAACGAAGAGAACATTTGAGAGAAGCAGGCTGCATTCTGGTATTTTTTCTGCTTTCTTTCCTGTATGTGCTGCCGCCTGCGATGCGGAAAGATCTGATACTGGGGGACGATACGCGCTATCACCTGAACCGGATCCTGGAAATGACAGACCACCTTCGACATGGGGATTTCCGCCCGTATACGTATACCTGGTCCTTCGGGAAGATCAGTCTTCCGATCGGCATCTTTTATCCGCAGTTTACGCTCTATCCGTTTGCCCTTGGGACTCTTATTACGGACAACTGGGTCACCGGTATCTACGCCGGCATCGCCTTCTATACCTTTCTCACACTTCTTAATACGTACCTTGCGGTGCGGCGCATGGACGGATCCAGAGAGCAGGCATTTCTGACGGCCCTTCTCTATGCGTTCTGCAGCTATCGGTTTTTCGATGCGTTTACACGGTTTGCCCTCGGGGAATATCTCTCGATGACATTCCTGCCGCTTGTCCTGTACGGGTTTTATGCGGTGTTCTTTGGCCGGAAGCGGGACTGGTGGGTTCTGGGGCTTGGCATGGGACTCCTTCTCTGGTCCCATGTGCTGAGTCCGTTTCTTACCGTGCTCTTCCTAATTCCGGTGGGCGTGGTGTCCCTGTTTTTCATGAAAGAGAAGGCGGCAAGACTTGTGCGGCTTCTTCCGGCAGCAGGGCTGGCGCTCCTTGTCGGTGCCGTGTTCTGGATTCCGATGGCAGAGCAGGAGACGGCGCAGACCTTTGAACAGCCGTCCCCCTATGAGCTTGCACAGATGGCACTTCATCCGCTGCAGCTGCTGTCTTCCTCCTTCCGCAATCACTTCTACGACATGGACGTGAACGGGAACGTCTACAACATCGGCATCGTCCTGATGGCAACGGCGATCGCAGGACTGTTCCTCTGGCACTTCATGAGCGTTCGCTGCAGGGTGACCTGGCTTCTTGGGTGCGCTGCCGTGGTGCTGTCCACCACGGTGATTCCCTGGAGATATCTGCAGAACACGCCCATCAGCCTGATCCAGTTTCCCTGGCGGTTCCTGATGCTGGCAAGCCTGTTTCTGTCCTGTGCTGCAGGGGAGATGGTCTGCACGATTCCGGGCAGGGCTGTGAGACGCCACGTCCTTTCCGCGGCACTTGGCGCTGTGGTCCTTGTCCTGTACTTTGGTTCCGTATGCGGGTATCTGTCAGTAAACGGTGCGATCCACACGCATCTGACGGCAGAGGATGATATCTGTGAGGAGGAAGCGAGCATTTCGGAATATCTTCCGGTCGAAGCAGAAGGGCAGGTCGAGGATCTGAAAAATCATATGGCCGTGCTGGACGGTGTCAGAAAGAGTCTTTCGCCGGAGACGATACAGTCCGGTGTGAATACGCAGATCTACACCGATCCGGATCTTGTGGAAGCGGATACCGCAGAGCTTCCGGCTGCCTGGTACAAAAATCTCCATGTCTATCAGAAGGTGGGAGAGGATCTGGTGGAATGCCTGGTCAGGAAGTCCGCCCGTGGCATGGTGGAAGCAGATCTTTACGGAGACGGCGTTGTTTACCTTGTCTATGAACCGTCCTTTGCCGACCATCTGAGTGCTGTCCTGACCCTTGCCGGCATTGTCCTGACCATTGTTCTGGCGGTTCAGAGGCTGTTTCAGAGATCGAAACCCATAAAGGCCTGAATCAGCTTCTGATAGCGTCCCCGGTCGAGGATATAGCTGATGCCGTGTCCTGCCTTCGGGAATGTCTCAAGGTCAACCTTTTCCGGGCTGGCCTTTTGGATTTCCATGCTCTCCTCCACCGGGACGAACCGGTCGTCCTCTCCGTGGACGATGAGAATCGGAACGTCTGCCTTCTTTACGGCGTCTCTTACGTTGGTGTTGTTCAGACTGAAATGACCGAATAGATACGCCGCCTGAAAAATGAGGGGCCAGAGAATCCTGTCGCTTAAGTGCATCCCGCGGATCACGGTGCAGATGATGTCCTTTGCGGAGCTGAACGGGCAGTCGGCAACGATGCCCTTTACGTTCTCCGGAAGAGGCAGCCCGCTCGAGAGAAGCACCGCTGCTCCGCCCATGGAAATGCCGTAGAGATAGATTTCCACATCCTGTCCAAACATCTCAACCGCCTTTTCGGTCCAGGAAAGGACGTCATGGCGCTCCATGGCACCGAAGGTGACACACCGTCCCTCCGATCGTCCCTGACCCCGCTCATCGATCAGGATCGTCGGGACCCACATCGAAATCATTTCCTTTGCACCGCCTGCAAAGTCCCGCACAGCGGAACTTCTGTAGCCGTGGAAGAGGATGGCGCAGATCTTTCTTCCCTCTTTTCTGTTTTCTTCTTCCGGCTTTCTGCCGGCTTTGTAATATCTCCCCTTCAGGATCAGCCCGTCCCTGCTTCTGCAGGAGATCTCCTGAAACGGTACCGCTTCGAGGTTCCTGATGAGCTCCACCATAACGTCTCTCTGTGCCTGATACTGCCCGGACGTCGGGATGTTGTATGTCAGATCTTTCCGCTTTTTTATGGGTTTGCTTCCGAACACAGCCCGGTAGATCCCGTAGAGCGCTGCAAGGTACAGTGCAGCGAGTATCAGGATAATGACGGTCAGGGCGCTCAATCCGTTACCTCCATTGCTTCTCTCAATTCCTTTTTATCTTTTACACTTTCCGGCCTGTGTCACAAAAGCTGTCAGGTGAGAGGAAGTGCACGTGCCTTTTCGAAGTGCCCGATTTTACAATTATATTTTACAGAGGGCAGATTCGGATGGCCGATCCCAAGGGTAAATCCATGGGATTTATCCCTTTTCTCAGGCTGAGCGGACGTATTTCTCCACCAGCTGTCCCAGACGCCGGAAATCATCTTCGATGTTGTACATCATGTGGTGATTCAGCCAGTCCATGGACAGGCCGAAGAGCTCATAGGAGTAGAACTTCTTCAAAAGCGCCGCGTCTTCCTCGCTGAGCGCATTTTTCGAGCGGAACTGCTGCATGAACTTGTCCGTGATGTAGCGGCAGGTCTTCAGCAGGCAGTCCTCGACGATCTGGCGGTTGTCGGAGAAGTGGATGTGCATGATAGCGGTCTTGCGCGTTCTGGCAAAGTCCACGAGCTGGCAGACGGCCTCATCGAGGGTTGCAGAGTCCGGGACGGAGGCGATCGCCTTGTTGACCTCATCGCCGACGGTTTTCGTCAGGAGAGAGGGGATGTCCTCAAAGTGGTAGTAGAAGCAGTTGCGGCTGATGTCACAGCGCGATGCGATTTCCTTGACGGTGATGCGGGACAGTGACTGCTCATTGAGCATCTGTCCGAACGTCGTTTCAATGTATTCCCTGGTTCGTATGGACATGGGACCTCCACATTGGTTAAGGATTCGTTAAATATCTACCAATCAGTATAACAGAGAATCTGGAGTTTCGACTTATGAAAATCGTTTTCATTACCCCTACAACAGCACTGCGAAGACTTCCCGCCTACCGGGCGGCAGGAAAGGTCTACGGACAGAGCAATTCGATCACGGGTCCTTTGATCCTCGGCGGAATCCTGAAGCGTGCAGGACATGAGGTTGAGGTCTATGAGGAACTGAACGGCTCGGTCAACTATAAGAAGCTCATCCCGACAGCGGACATCTTCATGTTTTCGATCATGACAAGCAACTCGCTCCGGGCCTATGAGCTTGCGGACCGTGTTCATAAGGAAGGGCATGCGCGCGTCATCATGGGCGGCATGCATGCCACCAATATGCCTGAGGAAGCCCTGCAGCACGCCGATCAGGTGATCGTCGGAGAGGGCGAGAAGGTGATCCTCGATGTCGTCGAGGGGAGGATCACCGATAGGATCGTACACGGGATCCCGCTCGAAAACCTCGATGAGGCACCGTATCCGGATTACAGCATCCTGAAGACTCCGGTGGAGGCGGCAAATGTACTGACTACACGTGGATGCCCCTTCCGCTGCACCTTCTGCACGACGTCCCGCATGTTTGCGCCGTACCGGCAGCGCTCCATCGACAATGTGATCGGCGAAATCCGCATGTACAAGCAGATGGGCTTTCAGTACATGAACTTCGAGGACGACAACTTCACCGCGGACAAGGAGCGGGCAAAGGAGATCTGCCGGCGGATGATCAAAGAAGGACTGACGTTTAAAGAGACGTTCTTCTTTGGCAGAACCGACATGGCAAACGACGAGGAGCTCCTGACCCTCCTCAAGGAGGCACATCTCACCCGGGTTCTCATCGGTATCGAATCCCTGAACCAGAAGGCACTGAATTCAATTCACAAGGGACAGAACATCGAGGATATCCGAAGGGCCGGTAAAGCCTGCGCGGAGCACGGAATCCGGGTCATTGCGTCCATAGTCCTTGGGCTGGACGATGATCAGAAGGAGGATATCAAACGGTCCATTGACTTTGCGAAGGAGATCAATGCCTATCAGCTGCAGCCGGCGATTCTGACACCCTATCCCGGAACACCGGTGTACGAGCAGATGGTAAAGGAGGGAAGACTCCTCAAAGAGACGAACTGGGCTGCCTACGACATGATGAATGTCGTCTTCCAGCCAAAGAACATGTCTCCCTGGGAGCTGCAGGATACGTTCTACGAGATGTCCAAGTACTTCTATGACGAGAAATCCGCGGAGACCATCGGAAAGCTCTTCGGCAGGGAGTACGGGAAGCGAAGGAAGGGGCTTGCGATGTACGCAAAGCTCGGTGTCTGGGGCGCCCATGTGGCCTCGAAGATCAAGGGAACGCCCTACTATAAGATCCGCAATGCGAAGTGGATGTATGAAAGACAGCCCGACGGGAGCCTTGTCTTTGCGGACTGGTTCAGGAAGGAGCATCCGGATGTTGTAGCGGCAGAGGAGGCAAAGAAGGAAGAGGGGATCAGAGCCGAGACCATCGACGAGTCCCGGAAAAAGGCAGGACAGGAACTTCTGCATGCCGAGAAGACAAGGCAGCAGGGATCCGTCGCGTGAAGCTTCTGTCATTGCGAATCTGTAAAAAAGGGCCATGCGCCGGTTTCATCCGGCTGCATGGCTCTTTCTGTACCTGTTTCCTGCTTTTTTCAGTTTTCCGATGTGGCCTCTTTCCAGATGACGCGGATGCTGGTGCCGTCGCTGCAGACCTTATACAGCGAAGTATCACGGACAAGCGGCAGATCACCGGAAGGGAAGGAGTCGGCGCCCTCATAGCGGACGTTCGGGAGGGGATAGTAGTCCATGTAGTTTCCAAAGCCCCAGGTGCTGTCGGTGAACATGCCGGGGACAAGACGGCCCTCGAGGATCGGGAAGTGCTCCGAGATGCGTTCGACCACCGGGGAATATCCAAGGGACCCCTCCATGGTAAGGTTCACCTCCTGATCCTCCGGGATGATGTTGTTTGCGACAAGGTCATCCGTCACCATCTGCATGCGGGTTTCGATGTAGGATTTCTGCTGATCCAGGGCGTTGCCGTAGGTGAAGGCAAAGGAGAAGAAGCACCAGGAAAGGCAGCAGACGGACAGGACGGCCAGGGCTCTTCCTGCTCTGACAAGTATTTTTCTGTCGGGGAGGCTTTCTGTGGTACCCAGTGCCAGCAGGCAGAGGAGGACACAGAACCCGTACATGGCTCTGCAGGCAAAAATCGGCTTTGAAAGGAACGGATAGATCCCGAACATCAGCACGGTCATCAGGCCTGTGCCGGCCAGGATCAGGAGAATCCGTCCGGCCTTTTGGCCTGCAGAGAGGCTGGTGCCGGTCTTTACTGTGCTGCCGATCTGAAAGAGAAGGTAGAACAGGACGATCAGAGCAGCGAACAGCAGCCACTGGACGCGGAAATCCGAGCGGACAAGGGACAGGTACTGTCCCATGTGATCCAGATAGGTCGGCAAAAGCTCCGGAAGAGACGGAAGAGAGGCGGATACATAGGACGGCTCCCGGTAGAAGAGGTTCATGATGACCAACTTGTAGAAACCGAGGGCTGCCAGCCAACAGAGTGCGGAGATTAAAAAGAACGATCCGCGCTCCTTCTTTGTCCCCTCGTTTCGTGCGATGCAGCCGATGGTATAGGCGATGACAACCATCGGGAAGATGCCCGAGGACGCCTGATAGGTGCAGCACATGCCAAGGACACCGAGGAAGGCGACTGCGGGGTACCATTTCTTCTTTCGAAAGGCGATCGGAAGGATACTTGCAAAGATCGAGAAGGCCATGTACGGGGCATCGAATTTGTAGGAGATGCACTCGAGAAAATACGGATTGAGCGCAAGGATACTCCCCGCTGCAAGATCTGCGATGGTACAGCGCTCTTTCGGACAGACCTCGAAGATCAGGATGACGGCCGAAGGAGCAAGAAGCAGCGCTGCCAGAATCTGCGTCAGGGGAGAGACGTCATTGAGCTCTGTCGAAAACGACATCAGATAGGAGAGCACATTGTTGAGGACGCGGCCGAAGGTCCAGTCCATGGTTCCGGAATACGCTCTTCCCATGTCGTCCATGTACAGAAAGTCTGCCCGGATGATGGCACTGTACCCCAGAAGGAACAGTGCAGAAAGAATTCCAAAAGACTGTCTGCGGTTAAAAGTGATGTGTTTTGTCTTCATCGGGTTCATATCCTTGTGCTTTCAAAGCCGGTGTGGAGTGGCTTTTGTCTGTCTATCCGAGGTAGGAGCAGTAATTCATCAGCTCCATCAGTTCCAGGAGTGCCAGTACCGCATTGCCGTACAGGAGATTTACTTCGAGGGACCGGCTGCGGGGATCGGGAGACGGCATGCTCTTCTTTCCCCTGGGGATCAGCAGGGCAAAGAAGGCAAAGAGAAGAGCCGGGATATAGTAGCGTCCCTGCAGACCCTCGATGGAGTAGGTGGACGCGGCAAGGGAGGTCCACTGAAGGTACAGGCTGGTGTCGACAAGGACAAAGATCCCGGCTGCAATCAGGGCGGACCAGAGACCCGCACGGCGGGCACAGGAAGGCTGATTCTGCCTTGCTGCGATAAACAGGGCAAAGAGAAGCGCAATGCCGAGCACCGGGATCAGCTCGCTGGTCACGATATTCAGAAGACCCAGCTTGTAGCCGTACAGTTCCAGGAGATACTCCGCCCCGTCTTCCCAGAGCGTCTTGATCATGATGTAAACGTACCGGACGGGCTGATGCAGGATGAAGGAAACCTTCTGCGCGGCATCGCCTCCGGCGCGGGTTGAACCAAGGTAGTTTGAGGCAATGGCGATCCAGCCAAGGGAGAGGACCAGTGTCTCGAGTGTTGCGAGGATCTTGTGGAGGAAAGCGGATTTCCTGCTCCGGAACCGGGCGTTCGGGATGATCCAGACGAGAAATGCGCTGATGAAATAGATCACCTTGCAGGAGCTCACAAAGAACAGAGTGACGTACATCAGCGCAAGATCCCTTCTGGTCATGGTCCGGTCCTGTCCGCACCAGCAGACACAGAAGGCGAGGATGGCAATCACCATGGCGTTTGTAAAGGCATCCCCCGAGAGACTCGAGCGAAGCTCCAGCATCATCGGCATGAGAGCGATGGCGGAGAGCAGGGCTTTTCCGGTCGGGATGGCCCGGATCGCAAGATAGATAATCGCCGTGCACCCGAACAGGTTGAACAGGGATCCCGTGTAGTAAAGAACCCAGACGTTGTCCGTGAACAGATCGGCGATGCCGATGCCAAGGGCTGTCAGGACGTGGTTATACGGGGAGTAGAGCGCAAAGTTCGAGATGTTATAGGGGACGAGGTCCTGAGCGTTCAGAGTCGTATGGAACGTGTGGAGGGCGATATACGGCGTATAGGCATACTGGCGGTACACGATGATGTTTTCCGGGACGTTGACGAGCCCCCCTTCCGGCACCAGGAACTGGCCATGGGCTATCGTGTAGGCGCGCACGAAGTGGTTTGCGGAATCCGGTGTAATGTACGGGGATGTCAGGAACAGGTACAGGCCGCCAAGCAAAAGGGAGAAAAGTAGAAAGATGTTCTCTGGTTTTTGAAAGGCTTTCCCAAAGTACAGGCAAAGCCACAGGACGAGACAGATCGCAGCAAAGAACAGCACGGTCAGAATAAGGCGCTGTGTGTTGGAAAGAAGCTGATAGAGAAGAACGGACCAGACAACGCCGGTGGATGCCTGATAGACCTCCTCCATCGTCTGACCATCCCCTGCATCATTTCCGCCACTCGTATACTTGTAGCCGGTCGCCTTTGCGATCTCATAAAAGCCGTAGGCATTTTTTTCGTCTGCCGCACTCGAGGTGATTTCAATGGTCCAGGTGTGGCCGTCCCCCAGGTCGATTACGGAATCGGGATCGAATTCCGTCCAGCGCTCCCGGACAGGATCCCCGCTCTCGTCGCTCTTATAGCTGATGAAGGATGCGTCATCGTTGTTCAGGATCTTCTCATAGACAGACTCTCCGTCCCTGCAGAGACGCACGGTCGTGGTATCGGAAGAGGCTTCTTCCGGTGCCCTGAGGGTCAGGAGAAATCCGTACAGGGTGCGGCTTGTCGGTGAGAGTGTGATCGAGATCGGCGCATCTTTGGTTGCATACGTCACGGTCGTGGATTCAACGGGCTGTGCATCCGATGCGATAAACGGCACGCCGGAGCGGCGCATGGCATAGGAGGCGCAGAGGGCGATGGCAAGGAACAGAATCGCGAATTTCAGGCAGCCGGGCTGAACGGAATGATGCAGCAGACGTTTCATGTATCCTCTCTCCGAATCAAAACAAACCGATGAAAGCAAAAGCAATATACCGCAACAGGCCGGAAAAGAAAACAGCAGGGGACAAACAGGTGACCTTCAGGGCGATGAGAAGGCTGTCCTTGCCCGGATCCGTATTATAATGGAAACAGCAGATTGATCAGGATCTGCGGGAGGCTTTTATGGGTATCATCTATGCAGTCATGGTTCCGCACCCTCCGGTGGCAGTGCCGGAGATCGGAGGAGGACGGGAGAAGGAGATTCAGCCAACCCTGGATTCCTATGCTGCGGTGGCAGATCTTGTGGCGAAGGTACAGCCGGAGACGATTGTGCTCTCGACGCCGCATGCGACCATGTACCGGGATTACTTTGAGATCTCACCGGGAAAGAGGGCAGGCGGCAGCTTTTCCCGCTACGGTCACCCGGAAGTCAACATGTCTGTCTCCTACGACACGGAATTCGTAGACTGCCTGTGCGCCGGCTGCCGGAAGGCTCACATGGCGGCGGGATCGGACTACGAGCGGGAGCCGGAGCTCGATCAGGGGACGATGGTACCGCTCTACTTTGTCAACAAAAAGTACACCGACTACAAACTGGTCCGCGTGGGACTCTCGGGACAGTCTCTCGTCGAGCACTATAAGCTTGGACAGCTGATTCAGAAGACGGCGGACGAGCTGGGACGCAAGGTTCTGTACATTGCATCCGGGGATCTGTCCCACTGCCAGCTTCAATCCGGCCCCTACGGGCTGAAACCGGAAGGACCTGAGTACGATCGCCGGATCATGCAGACCATGAGCAGCGGGAACTTCGAAGAACTCCTGGAATATGACCCGGTCTTTCTCGAAAAGGCCGAGGAGTGCGGCCATCGGTCGTTCTGCATCATGGCGGGAGCACTTGATAAGAAGAGTGTTGAGATAAAGGTATTGACCCATGAGGCGACCTTCGGTGTCGGCTACGGCTTTGTGATCTATAAGGTGACGGGAGACGATCCGGAGCGTTCCTTTCTCTCCCGGTACCTGGAGAAAGAGGCGGAAGGTGAAGAAGAAATAGCTGCATCTTCTGACCCTTATGTCCGGCTTGCAAGGGCCGAGGTAAAGGCCTGGGTTACGGACAGGAAGAGAATCCCGGTGCCGTCATGGGTGACGGATAAGATGCGGACGACAAGGGCAGGGGCCTTCGTGTCCATTCATGAGTTCGGGGACCTCCGGGGCTGCATCGGGACCATTTCGGCAACCTGTAACAATGTGGCAGAGGAGATCATCCAGAACGCCGTCTCGGCCTGCTCCAGGGATCCCCGGTTTGATCCGGTTACCCCATCGGAGCTTCCGTATCTCTCGATCAGTGTCGATGTACTTGGGGCTGCAGAGCGGATTGAGAGTGCCCAGGAGCTGGACGTGCACCGGTACGGTGTCATCTGCTCCAATGCGGAGGGAAAGAGAGGACTTCTCCTTCCGGATCTTGAGGGCGTTGATACCGTGGAGCAGCAGGTGAAGATCGCCTGCCGGAAGGGCGGGATTTCGATCAATGATCCGACTCTTACGCTTCAGCGTTTTGAGGTGGTGCGCCATGTCTGAGGAGAGACCTGTCTGTAATACGTGCTTTCACCACTGCGCCTTGTCTTCCGGCCAGACGGGATACTGCAGGGCAAGGGGCAATGTGGACGGTGTGATCCGTGCGGTGAATTACGGGTGTCTTACCTCCATTGCCATGGATCCCATCGAGAAGAAGCCCTTTGCGAAGTTCTATTCGGGAAGCGAGATTCTCTCTGTCGGCTCCTTTGGCTGCAACCTCCGCTGTCCGTTCTGTCAGAACTACACGATCTCTCAGGTGGATTCTCTTAAGGCATCTTTTCGCCAGATGATGCCGGAGGAGCTGGTGAACCTGGCGCTCTCCATCCCAGACAACCTGGGGCTTGCCTTTACCTATAATGAGCCGCTGATCTCGTATGAGTACGTGATCGACTGCGCAAAGCTCTTAAAAGAGAAGGATCCGTCCAAGAAGGTGGTGCTGGTCACCAACGGCACGGCGGAAGAGAAAGTAATCTCGGAGGTCTTACCGTATGTGGACGCAATGAACATCGACTACAAGGGAGATGCCGCATTCTACCGGGACGAGCTGCACGGGGATCTTGCATCGGTGCGGAGGACGATTGAGATGGTGTATGCCTCCTGTCATCTCGAGGTGACATGCCTTGTGATTCCCGGCAAAAACGACAGGGAGGATTTTATCCGGGAGCTTGCATCCTATTTGGCTTCGCTGTCTCCCTCCATCGTGCTGCATTTGTCGCGGTATTTTCCGCGGTATCAGTATGACATTGAGGCGACACCGAAGGCGGATATCAAAAGACTTGAGAAGGTGGCAGAGCAGTATCTGCCATCCGTGTTTCTTGGGAATATGTTCTAACGTTTTTCTGAAATCTTCGGGAAGACTGGTAAAAATTCCATTGCGCCGATTTGTGTTCCGGGATACAATCCTGACATGATTTCGGCAAGGACGCCGCAGAGAGGAGAGCCTTAGGGAAACCTGAAGGTTGCCATCTGCGGCGTATTTGTTTTCAGGTAACGGCAAGGGCGCCGTCCGGGGAGCTTATGGCTTTCCGGGCGGCGCCTTTTGCTTTGCTGAACGAAGAAGAGGAGGAAATAGTTATGAACTGGCAAACACTGACAGGCGGCGGCAGCTGGGAAGCGACGACCGTGATCTGGGTGCTGCTGTGCGGCGCTCTGGTCTACTTCATGCAGGCGGGCTTTGCCCTGTGCGAATCGGGTCTTACAAGAGCCAAGAACACCGGCAATATCCTCATGAAGAACATGATGGATTTCTGCATCGGCACCCCGTGCTTCTGGCTCATCGGATTCTCCCTGATGTTTCACGGAACGAACGGTTTCATCGGGACCCCGGATTTCTTCATCCAGGGAACCTATTCCGCGGAGAACTCCGTGGTTCCGCAGACGATGCCGCTCTTTGCGTATGTGATCTTCCAGACGGTGTTCTGCGCAACCGCAGCAACCATCGTCTCGGGCTCCATGGCAGAGCGCACGAACTTCGCCGCGTACTGCGTCTATTCCGCCTGCATTTCGCTCCTGGTCTATCCGATCTGCGGACACTGGACCTGGGGCGGCGGCTGGCTCTCCCAGCTTGGCTTCCATGATTTTGCAGGCTCCGCACAGGTCCACAACGTCGGCGGCATCATCGCGCTTCTGGGTGCGGCTCTGTTAGGACCCCGTATCGGCAAGTATGACAAGAACGGCAAGGCAAGAGCCATCCCCGGCCACAACATGACTGCCGTCGCCCTCGGCGTCTTCATCCTGTGGTTCTGCTGGTTCGGATTCAACGGCGGCTCCACCGTCTCCATGGCAGGCGACGAGAGCCTGTGGGAAGCATCTCTTGCCTTTATGACCACGAACCTTGCGGCAGCCGTTGCTACCTGCACGGCGATGATCTTCACGTGGCTTCGCTACGGCAAGCCCGATGTCTCCATGACCCTGAATGCGTCTCTTGCAGGTCTTGTTGCCATCACGGCAGGCGCGGACTGCGTCTCCGCAGCCGGTGCGTTCTTCATCGGTCTCATCGCCGGGTTCCTGGTTGTGTTCTCGGTTGAGTTCTTTGACAACGTCGCCAAGGTCGATGACCCGGTCGGCGCGGTCTCCGTCCACTTCGTCAACGGTGTCTGGGGCACCATCGCGGTCGGCCTGTTCTCCACCGGTGCCGACGGCGTCGGCAAGGGTCTGTTCTACGGCGGCGGTGTTCACCAGCTTGGCATTCAGTGCCTTGGCATCCTCTCGATCGATGTCTATGTCCTGATTGTCATGTTCATCATCTTCAAGATCATCGACAAGACCATCGGACTTCGTGTCCCGGCACAGGTCGAGATTGACGGCCTGGATATCCACGAGCACGGCCTTGCATCCGCCTACTCAGGATTTGCCATCACCGATGTCACGGATCTCGAGGTCAGCGAGAACGAGAACACGGATCTGGGTGAGGATTCCTACGACAGGGCATCCGATGCACAGAAGAATGCGGCAGTCCATGTGGTGAAGGAGCCTAAGATCGCAGATCTGTCCACCGGTATCCACAAGGTGTCCATCATCTGCCGCCTGAACAAGTTTGATGAGCTCAAGAAGGCACTCAATGAGATCGGTGTCACCGGCATGACGATGACCCAGGTCATGGGCTCCGGTATTCAGAGAGGCTCCAACGATGCCATGTACCGTGGCACCAAGGTCGACAACACGCTCCTGCCGAAGGTCAAGGTTGAGGTCATCGTCGGCAAGATCGCAGTCGACAAGGTCATCGACACCGCAAAGAAGACGCTGTACACCGGCCACATCGGCGACGGCAAGATCTTCGTCTACAACGTGCAGAAGGTCGTCAAGGTCCGCACCGGCGAGGAGGACTATGCAGCCCTGCAGGATGTCGAGTAACCGAAGGGACAGCAACAACTTAAGAGAGTTCTGAGCAGATGTGCTGAGCAAAAGCTCAATGCAGGCAGTCGCCGCGGAGATTTAGATTCTTCCGCGGCGGCTGTTTTTTTATGTTCCACTTCCTTCCATTCGGGCTCCGGCACGTCCCTGGATGACTTGTCAATACTTTGCGTTCGCGGTATAGTCCACGTTCGGGGAAAAGGGGGCAGAGACGATGACAGGATGCATGTCTCTGCTTTCGTGTGGAGAGGAATACGGAATGGAATACAACAAGCCGCTTTATCTTTGCGCTTTTTTGCCGCTCATGGCACTGCTCTGCCACTATGCGCCGGAGAGGCACAGGCGGAAGATACTCATTGTCGCGGATCTGATCTTTTACGTGCTGCTTGCCGGGAAGATGACGCCGGTCTTTTTGCTGACCGTATTGGTCACCTGCCTCCTGACAAGGCGAATCGGTACATCGAATGGCAGGGGAAAGACAGCCTGGTTTCTTCTTGGCATTGTCCTTCTGTTCGGGCCGCTCTTTGCGTTCCGGTTTCTTCGGCTGTTTCCGTCTTCTCCCACGGGAATCTCCTATTATACCCTGATGGCGGCGGCGTGCCTGATTGAGGTGTACTGGGGACGGCTCTCACCTTTGGGGCTTACGGATACGTTCCTCTTTCTTTCCTTTTTCCCGCAGGTTCTGCAGGGACCGATTGCAAGGCCGGAGGATACCATGGAACAGCTCCGGCACCCGGCTGCCGTGCACCGGCCGGAGATCCGCGCAGGGCTTCTTCGGATCCTCTGGGGGCTGTTCAAGAAGCTTGCCATCGCCGATCGCCTGAACATGGTTGTCGGCATGCTGTTTCGGGAGTACACGAACTACCACGGGGCCTGGATTCCGTTTGCCGCGATCTGCTGCACGCTGCAGCTGTACATGGATTTCTCCGGCATGATTGATGTCAGTATCGGATCGGCACAGCTCTTCGGCATTCGTCTCCCCGAGAATTTCCGCCAGCCGTTTCTCTCCGAGGATGCGGGGGAGTTCTGGCGAAGATGGCACATCACTCTCGGTGTATGGCTGAAGACCTATGTCTATTACCCCATTGTCACTGCAAAGCCTGTCCTGAAGCTCATGAAGAGCACCAGGAAGAAGCACGGCAAATATGCCGCGCAGCTTCTCGTGAGCTTCCTTGCTCTGACGCCGGTCTGGCTCTTCAACGGCATCTGGCACGGACCGCACCTCAACTATATCCTCTACGGCATCTACTACCTCGTCCTGATCCTTCTGAACGAAGCATTAAAGCCTGCAAAGAGCGCCTTCTACAAGAAGACGGGCTTTCGAAGGGAAGGGGCCTTCTTTAAGGTCTTCCGGATTGCCCGGACGCTGCTCATTGTCGTGACCGGGGAGCTGTTCTTCAGGGCGCAGGGGACGAGGGCAGGGCTTTCCATGATTGCCTCGACCTTCCATGACTTTCACCTGTCAGATCTGACACTCACCAATCTCCATACCTTCGGCCTTGATACCGCGGACTATGCGCTGATCCTGTTCGGGACGGTTCTCGTCTTTGGTGCGGATCTTCTGCACGAGCACGGCTTTGATGTCAACGTGTGGCTGTCCGGGAAGAGCAGGGCCTTCCGCTTTGCCTGGTACTATGCGGCGGTGGCGCTGGTGATCATTTTCGGTGCCTACGGCACGGGCTACCTTGCCGTAGACATGATCTACGCGAACTTTTAGGGAGGGCAGGACGATGAAAAAAACTTCTTTGAAACGTCGCTTTGTTCTTCTCCTGTTTGTGCTGGGACTGGTGGTGCTCCTCGAAGTGCTCTCGTTTGTAAGCGTTTCGATTCTCCGGCACTCGGATCTGACGATACAGAAGAGAAATGCGACGGAGATTGACTTTAAGAGCGTGCCGAGGGATTCACTGGACGGCGTGGTGCTCGGGAGCTCTCTTGCCTACATGAGCGTCCGCCCGGATGTGATTGAGGAGAGGACGGGAGAGAGGTTCTACGTTCTCGGTCTTCCCGAGGAGAAGATGGCGGAGGCGTACCATCTGTTCCGTTTGGCTCTTTCGAGACAGGATCTGAAGATCGTCGCGATCGAGTGCGGCATGCTCTTTCAGGAAAGAAGCAAGGTGCAGGAGATCCAGGATACGGCGACCGAGGCGGTATCCGTGGCCTTTCCGATTATCAAGACCCACGATGCCTGGAAGGCCTTCTTCCCGCATGAGAAATCGGACGAGGTTCGGGAGATGGGCTTTCGCATCGAAAAGAATTCCGGCGATGTCGTGCCGGCAGATACCACAGGGTACATGGCGCCGACAACAGAATGTGCCCCGATCTCCGCATACAGCAGGATGATCCTGAAGGAAATCTGCAGGCAGTGTAAAAAAAGAGGCATTCAGGTCCTTCTCTTCAGTGCACCTTCTGTTGCCGACGGAAGCATGGCAAGGCACAATGCACTGGTAAAACTTGCCGGAGACCTTGAGGTTTCATACGTGGATTACAATACGAAGGACATCGGGATCGACTGGAGCACGGATACCTGCGACGGGGGAGAGCACCTGAACCTTCAGGGTGCCGGGAAAGTATCAAAAGCCTTTGCGGAAGATCTGAGGCAGGACACGGCAGGCGACAGAAAGACGGGAAAATAGTACAATAGCCGGTGTCGGAAAAAATGGCGGGAGGAATCATGAGGGATATCACCATACTGGATATGCTGGAGAGGACGGCAGGAGCAAGGCCGGACAAGGCTGCGTTCCGGGATCCCCGGAAGGCTGTTACGTTTGCAGATCTTGTTCAGGTATCAAAACGGGTTGGAACCTATCTTGCAGGGAAGATTGCGTTCGGAAGCCCTGTTGCCTTCTACATGGAAAAGAGCGTCGATGCGCTCTGCGGGATGTTCGGGGCAGTCTATGCCGGGGGATTCTACAGCTTCATCGATGTACGGCAGCCCGCGGCGCGGGCAGAAAAGGCCCTGTCGGTCCTGCAGCCCTCGATTCTTTTCTATGACCGGGCACAGAGGGATAAGGCAGAAGCACTGTCGGTTTCCTGTCCGGCTGTGTGTCTGGACGATGTCCTTTCGCAACTGCCGGAGGCAGATGAGAAGGTTTTATCGTCCATTCGCGCCGGGCTTCTCGATACGGATCCGCTGTATGTGAACTTTACAAGCGGCAGCACGGGGACGCCGAAGGGGGTTGCGGTCTGTCACCGGTCGGTTCTGGACTTTATCCCGTTCCTCGTGCAGATCTCGGGGATCGATGAGACGGACGTTCTCGGCAATCAGGCACCGTTTGACTTTGATGTCTCGGTCAAGGACATCTATACAACACTGTATACCGGAGCCGAGACGGTGCTCATTCCCCGGGAGTATTTCACTGCGCCGACAACGCTCATGGACTACCTGTGTGATCATGAGGTGACGAGTCTTTGCTGGGCAGTCTCCGCCATGTGCTTTGTCTCCATCATGAACGGCTTTGACTACAGGGTGCCGGAGAAGATCCGAAGGGTCATGTTTTCGGGCGAGGTCATGCCGGTGAAGCAGCTCGATGTCTGGCAGAAGTTCCTGCCGGAAGCCGCCTTCATCAACCTGTACGGGCCGACGGAGATTACCTGCAACTGCACGTACTACGTGCTGAACCGGACATTTGAAAAGAACGAGAATATCCCGATCGGGCGGCCCTTCCCGAATGAGCGGGTGTTCCTGCTCGATGAAGAGGATCATCTGGTGACGAAGGAAGGGGTTCTTGGCGAGATCTGCGTCTGCGGCACGGCCCTGGCCCTCGGCTACTGGAATGATCCGGAGAAGACAGAGAAGGCCTTTGTGCAGAATCCCCTGAACCGGGTGTATCCGGAGCGGATGTACCGGACCGGGGATCTTGGCACATACGATGCCGACGGGAACCTCGTCTATCACACGCGGAAGGATTTTCAGATCAAGCAGATGGGGCAGCGGATCGAGCTTGGCGAGATCGAGGCGGCCGCGATGGCGCTTGACGGGGTCTTCCGGGCTGCCTGTGTGTATGATGCGGGAAAGAAGAAGATCCTGCTGTACTATACCGGAGAAAAGGATGTACCGGCAGTAAAGAAGGAGCTCTCCGCAACGCTCCCGCCCTACATGATGCCGGGAAAGACGGTGCAGGTTTCAGAGCTTCCGATGAACAAGAACGGAAAGATTGACCGGCAGGCACTGCTGGCTCTTGCAACGGGAGGGAAGAAGTGAACGAAGAAGAACTGAAGGGGCTATATTCTGCGTTCGGAACGCCCCTGTATGTCTTTGATACGGGAGAGCTTTCCGGGCGCGTAAAGAAGATCCGGGAGATCTTGGGAGATCGGATTCACCTTTGCTATTCCATCAAGGCAAATCCGTTCCTCGTGCCGGCGATGCTCCCTCTTGTCGACCGGCTCGAGGTGTGCAGCCCGGGGGAGCTTTCGATCTGCGAGGACCGGAAGGTCCCCGGAGAGAAGATTCTCTACTCCGGCGTCAACAAGATGCCGAACGACATCAAAGACGCCGTCAGTTATGGCGCCGGGATCTGTACGGCGGAATCCGTTCATCAGTTTACACTGGTCCATGAGGAGGCTGTGCGGCAGGGTAAGGTACTGCCGATCCTTCTTCGGATCAATGTCGGCTCCCAGTTTGGCATGTCAAAAGAGGATCTCCTGTACCTGATAGATCACCGTTCGGAATACCCGAACCTTGTCATCGAGGGGATCCACTGCTTTGGCGGGACTCAGAGAAAGAACCTGAAGATCCAGAGAGGGGAGCTTTCGATGCTCCGGGATCTCTTCGAGGAGGTAAGGTCAGAGCATCACTTTGATCTCCACAGACTTGAGTACGGAACCGGGCTTCCGGTTCCCTGTTTTGAGGGGGATGACTTCGATCACCCGTTCCGGCTTCTTTCGGACCTTGCCCCGGACCTTCAGGCGGCGGCAGACTTTGCGGACGTCACGGTTGAGATGGGACGTTTCTTTGCGGCATCCTGCGGCTGGTACCTGACGAAGGTCACGGACATCAAACAGGTGAAAGACGCCTGCTATGCCCTCGTTGACGGCGGGATTCATCACGTCCACTACGACGGGCAGATGATGGGCATGAAGGTGCCGAAGATCGTACATCTGAAGGAGGATTCGACGTCGAAGGCCTCTGATCCGGAGACGCATTCCTGGACGATCTGCGGGAGCCTCTGCACGACAAGCGACGTGCTGGTGCGGAAGGTGGATCTGGACGGGCTGTCTCTGGGAGATGTCCTTTGCTTTGCCAACGTCGGGGCCTA
Organism: uncultured Lachnospiraceae bacterium; assembly: GCA_900315055.1. GTDB lineage: Bacteria > Bacillota > Clostridia > Lachnospirales > Lachnospiraceae > CAG-791. Next base: position 37,804 of record OMXP01000002.1, read on the forward strand.
TTCGGTGACCGAAGCGATGGATCTGTTTCTTTCCCGCACCATGCCGCGCGTGGTATTGTATGATGGACGTCAGGGTGAGCTTGCAAGGGACTTTGTGGAGTCCTGGAAGCTGAATACACAGGGTGACTCACAGCAGATGTGAGGATTCATGTTAAGTTGGAGGAAGGATCAATGGACGAATTACTGGAGATTTTGCAGGACGTGACCGATGAGGTGGATTTTAAGACAGAAGAGCATCTGATCGACGACGGACTGCTGAACTCGTTTGACATTCTGCAGATCATCAGCGCACTGGATGATGCCTACGGCATCTCGATCCCGGCATCGGAGATTGTGCCCGCGAACTTCAACAGCGCAAAGGCGATGCTGGCCCTTGTCAACAGGCTGCAGCAGGAAGGCTGATTTCATTCATGAGTCTGTTTTCACTCGGATACCTGATGTTCAACGGTATTCTTCTGATTCTGTATTATACGGTCTGCCGCAGGAAGCAGTGGATACTGCTTCTTGCGGCAAGCCTTTTTTACTATACCCTGCTTTCGGGACAGGGGATGGTCTACCTTCTGCTCCATGCCCTGGTGACCTATGCCGGCGCAAGGAGACTTTCTTCCCTGGAGGATGCGTGCAGGATACGGCGAAAGGATCCATCCCTTGACCGGGAGGGGAAAAAGAAGGTCAAGGCAGCCTTTACACGCAGGAAACGGGTGGTGCTCTGGACCGTGATCATCCTGCACCTTCTGGTCCTTGCAAGGCTGAAGTACTGGACGGATCTGTTCCCCTCGGCGCCGTCCCTTCTTCTGCCGCTTGGGATCTCGTTCTACACGTTCATGTCGATCAGCTATCTTGTCGATGTCTACGGCGGGAAGTATCCCGCGGAGCAAAACTTTGCCCGGCTTCTTCTGTATCTTTCCTGGTTCCCGCAGATGATCCAGGGACCGATCGGGCGCTATCCCGACATGGCGCCGCAGTTTCAGAAGACGCATACGTTTGACTCCGACCGGGCGCGGCGGGGGATGCTTCTTATTCTCTTTGGCCTTCTCAAGAAATATGTCGTTGCCGACATGCTGGTGAATGAGATCTCGGATCTCTTCGACGGGCCGGTGGATGGTCTTCCGGGGAGCCTTATCGTATTCGGTATTCTTCTCTACTCGGCGCAGCAGTACGCGGATTTCTCCGGCGGGATCGATATCGTCGCGGGATTTTCGAGTCTGTTCGGGATCGAGCTTGCCCCGAACTTTCGGCAGCCGTATTTCAGCACGTCTCTCGGGGATTTCTGGCGGAGATGGCACATCAGCCTCGGCGCGTTCATGCGGGACTACGTGTTTTATCCGTTTGCGCTTTTAAAGCCTATGCAGAAGTTCGGCAAATGGTGCACGAAGCACCTCGGGAAGCACGCGGGGCGGGTGCTGCCGGCCTGCATTGCAAACATCCTGGTGTTCTTCATCGTCGGCATCTGGCACGGCGCCCAGCTCCACTACGTGCTCTGGGGTCTGTACAACGGCCTGGTGATCGCCTTGAGCGACCTCACGGCGCCGTTCTGGACAGGGCTTGCGAATAAGCTCCATATGAATACGGAATCGAAGGGATTCCATGTGTTCCGGATCATCCGGACCTTTGTGATCGTCAATATCGGCTGGTACTTTGACCGCATCACGGATTTTAGGAGCTGCATGACCTGCCTTGCAAGGACGCTGACGCACTTTGATGCGGGACATTTTGCTTCTGCCCTTGTGCAGGAGTTCTGCACCGGATCGGATAAACTGACGGTTTTCGGGAGCATGGCGCTTGCCCTTGTGGGCTGTATCGTGATCTTTGTCGTGAGTTTCCGGAAAGAGACGGGGCACGATGTTTCCGGGGAGCTGATGGCAGGAAAGCCTGCTGTTCAGGGAGTTCTTGTGATGCTGTCCCTGATGCTGATTCTTTCGTCGTTCCTGTTTACGACGAGTGCGGGAGGTTTTCTGTATGCAAACTTCTGAGCACAGGATCGGATCGAAGCGGATCCGGATCATCGGGATCATCGCCCTGTTTGTCGCAGTTTTCGTTCTTCTGAATGCCCTGCTGTGCTTTCTTATCGAGCCCTATCGCCCGAGCGGCTATGAGATGTGGGAGGGATTCCGGTCGAAGACGACCCTCGATACCGTCTATGTCGGGACATCGGAAGCGGAGTGCGGGATTGACCCTGCGGTTGTCGATTCTGCCACCGGCTCTTCCTCCTACAATATGGCCACCAACATGCAGGACCTGTACTGTTCCTTTGATGCGATGCGGACGGCCGTGGAAGAAAAGGGGATCACACGCGTAGTCCTGTGCCTTGATACCGATATCTCTTCCATGGAGAGGAAGGACAACAGCCGGGCAGAGGAGAACTATATCCTTGCCAGGGCAAGAACGGAGTCCGCATCGAAGGGGCTGAAGGACCGGCTGTCCTTTGCGTTTTCACCGGAGATCATCGGGACCAGTGCATCCCTTACCCTCTGGTTTCCCTGGATCTACAACCGATCCTTTGACGTAAAAAAGAACGTCACGGAGAAGCTCTCCGGGGCGGTTTCGGACCCTTTGGGACACCGGGACGAGAACGGATTTGAACCCAATGACGTGGTGACGGAGAATCCCGGCTTTGTGGACCGGGAGGACGCAGAATCCTTCAGTACGGAAAACGATCTCACAAAACCGGAACTTACGGACAGCAACCGCCTGCTGCTCTCCGAGATCCTCATGTACTGCAGAAGTCACGGCGTGACTCTTACGGTGATGGCGCTTCCTGCGGCAAATGTCTTCAACATGTACGATTACGATGCCTACCTTGCCTGGACGAAGGAGATCGACGACCTGTGCGCTGCCTATGGGACGCACTTCTACAACTGCAACCTGATCGACAGAAACGTCCTGTTCGTACCCTATGACGAGTACAAGGACGTCAGCCATATGAATACGAAGGGCGCAGAGCGCTTTTCTGCATTCCTTGCAACGTTCTTAGAGGCGGATCCGGAGACGGCGTATTCCTGGTTTCGGTATTCCAGGCAGCAGTCGGCGGATCTTTTCTGAAGAAGACAAACAGGGAAAAACGGGCACGGGATTTGGAGAGTGAGGGATATGGTGACATCTATGAGAAGATCGTGGTGGCGGTATGGAGGTTTGGCTGCGTCAGCTGTTCTTGTTCTTACGGTCATCTGCATTGCCCTGTTCACGGACCAGCTCTACGTCAAAAGAACGTCCGTGCAGGGACAGGAAGAGAGCGGATCGCATACGGTTGAACTGACAAAAGAGCCGACCTCACAGGAATTCTCGTCCAACTATGATTATCTCGACGGCGTCATGCTGTATCTTGTTGCAGAAAACCACCCGACGGGAACGGTCAGGGTAAGCCTCTGTCAGAAGGACCGGGTGCTGGATTCTGTTTCTATCGACGTGAGTCAGGTTCAGGATTCGTCCTGGACAGAGGTAAAGATCAGCAGGATGATCAGACGGGATACGCCGTACCAGCTGGAAATTTCTTTTGTAAGAGACAGTGACTGTCCGGAAAAAGCCACGCTTTCCTGTGTCATGAACCCGGGGGATACGGTTGTGGAATCAGACCAGTCGACTCTGATCGTGACAGAGAGCGCCGGAGAGCAGGGGAGCATGCTGCTCGGATTTTATGCCCTCGATGGCAGGACAAAGATCACGATGGGCTGGGTGATCTTCATGGCGGTGCTGTCGGCGTTGCTGGTAATCGACTTCCTCTTCCCGGACAGCCGCCCCGCTGTCTTTCTTCGTGAAAACCGGTTCATACAAAGCAGGCACGGTCGGAAGGCACTGGTGATTCTCATCAGTGTTCTGCAGTTTCTGCTCCTCGTCCCGAATGTGGTCTACCATCTCACCAACATCGGTCTGGACCCGAGCTGGCGATACTTTCTGAATGTCGCCGGAGAGCAGGGGTATATCTTCGGCAGGGACATTTTCTTTACCTATGGTCCCCTGGGATACCTGTGCTATCTCATGAACCTGAACAACGGACAGTACATCGCAGGACTTGTCATCTGGGGGTGCCTTTTTGCCGTGCACATCCTGCTGCTTGTGATCCTCTGCCGGTATGTGCTCTCAGGGCAGCTGTCTCTCACGGCCTTTGCGCTGTCCTTTTTCTGCTATCTTCCGCTGATTCACGATACGCAGACGGACAATTACATGCTGTTTCTCGTGCTGCTTGGTGTTGCGGTCTGGAAGATCGGAGACCGGAAGAAGACGGCTACTGTCCTTGTGAATGCATTGCTGTGCCTGATGTTTTTCAGCAAGTTTTCGACCTTTTCGAACTCCGTGGTGTTTCTGCTCTTCTTCATCGGTCTGGAACTGGTTTTCGAGCGCGACTGGCATTCGATCTTTCTGCTTCTGCCTGCCTGTGTGATCACGCCTGTTCTCTATCTTCTGTATAACCCGTCCGTGCGGGACCTCATCGCCTATGTCAGCGGTGTGCTGAAGATCTCGAGCGGCTGGATGAAGACGCAGCAGTGGGACGATATGTATTCCGCCAGGGAGTTTCGAAGCCTGTACCTGATCATTGCCCTGTACCTTCTGCTCCTGCTGCTTTCTGTTCTTGCGGACCGGCACCGTTCCACGATGTTGGCGGCGGGGAGCGTCTCCCTGTTCATGGCATACAAGTATGGCGTCGGTGCCCATGGCATGCCGATGACCATCTGGCTGACAGCCATGCTGTTTACGGTATTCTACCTGACCCTGCCAGTGGGAAATCCGGTGCCGGCAGGAACCTCGGACTCCCACAGTATCCGGAGAGCCGGTAAAAGTCTTGCCATTCTGATCTGCTGTATCAGCATCACGATGCTGCAGAGCGTCAACCTGAGGGTCGGGAGCACGGAGCTGAAGCAAATGGTTCTCGGAAAAATCCATACGGCAACGCATCTGTCGGAGTCCTCGCTTACACCGGAGCTTGCCGCGAAAGCGGATATCCCGCAGGAGATGCTGGATCTGGTCGGGGATCAGACGATCAGTGTCTATCCCTGGCGCACGGCTTATCAGGCAGTCTACCCGGATCTTCATGTCATCGTCGGTCCCTCTGTGCAGAACTGCAACCTGTTTATCCTTTGGCTCGATGAACTCGAGGCTGACTGGTACCGCTCCGACAAAGCCCCGGAATATCTTCTGGTCCATGAGGGCACGATCTTCAATCATCTGAAAGGGCTGGAAAATCCTCTGACCTGGGAAGCCATCTGGCAGAACTATGAGACGGTAATGACGGGTGGCGGCATGATCCTGCTTGAGAAGAAAGAGGATCAGACGGTCGTTACAAAGACCTTTCTTTGCAGTAAGACGTACGGGATCACAGATGTGATCGAGGTTCCGGAAGATGCGGACTATGCGGTAATCCATGTGAAGATGGCGCTGCAGGGGAAGCTGAAAGACCTGTTCTACCGGGCCGGCATGATGACGATGACCGTGACCTATGCGGACGGCAGAAGTGACAGCGGAAGCCTCGTCGTGCCAAACCTTGAATCCGGCTTTTACACCTTTGAATATCCGCAGACGATGGAGCGGACAGAGGATCTGTTTTCGGGGGAGAAGATGCCGGAAATGACGACGTTCCAGCTTTCCGGGACAGCGGTGCGGTGTTATGAGAGTACCATGACGATCGACTGGTACAGCGCAGAAAAAAAGCAGGGGGTGTCGTCCTCTTTGTAACTGTTGACTGATCCTGACTGTAGCAATATGACTTTTCTTTCCGTTTCCTTCATCCTGTTCTTTGCCCTGGTGTTTGCGGGGTACTATCTGGTTCCTGACAGGTACCGGTACCTCGTGATTGCAGCCGCCGGCTGCATCTTCTACGGATACGGGGAGCCTTCCCGGCTCCTTCTTGTCTTTCTGGTGACGGGGATCGTCTATGCAGGTGGGCTTGTCCTTGAAAGGCTTGAGAACGGCGGTTTGCGGCGCCGGTGGTATGTTCTGTTCTTTGCTTTGACTCTCGTTCCCCTTGTCATCTGGAAGGTCCTCAGCTGGCAGGGAACGGCGATTCCGGTGGGACTCTCGTTCTACAGCTTTCAGGCGGCGGGGTATCTCCATGACGTGTATCACGGAAAGCTTTCTGCAGAACGCAATCCTGTCCGTCTCTTTTCCTTTACCGCCTTCTTCCCGACCATCCTCTCCGGGCCGATTGCAAAGGCAAGATACCTGCTGCCGCAGCTGCGGGAGATTGAGAAACCTTCGTCTGAGATGCTGATCCACGGATTTCTTCTGTTCGTTTTTGGTATGGCAGAGAAGGTCCTCGTTGCCGATGCGCTCTCCTCTGCGGTCGCCTTTATCTTTGACCGGTACGGGTTTTACGGGAGAGGATACTATCTTGTCGCGGCGATGCTCTTTGCCACCCAGCTCTACGCGGACTTTTCCGGCTATTCGGACATGGCGATCGGCGCAGCTGCGATGCTGGGGATCCGCCTCGAGAAGAACTTCACGAATCCGTTCCTCTCGGTATCCCTGAAGGATCTCTGGAACAACTGGCATGTGAGCCTGAACGACTGGTTCCTCGAAAACATCTACTTCCCACTCGGAGGATCGAGGAAGGGGACGGTGCGAAAGTATGTGAACCTCATGATCGTGTTTCTGGTGAGCGGCCTCTGGCACGGAACCGGCGTGCACTTCGTGGTGTGGGGACTCTTCAACGGCGCCCTGATGGTTGTGGGAGAGGTGACGGATCCGTACCGGAAGAGGCTGCGGGGAATGATGCACATCCGGGAGGACAACCCGGTTCTTGTCTGGATCCGGCGGCTTCTGGTGTTCCTTCTCTTTTCTCTGGCGTTCATCTTTTTCAGGGCGGGGACGACAAAGGACGGAGTGGCGCTCCTTCTCGGGTGTCTGACGGTTCGGCCCTCGGATCTTCGGGCGATCTATCTGCCGCTTCTGTTTGACAATGATTCCGCAAAGACCTTACTTGTCGGCGTTTGCATTCTCGCCTTCTTCGTCCTCCAGTATCTGCGACGGGGAAAAGTGGTAAAGGGGAAGAACGGAGAGAAGGAGGTGGTCCTGACATCCGGTGCCTATCAGAGGTTCCGGTCTTTGCCGACCCTTTGTCAGGTGCTGCCGGTTGCCCTTCTTCTTGCCTTTTCGATCTATACGCTCTGCGCCGGCGGGACGAAGACCAACACCTCGTTCATCTACTTTGCGTTTTAGGGAAGGAGAAAGTGGGATGGCGAAATTCTTACGATATGTCCTTCTGACCGGTCTTCTCTGCGCCCTGATTCTTACCGGGGCGTTTCTTTGGATCACTCTGTACCCGAAGGGCGTGTTCTCGAATACCTACCAGAGTGTCATTCAGGACAAGGTTGCATACGATAAGAGCCTTACAGGGAAGAAGATCGTGATCACCGGGGGATCGAACTGCGCCTACGGGATCGATGAAAAGCTCCTTTCGGAGAAGACGGGATACAGCGTAGCAAACCTCGGGCTCTATGCGGGCCTTGGGGATCTGTTCCAGACAGAACTGGTGAAGGCAAACCTCCAGGAGGGGGATATCGTCCTTCTTGCCTACGAGTACAACTGGCCGGAGAGTACGTCCTTTACGGATATCCTCTCGGATACCGTGATGTCCGGAATCGATGATGATATCGAACTGTACCGGTACGTCCCCCTTCGTAACTGGTCCCAGATCCTCGGGTATCTCGGAGACTATGCAAAGGACAAGAAGGAACATGAGCAGAACCCCGGGGAAGATCATCACCACACGCTCTTTGATGCGGACGGGAGAATGATCCAGGAGCGGCCTTCCTGCATCATGGGAGACTTTGTCGAGGGAGAGTCTTACTACAACCCGGTGGATCTTTCAGGGGTTACGATCTCGGATGAGACGGTCTCGTACCTGAAAAAGTTCAAGGCATACGTCGAATCGAAAGGTGCCAGTGTCTATATGATCGGCGTTCCTCTCTGGGACGAGGCGGCGGTGAGTGATCCGTCGACGTTTCAGGAACTTAAGGACGAGGAAGAGGAGAAAATCGGGATCGACTTTATCTCGGATCCTGCGGAGTACCTGTACCCGAAGGATCTGATGTACGACACGGTGTATCACTGCAACAGTGAAGGCGCGAGGGTACGGACGCTCCAGCTTGTATCGGATCTTCAGGCAGCAGGGGTCCTTTCGCGGTAACGAACGCTGTCACTTTTGCTCTGTGTTACAATCCTTTTACAGGAAATTAACACAGGAGGGCGTATGCTGATATGAGAGGGAATGGAAAGAAAAAGAAGGCACCACTGGGGCTTGTGATCCTTCGCATCGTGCTGATTGTCCTGATTATTGTTCTGGTCCTTGCCGCGGGACTGGTGCTGTATCTGACCGTGACGGAGTACAAGCCGGCATCTGAGGAGCCGGTTGAGGTTGAGACGGAAGGGTCTGGCGAATCCGTACAGGCAGGGGATGAGCTTCGCATCGTCACCTGGAACTGCGGGTACGGAGCCCTCGGGGACAACGCGGACTTCTTCATGGACGGTGGTTCCATGGTAAAGACTGCGACGAAGGAGAGGGTGGAGCAAAACCTTGCAACGCTCCGGGCTGAGATCTCTTCACTGTCGCCGGATATCACCTTTCTGCAGGAGGTGGACACGGACTCTGCAAGGTCGTATCACATCGATGAGGTGTCCTTTCTTGGAGAGGGGGGTGCGTCCTCCGACTTTGCCTACAACTACAGGGTGGTCTTTGTCCCCTACCCCGTCCCGCCGATGGGAAAGATTTATTCCGGTGTTGCGACACAGACGGACCTGTCGGTGAGTTCTGCCACGCGCATCGCCCTGCCGTGCCCCTTCAAGTGGCCGGTGCGCGTCGGAAACCTGAAGCGGTGTCTTCTCGTAAACCGGGTGCCGGTTGATGGAAGCAGCAAAGAGCTCGTTCTTGTCAATCTCCACCTCGAGGCCTATGACGACGGTGAGGGGAAGGCGGCGCAGACGAAGGTCCTGTGCGACTTCTTAAAGAGCGAGTACGAAAAGGGCAACTACGTGATCGCAGGGGGCGACTTCAATCAGACCTTTTCCGGGACGGATACGTCGATGTACCCGGACAAGGAGGGAACCTGGCAGTGCGGGATCCTCGACGAGAGCGATTTCCCAACGACCTTTCAGTTCTGTCAGGACAGCTCAACGCCCACCTGCAGGTCCCTCGATATCCCCTATGCGGGAGCAGATCACGACACGTTTCAGTACTACGTGATCGATGGCTTTATCGTCTCGGACAACGTCGAGGTGCAGTCCTGCAGGACGCAGGACCTTGCCTTTACCGCGACGGATCACAACCCGGTGCTGATGGAAGTCAGGCTGAAATAATAATCGATCCTTTGATCGATTTCACATTTGGAGTGTAATGATATGAAAATCGCAGTCGCAGGAACCGGCTATGTCGGGTTATCGCTGTCTGTTCTGCTGTCCCAGCACAACGAGGTGACGGCAGTGGACATTATCCCGGAAAAGGTGGAGAAGATCAACAACAGGATCTCGCCGATCCAGGACGAATACATTGAAAAGTACCTTACAGAGGACAAGGAAGGGAAACGGACACTCCATCTCCATGCAACCACCGACGGGGCGGCGGCTTACCGGAACGCGGATTTCGTGATCATCTCGACGCCGACGAACTATGACAACAAGAAAAACTTCTTCGACACCTCGGCGGTGGAGCAGGTGATTGAGCTGGTGCTGTCCGTCAATCCGTCTGCCATCATGGTGATCAAAAGCACCGTTCCGGTCGGCTATACGGCAAGGACCCGGGAGAAGTATCACACATCCAATGTCCTCTTTGCCCCGGAGTTTCTCCGGGAGAGCAAGGCGCTCTATGACAACCTGTATCCATCCCGCATCATTGTCGGTACGGACAGGAGTGATCCAAAGCTCGTCGATGCCGCGCACACCTTTGCGGATCTTCTGCAGGAGGGGGCGATTGAGGAGAATATCCCGAAGCTGTTTATGGGATACACCGAGGCGGAGGCGGTGAAGCTCTTTGCGAACACCTACCTTGCCCTCCGGGTCTCCTACTTCAATGAGCTTGATACCTATGCGGAGATGAAGGGACTCGATACGAAGTCGATCATCGACGGCGTCTGCCTCGATCCCAGGATCGGGACGCAGTACAACAACCCGTCCTTCGGGTACGGCGGCTACTGCCTGCCGAAGGATACGAAGCAGCTTTTGGCCAACTACCAGGACGTCCCCGAAAACCTGATTCAGGCGATTGTCGACAGCAACCGGACGCGGAAGGACTTCATCGCCGAGCGGGTGCTGGAGATGGCGGGAACCTACAGCGAGTCGGATTACTATGATGAGAAGAAGGAGCACCCGGTGGTGATCGGCGTGTACCGGCTCACCATGAAGAGCAACAGCGACAACTTCCGCCAGAGCTCGATTCAGGGCGTCATGAAACGGATCAAGGCCAAGGGCGCGCAGGTGATCATCTATGAGCCGACGCTCGAGGACGGGACGACGTTCTTCGGGAGCGAAGTGGTCAATGATCTTGATGAGTTCAAGAGGCGCAGCAATGCGATCATCGCAAACCGCTACAACACGGTGCTCGACGATGTGAAGGACAAGGTCTACACGAGGGATATTTTCCGGAGAGACTGAAGATAAATTGGAAACAGGCTGATGTTGAGAGGGATGCAGGAATTCATCTTGCATCAGCTTCATCATGCTGATCCCGTCGTCTCTCATGCAGTCCCTTGCATCCTTTGTCTCCCAGAACGTATCTGCCGGCAAGGAGAAGAGAGCCAGGAAGGCCATGGGCTGCGGCATGCTGTTTGGCGCACTCATCGGTACGGCGATCGTCCTCTTCATCTGGACGAGGGGCTACCTTCTCACGGGACTCTTTACGAACGAAGCAGAGGTTATCCAGTGCGGCTGGGATTATCTCAAGGGCTTTTCTCTGGAGTCTATCGTGACCGCGTTCCTGTTCAGCTTTAACGGCTACTTCAACGGCCATGACAAGACCCTGTTCATCATGGTCTCCGGCATTGCGCAGACGTTCCTCGTGCGTCTTCCGTTTGCCTACTGGCAGAGCATTCAGCCGAATGCAAGCCTTACCAGGATCGGCTCCGCAGCGCCCCTTGCCACCTGCTTTGGCATCGTGCTGTGCCTTGTCTACTATGCGCACTTCAATCATCAGCTGAAGCAGAAGAAGGAGAATTAGCCGGAACAGAAAACGGGCACAGGAACCCTGGAAGGTGTCCTGTGCCCGTTTGACATTCCTTTGATCAGAAGATCAGAGAACGAGGCTCGGAGCGGTGTAGACTCTTGCGAGCAGCTCCTGGTTCAGAGCATACAGACCTTTGGGATCGGAGCCGTAGAGATCAAACTTCTTGATGAGATCCTCTGCATTCTTCTCCTCCTCGCCCTGCTCCTTGACGAACCAGTCAAAGCACTGCATGGTCCGGTAGTCATGGATGGCATCCGCCGCGGCGTAGATGGTGTTGATGAGGGAGGTCACGTACTGCTCGTGCTTGAGGCCCAGCGTTAACGGATCCTTTGCGGAAGCGTAGGTGGCATCCGGCTTTGCAACGGCGTCGAACGATACGTGCTCCCCGTTGTTGTGCAGGTACTGGCGCATCAGCATCGCGTGATCGCGCTCCTCCTGCGCCTGAATGTCATACCAGTGGGCGAAACAGTCCAGGCCGAGGTCATTGTAGTAGTTCGAGAAATCGAGGTAGAGATAAGCGGAGTAGAACTCCTTGTTGATCTGAGTGTTGATGAGCTCTCTGACTTTGGTATCCAGCATATGTGTCTCCTTTCGCAGTTCATCTGTTACTGACAATATCCATTATAGCGGGCCTGCAGAGAAGAACCGTAAAAAGACAATAAAATCTTTAAGAAAACAGGAAAGTTAGGAAAATATAACTAAATGATTTGACAAAAAGAACCGACAAAGTCGCTGATCACTCAGTCAGAAGAGACGGATACGACTTCATGCGGTATACTTTTTGGCAGAACTGGACAGAAACGGAGGGACAAAGATGAGCAAGGAAGCGGACAAGAGGATTCTTTCCCTGGTAAAGCCGGAGTATCTCAAGAAGATCCCGGTCTTTGTGCGGGACCATGCGACGGGGAATACCTGCCGGCTGATCGAGCTGGAGCATGCAGAGCTGTATGCGAAGTTCGAGACGGAGCAGGTCCCGGAGGATGCAGAGAACGAGATGAGAGATCTCGTCAACGGGATCTTCGAGGAGCGCATGAAGAAGCATCACGTGCTCTGAAGACAGGATCTCCGATCAGGGAGATGCTCAATTGATTGAACCAGAACGCCCGTCCGCAGTGAGAATGCTGCGGGCGGGCGCTTTGTCTTGCCGGGTGTTTTCTGTTCCGGACTTTTCTGTTCTGATTGTCTACTGGGCCTTGGTGGTCCACCACTCCACGGTGGATGGATCGACGCCTTCGTCGATGCTGTATCCCTGCGTGCGGATAATGATCCGGGAGAGGACCTTTGCGTAGGAGGTGCGGCCATTTGCGTTCATGTGCAGACGGTCGTCGGAGAGCATGTCTGTGGCATTGGTCGAGTCGATCCCCGCAAAGAGATAGGCATTGAAGTAGGAGTACACATCGCTCTCACCTGCGAGAGTTGTGCTTACAAGGTTGTCGAGTGAGTCACAGTACTCAATGAGGCGGTGCCCTTTTGCATTTGCGTAGGTGTTGATATCTCCGAGATAGGTATCTCCGTTAAAGAACTGGGCGTAGGTCGGTCCGCAGAAGATGATCTTTGCATTCGGCGCTGCCTTATGGAGCGTCCGGCCGATATTGGCTTCCGCGTTGCGGTAGCTTCGCTCCGTGGTGTTGCCGTCAAGGTCAATGTTTTCGAGATAGTCGTTGAGGCCAAATTCAACAATAAAGACGTCGACCTTCGACATGTCCACGGAGTCGATCATGTACTTCTGGTACGGGAACATGTCAGCGAGATAGTCCGTGGAGATCTGATCCGTCAGTGCATAGGCGACACCGACGCCGCTTAAGGAACTCCAGTTCGTCTTGTCTGTGCCGTCGTTGTCAAGCACGGCTGCGGTGGCACCGCCGATGCCGCAGTTCCAGACATTTGCATGGCAGTACTGGCTGATCTGATAGGCAAGACCGTCATAGCCCTTGAAGTTGCCGAACTGGGAATCGCCGAGGACCACGATGTTCATCAGGGCGTTGTCGCCGTACATGGTGTTCACGAGGTCATCGGAGTACCGGATCTGCCCGTCGACGATGGGGGAGGTACTGGCTGCCGTCGAAGCCTGTGTGGTGGCTGTTGTCGTTGACTGTGCTGCGGCCTGTGTGGACGCCTGGGTGGCGTTGGTGGTCGAAGCCTCTGCGGTCGTTTCTGCCACGGACCCGGTGGTCACGGTTTCAGTTGCTGCAGACTCTGCCGCGCCGCAGGCGGTGAGGAGAAGCCCTGCGCAGCCAAGGATGGCGGCACCTTTCCTAATATATGAGCTTTGTTCTTTCAAGAGATTCTGCTCCTTTTATCGTTTCGTCGTTCCTTCTGTTTCGCAAACGCAGGCATTATACTACAAAACTGCCCGCATCGCTGATGTGCGATACGGGCAGTGGCAAAATTTTGTCTTTGGTTTGTCCCTGTTTTGTCTTTGATTCTTTCGTTCAGGCTCCCTGAACGGGCTTCAGGTTGGCGTCCATGTATTTGCAGAGGGCATCAAAGGTTTCTTCGCTGATGTCGTGCTCGATCTTGCAAGCGTCTGTTCTTGCCTGCTCGGGGTGAACCCCGAGGCGCACGAACAGATCCGTCAGCGTCTTGTGGCGGTTATAGGTCGCCCCGGCCACCTTCATCCCGGAGTCGGTCAGGACCAGCATTCCGGCGTGATCGGTGGTGATATAGCCCTTTTCCTTCAGGCGCTTTGTGGTATAGGTCACGGACGGCTTGGTTACCCCGAGCTGCTCCGCCACATCGATGGAGCGGACATATCCCTGACGCTCCTTGATCATGAGGATCGCCTCCAGATAGTCCTCGGTCGTCTTCTGTACGCCGTTTTCTTCTTCGACTCTCATAGTACTGCTCCTGTTTCTGTGTTCTTTAACATTGAACTAAGATTAGCACTATCTAACGGAAATTTCAAGAAGCCGGTGACCGCTGAATTATGAACATTTGCTAAACGTTTCGGGAAGCAGAGCGGAAGGAGCTGTCTCCTGCCGTCTGTTCCTGAATGCTCTCAAGGTAGGCCGGAAGATCGGAGAGGCTTTTGAGGATTACATTCGCCTTTTCCCGCATCTCGTCGGTCACAGGCTGCATGTCGGGGATCATGACGGTGATCATGCCGGCGGCATGACCCGAACGGACGCCGTTCCAGGAGTCCTCGACGACAACGCAGCGATCCGGCGTGGCATGGAGCTTTTCTGCCACGGTCAGCCAGATGTCCGGGGCGGGCTTTCCGTTTTTGAGGTCCCTGCCTGAAAAGACAAGGTCAAAGAGATCCTGTGTGTGGGTGATTGCAAGGTAGCGCTTTGCGACTTCCATGCCGCTCGAGGTGCAGATGGCGGTCCTGTAGCCGTGGGAGAGCAGGTAGTGCAGGCACTCCTCCATGCCGGGCTTTTCATCGATGCCGTCTTTCAGGATCTTCTCGTCCACGAGCTTTATCTTTTCCGCCAGTGCCCTGTCCGGATCCATGTGGAGTTCGTCCTGAAGAACAGCCTTGATGTGGTGGATGGGGGTCCCGACAAAGGACTGATAGACCGTAAGAGGCACCCCGACCTTCAGCCAGGCGTCCCGGTAGAGCCTCTCCGAGTCGAAGAGGGTGCCGTCCATGTCAAAGAGTACGGTTGTGAGCATGAGGATCTCCTTCCGGCTGCAGCCAGTTGATGCGGGAGATCTTCAGCACCAGGGCTGAGATCTCCTCGGGGGTCTTCGAGATATCGTCCACCAGCCAGGACTTTACGAGGGCATAGCTTCCGGCGGTCAGGAAGGTCGCCGCAAGCGGAATCTCGCTCTCGTCAAACTGACTGCGGAAGAGCTGGGAGATCGGGGAATCGTCCTTCATGAAGTGCGGGAAGGTTTTCCGCACGTCGTCGTCCCGGTGGAAGCGGATCAGGATCTTCATCTTGTCGGCGTTGGCATACAGGTACCGGCAAAGATCCGTGAGAATGGCTTCCGTCCCCTGATTGCCCGCAGGGTACTTCTTTTTCTCCTTTTCCACGAACTCGGCTGCCATGTCCCTGCTGATCTCATCCAGGATGTCCTCCGGGGTGCTGTAGTGGGTGTAGAACGTCGTGCGGTTCACACCGGACTCCCGGCAGAGGGCCGTAACCGTGATGTGGGCCATGTCCGGATAGTGCGCCCGGTCCTCCAGAAGACGCAGGAGCCCGTCCTGCAGCATGTGCCGTGTCACTTCCACCCGCTGATTTCTGCGATCTGCCATGATAAACCTCTGAAATACAGACAGAGTCTTCTGCTTTGTCTGTTTTGATCAGATAAACCGATGTGTCCGTTGTCAAAATGGACAGATGTATCTTACCATTACAGTTGTCGAAATACAACGGAGGCAGTCTATGAAAGAGCAGAGAAACGGAAAACCGGGCCAGGAGGAAAGACGGGAAAAGCCGAATCTTCGGTGGGTACTGGAGCTGATCCTGGCCCTTGCCTTTGTTCTTTACACCGCATTCCGGTTTGCGGCGATCTTTGGGGGTATGTTCAAGGTCCTGTTTCCGGTCTTCGGGGCCCTTGGCGTGTTTCTTCTTGCGTTTCAGGCGATTACGACGCTGGGGAGAGGGAGATACTCTGCCCTCTACAGCGCCCTGGTTTTTCTCTCCGGGCTGTACATTGCCTTTCTGGTCTATTCCGGGTGCGGACTTCTCGTGTTTGATGCGCTCTATGCCATCCTTGCCTTCGGCTTCCACCTTCCGGTATCCCCTGCGCTGCTCACGGGACTTGCAGCTCTTACGGGTGTTCTTGTCACCCTGTACGGAGCCGTGCATGCGGCAAGGCCGGTTGTCGTGCCGGTGCGTGTACCGACTGCAAAGGTAAAGACGCCGTACCGTGTCGTCCAGCTCTCCGACCTCCACATCGGGGCGGTGATCGGAAGGAGGCGGATTGCCTCTGTCGTGCGGCAGGTGTCCGGTCTTTGCCCGGATCTTGTAGTGATTACCGGGGATCTGTTCAATCGAAGATCCTGCAGGGAGTGCAGGGATCTGCACCTCGTGGAGAGGGAACTTTCCTCTCTTTCCTGCCCGGTGGTGTGCGTTACGGGAAATCATGACCTTTCGGGATCTGATCCGGACTTTTCTTCGTTCCTTTCGCGGTCCGGGATCCTGCTGGTAGATGAAAAGGAAGAGGATTTCGGTCCTGTCCGGGTCATCGGCCGTTCCGGGTGCAGGGAGGAGATGGAAAATCGCAGGCCTCTCCCGGACCTTTCCGGGGATGCAAGGCTTACCATAGTCCTTGACCACAACCCGAAGGGGATGGAAGAGGCAGCTTTTGCCGGGGCGGATCTTGCTCTTTTCGGGCACACGCACGCGGGACAGTTCTTTCCCTGCACGCTGATGACCAGGTGGTACTACGGGAAAGCGGCAAATCACGGTGTCTCGAAAGACAGGAATACCACCTGCATCGTCTCCTCCGGCACCGGCTGCTTTCAGTGCCCGGTTCGGGTCGGAACAAATGCGGAAATCGTGAGAATTGATGTTTATCCTGTATAATACAAAGAGAGGGGTAGTTTGCTTTTTGGAGGGAACATGGAACCACTGATCAGGCTGGAAAACGTATGTAAGACCTATGGAAGCGGCAAGGCGAAGGTACAGGCACTGGAGGACGTGTCCTTTACGGTAAACGAGGGTGAATTTGTCGTGCTCCTCGGATCATCCGGCGCCGGGAAGACGACGCTGTTAAACCTTCTTGGCGGGATGGATACGGTGACAAGCGGGAAGATCCTCTTTGACGGGAAGGAGGTCTCCTCGATGTCCAAGAAGGACCTGGTTTCCTACCGGCGCTATGACGTCGGCTTCGTGTTCCAGTTCTACAATTTGATCCCGAACCTCACCGCCCTCGAAAACGTGGAGATTGCGGCAATGCTCTGCAAAGATCCGATTCCATCCGAAGAGGCGCTGGACATGGTGGGACTCTCCGAGAGATCCGGCAACTTCCCGGCACAGCTCTCCGGCGGAGAGCAGCAACGGGTTGCGATCGCAAGGGCTCTTGCAAAGAACCCCCGGATGCTTCTTTGCGATGAACCGACGGGTGCCCTCGATGACGTGACAGGGCGGCAGGTGCTGAAGATCATCCATGACCTTGGAAGAGAGAAGAAGACGACGGTTCTTCTTATCACCCACAACCAGGCGATTGCCCCGATGGCGGATCGGATCCTGAGGATCCGGAACGGGCATCTCATCGAGGATAAGGTGAATGATAAGGTAAAGGAGATCGGAGAGATCGAATGGTAACAGCGTTTAAACTTGCCCTGCGGAGCATCCGCACCTCCAAGGCGCGGTACCTCTCGCTGTTTTTCATTGTGCTGTTAAGTGTCGGCTTCTATGCGGGGCTGAAGCTCTGCCGGCCGCAGTTCTGGCAGGCCTGCAGAAACTACCTGACCGATCAGCACTTCTATGATTTCCGGATCTTTTCGGACCTTGGCTTTGATAAGGACGATGTGAAGGCTTTTGAGGATCTCACCGGCGTATCCCTTGCCGAGGGGGAGAAGAGTCTTGATGCGATGGCGGACATCGGGGGGACGACGTCCCCGGTGACCGTGATGGCACTGCCGCAGTCGGTGAATGTCCCCTCCGTGGTGAGCGGAAGACTTCCGGAAAGCGATGACGAGTGCGTTGTGGACCACCGGGCGCTCCCCGATTCCGCGATCGGGGAGACGATCACGATGGACAGTGAGGACTTGAAGGAAACGACTCTCACCGTCGTCGGCACCGTAAACTCCCCGCTCTACCTCAACGCCGACCGCGGCTCGACGAGCCTCGGGAACGGGTCACTCTCCGGCTTTGTGTACGTGACGAGGGATAACTTTACGACGGACTATGACACGGCAATCGACCTTGTCTTTTCTGACAGCGCATCCTATGACGTGTTTTCCGATGCGTACGATGACTACATCGCAGACAACAAGAGTGCCGTAAAGGAAAAGGCGCAGGAACTTGCCGATGCCTCGTATGAGGACATCCTGGACGAGATCCTGGAGAAGGGACAGAAGAAGATCGACGAGGCGAATGCGGACCTGCAGGCGAACGCCGGGAAGGCGCGCATGGAGCAGGACAAGGCAGTCTCCGATGCCGTGGTAAAGGTGAAGGAACAGCTCGATCCCATGGTACAGGCCGGGATGATGACAGAGGACGCGGAACAGAAGCAGCTCGTCGAGGTGAGAAAGAAGGCGGAGAAGGCCGCGGACGAGGCGTTTACCCCGATCCCGCTGACCGACCTTACCGATGATGCGGATACGCTGAGCGCTTTCAAAGACGAGATCGGGAAGGATCAGGTGGAGAGCGTATCGGACCTTGAAAAGCTCTCTGTTCCCGACATGACGCGGGACGATGCGGTAAAGGCGGCAGAGGATGAGGGGGTGAGCAGCCCCACAGTCCACGTGCTGACGCGTTCGGAGAATGCCGGGTATGTGAGCTTTGAGTCGGATACGTCGATCATCAATGCCATCGCCGATGTGTTTCCGATCTTCTTTATTCTCATTGCCATCCTCGTCTGCGTGACGACGATGACGCGCATGGTGGAGGAGGAGAGGTCGCTCATCGGTACGCTGAAGGCGCTCGGGTATTCGAACGGCGCGATCACGATGAAGTACCTCACCTACGCCCTGCTTGCAGCATTGCCCGGCTGGGCGGTCGGATATATCGGTGGGACGATTGCCCTTCCGCAGTGCTTCTGGCTTGCCTACAGCGTGCTGTACGACTTTACGGATCTTCCCTATGTCTTCAGCCCGTCCATGGCAGGGCTCACCCTGGCAGTCACGGCACTTGCGATGATCGTGAGTGTCTATACTTCCTGCCGGTCGGAGCTTATTTCCTCTCCTGCGGTGCTGATACGGCCAAAGAGCGCAAAGCCGGGTCGGCGGATCTTCCTCGAGAGGATCACGCCCCTCTGGAAGAGACTCTCCTTCCTTCGGAAAGCATCCCTTCGAAACATGCTCCGCTCGCCCCTTCGCGCCATCATGATGGTGATCGGCATCGGCTGCTGTGCGGCTCTTGTCACCACGGCCTTCGGGGTACGGGATTCGATGATCGATGTCGGAAACATCCAGTACGATACCATTCAGACCTATGACCTCACCGTGGGCGTGGATGAGGGATCGGCAGAGGACGCGGGAAAGAAGCTTGAAGGGTACGACTTTGTGACGGGCTCTCTTCCGGCGTCCGAGAAGACCGTCGATGTAAAGAGCGACTCCTCCATGATGTCCTCCTGTACGGTTCTTGCCTTCGATGACGGGGCGGACCTTTCCGGGTACTGGACGTTTACCGGCTGGGACGGGGAGAGTGTCTCGTACCCCGAAGCGAAGGGGGATGTTCTTATCAGCAGGCGTCTTGCCCAGAAACTCGGGGTATCGGTCGGGGATACTCTTCTCGTCGGGGACGGGGACGTGCAGCTGACGGTTTCCGGGATCTTCCGGAACTATATCGGAAACTTCCTCTTTGTGACGGACGAAACCTACGCGGAGGACTATGCAGAGGACAAGGAGAAGGATTCTGACGGAAACCTTCTTGCCAACATGCTCCTGGTAAAGACCACGGGAGATCTGTCTGATGATCAGCTGACAACAGTAAACGGGACAGACAACGTCGCAAGTGTATCTGCCCTTGCGGATTCGAGGGCGCAGGTCAATCACTCGCTCTCGTGTCTCAACTACATCATCTGGCTCATCATCGGCTTTTCCGGGGCACTGGCCTTTGTGGTCATCTTCAACCTGACGAACATCAACATCGCGGAGCGGTCGAGGGAGATCGCGACGGTGGAGGTGCTTGGCTTTACGCCGAAGGAGACGAGGTCCTATGTCCTCTGGGAAAACCTGGCACTGTCCGTCGTGGCGGGGGTCATCGGACAGCCCTTCGGGTACCTGTTCTGCCGGTTTATCATCGGCAGGATCCTCATTGACCAGATGACCTTCCCGGTCCTTGTGATGCCGGTAAGCTACTGCTTCTCGATTGTCATCACGATCCTCTTTGCCGTGATCGTCAACCGCTTCATGAGAAGCCGGATTGCGAGGATCCACATGGCGGAATCGCTGAAGGCGGTGGAGTAGCAGACGGGATAAGATCTGCAGGACAGACCATACAACAAGATACAGGAGAGAAGGAGCAGGATTTCCGGCCGCAGTTGCGGAAGGAGTCCTGCTCTTTGCATACGGACTGAAAGCTGTAAGGGCAGTTGCACTGTTGCCGGCCCGGGGGCAAGGACACTGCCATATTCTTTGCGCAGATTGATTCCCGCAGGGAACCGTGCTAGACTGCAATAAATAGAATCATGATTTGGTAAATCATGATTCGGTAAATCGTGATTTTGTTTATTGAGGAGAACGGCATGAGATTCCTTTGCAGAGAAAATGAACTCAGGAAGATGAACCGGAGATATGAGGCGGGAAAGTTTGAGTGCATTATCATTTACGGCAGACGCCGTGTCGGGAAGACCGCACTGATCAACGAGTTCTGCAAGAATAAGAAAACCGTCTTCTTTTCCGCCCTGCGTGCTACAGCACAGGAGAATCTGAAAGCATTGTCAATGGCAATTTACGAGTGTGACCACCCGGAAACGGAAAATTATCCGGTATATCAGGACTTTGAAGCAGCACTTGACGAGATCGGAAGAATGGGAAGAGATGAACGGCTGATCTTTGTCATTGATGAGTACCCGTACCTTGCAAAAGCATATGAGGCGATTTCGTCCAGAATTCAGCATCTGATCGATCACAGGTGGCAGGAGAGCAGGCTGTACCTGATCCTCAGCGGTTCATCTGTCAGTTTCATGGAGAATCAGGTTCTCGGGTATCAAAGCCCCCTGTATGGAAGACGGACGGCTCAGTTCAAGATCGAGAAGCTGACTTACAAAGAAACGGCAACCTTTTATCCGAATCTTACGAATGAACAGAATGCGTGCGTTTATGGCATGACCGGTGGGATCCCGCATTACATCAATAAGCTGGATATCCGGGACTCTTTGGACGAAGCTGTCATTGACAACATTTTTGACCGATCCGGATATCTGTTTGAGGAGCCGGAGAATCTGCTGAAGCAGGAGCTGCGGGACCCCGGTGTCTACAATTCCATTATTCGGGCAATCGCTCAGGGCGCTTCGAAGCTGAATGAAATTGCAACGAAAACAGGATTACCAAGCGGAGTATGCACGACATATATCAATACACTGATGGAACTTGGAATCCTGAAAAAAGAGACACCGATTACGGAAAAACCGGGAAAGAAGACGATCTATCTGATCGATGATAATTTCTTCCGGTTCTGGTATCGGTTTGTGCCGGAGAATTACTCCCTCATCGTTTCCGGCAGATTTCCGAGTGTCTATGAGCGGGCTGTGAAATCGAAGATGCACGACTACATGGGACTGATCTTTGAGAAAATGTGTCGTGAATATCTTCTCCGATATGCACCGGATCTTCCGTTTGAACTTTCTGACGTCGGTCAGTGGTGGGGGACGGATCCCAAAACGAGGAAACAGGTTCAGATTGATATCGTGGGAGTGCCCGTCAGGGAAAATGAACAGAGAATCACCGAATATCTGATTGGTTCCTGCAAGTTCCGAAATGAGAAGATTGGCATGGACGAACTGACACTGCTTGAAGACTATGCACAGGTTTTCGGGAAAGGGCTCCGGTACCGGTTTGTCATCTTTTCTCTGGGAGGCTTCACAGACGAGCTGCTGGAAGCGGCAAAAACAGAGGGCGTGCAGCTGATCACACTGGATGATTTATATTCCTTGTGAATTCTCTTTTGGGCTTTATCCGGAAACACTGCAGAGGATGAAAAATCCCGGAGCACCGAATGGGTATGATGCTCCGGGATATTGTTCTTCTGATTTGATTGGCTGTTCTTTTCTTTGCTGCTGCCTGTCTTTTCTTTTCCTACAGACGGTTCAGGACGTCTCCTGTTGAGTCCTCAAAGAACAGGAGACCCAGGAGCCCCGGTCCCGTGTGGACGGCCATCGATGCCGTGATCTGCTCCTTGAACAGGATCCTGGCCTTCGGGCAGGTTTCCCTGACCATCTTTTCCATCTCGTCCGCTTCCTCCGGCGCGCCGCCGTAGGGGATGACAACATATGCGTCATCATCGTCTCCCGCCTTCTCGCGGACCTTCTCGAGGAGTTTTTCCCGTCCTGCCTTCTTCGAGGCACGGATCTTGGCCGCGGTGTAGTAGACACCTTCCTCGTTGCAGCAGATGATCGGACGGATCTTCAGCCTGTTTGTCAGAAAGTACGTGACGGTGCCGATGCGGCCGCCCTGATGGAGATAGTCGAGGGTATCCATGTAAAACATGAGGCTTGCCCGGACTTTGTGCCCTTCCAGGGCGTCCTTTATCTCCTCAAACGATGCGCCGTTCTTCAGACTTGCCGCCGCCCAGATCGCATAGATGCCGGAGCCGATGGAGATGTTTCTCGTATCGAAGACAAAGGTGCGAAGATTCGGGTATTCCTGCGCGACGGATTCGATCTGATGGACCGTGCCGGAGAGGTGCTCGGAGATGTTGATGAAGATCGCCTGATCATAGCCCTCGTTCAAAAGTTCTGTGAACAGGTCGTGGATCTCGGCGGGCGATGGCGTCGAGGTCTTCGGCTGCTGCGGGAATCGCTCATAGATGATCTTCGGGTCGATGACACCGTCCAGATAATCCCCGTCGGGATACATCACGTGGACCGGAAGAACCCGGATCCCGAGGCGCTCTGCCAGATCCTTCGGCACGTCGCCGCAGGAGTCCGTGACGATCACTGTCTTATGCTGAACCTGTTCAGCCATGATAAAATTCCCTCCTTATTTTCCCTCTATTGTCTTTGACATCATACCACCATGCGCCTTCCTGGGGTATTCTATTTGGCAGAGGGCTGACAGAGACGGAATTTGATACTGATGATGCTGAGGATATTCGGAGGTATTTCATGGAAAACGACACAAGAACACAGGAAGAGATCACAAGAAGCGGCAACCCCGCAAAGCCGGTGGGGGAGGACGGGAAGACGATGCTCTCCCGCATGAATGAGAGTCATTATGAGATGACCGGCTGGGCACTCTCGTTCTGGACGATTGCGCCGACGGATCGGGTCCTCGACTGCGGGTGCGGAGGCGGCATGACGGTGCACCGCATGGCAGAGAAGGTTGAGGACGGGAAAGTCACCGGCATCGACTACTCGAAGGTGTCGGTTGCAGCATCGAAGGACCTAAATTCGAAGGAGATACAGGCCAAAAAGGCGGAGATTCTCGAGGCCTCGGTCGAGGATCTGCCTTTTGCGGACGAAACCTTTGACAAGGTGATCACGGTGGAGAGTTTCTACTTCTGGCCGGACGCGGTGCGGGATCTCAAAGAGGTACGGCGGGTGCTGAAGGACGGCGGGACCTTTCTTCTGGTTGCGGATATCTACGGAGATCTTCCTCTGTCCGAGAAGGAGAAGGAAAACATCGAACGCTACTCTCTCCGGAACCCGACGATCGCAGAGTTCCGGGAGCTGTTTTCAAAGGCAGGCTTCTCCCGGTGCCTTGTGCACACGAAGGAAGGGACGACCTGGATCTGCGTTGAGGGGACGAAATAGAGCTTAGGATGCAAAAGGAGCAGGTGACGAACTTTGTAGGTTCGTACCGGCTCCTTTTCCTTATTCTGCGGTTTTACTTCTTTCGTTTTGTGGTTCTGCTTTTCTTTCCTACTGCTTCTGTTCCTTCGGATTGATCTCGTTCTTCGGGATCGCGACGTTCAGGATGATGGCGATGAGACATGCGGAGACGATGCCGGACTCACCGAAGATCAGCTGCACGAGGTAGGGAAGGTGCGTAAGGATCGCGCTGTTCGTTCCGAGGGCGTAGCCGACACCGAGGGAGACGGCGATGATCGAGGTGTTGCGCGCATCGAGGGGCTCTCTGGTCACCAGCTGGATGCCGGAGACGACGATTGAGGCGAACATCATGACCGCGGCACCGCCGAGGACCGACTGGGGCATGATCGAGAGGATGGCGGAGAGCTTCGGGAACAGGCCGCACAGGATCAGAAAGATGCCTCCGAGGCCGATGGAGTAGCGGTTTACGATCTTTGTCATCGAGACAAGGCCGACGTTCTGGGAGAACGAGGTGTTCGGCAGGACACCGAAGATCGATGCGAACGAGGAGCCGAGGCCGTCGCACATGACGCCGCCGGAGAGCTCCTTATCCGTTGCTTCTCTTCCCATGCCGCCCTCGGCGATGCCGGAGATGTCACCGATGGTTTCGACTGCGGTCACGATGAACATGATGAGCATCGGGAGGATCGCGCGAAGGTCAAAGACGAAGGATACCGGCATGAACTGCGGCACGGAGAACCAGGACGCGTTTTTTACGGTATCCCACTGCAGGGCCCAGGAGCAGGTGGCGGTGATGGTTTCGCCTGCGTCGTTGACATAGGTGCAGGTCGTCGGCAGGACGTGTCCCATGATGGCACAGATGATGTAGCCGGCAATAATGCCGAGGAGAATCGAGCTGTAGCTCGTAAAGCCCTTCGTGCCGTGCTTCAGAATCAGAATGATGACGAGGACACAGGTCGCGACAAACAGGTTTGGCAGGGAGCCGAAGTCGTGGTTCGAGGAGCCGCCGCCGAAGTAGCTGATGCCGACCGAGAGGAGCGAGAGGCCGATGGAGAGCACCACCGTGCCGGTGACGACCGGCGGGAAGAACTTTCTTAAGGGTTTCAGGATCGCCCCGAGAAACGTCTCAAACAGGCCGCCGATAAGGCTTGCCCCGAGGATGGCGCCGTAGGCGATGACACCGCCGCCCATGGTATTCGCGATGCTGCTCATGACGCCGATAAAGCCGGAGCTCGTTCCCATGACGACGGGAAGTTTTGCGCCGACAGGGCCGATCGTGAAGACCTGCACCAGGGTCACGATGCCGGCGATGAGCATGGCGTTCTGCAGCAGGGTGATCCGGAGAGCCCCCATGCCGCCGTCCACGGTGATCCCGCAAAGGCCCATGATGACGATGAGCGGGGTCAGGTTCCCGACGAACATCGCGAGCACGTGCTGAAGTCCGACGGGCAGAGCAATCGCAAGGCGGGGTCTGCCGTCGAGATCATAGGGTGTTGCTTCCTGTTCCGGTTTCTTTGGGACACTGTCCTGTTTCCTGTCCATGAATACCTCCTACTGCTGAAAATCTGTCAGCTTTGAAAACAATGAGTTATTGGCTCGGGTAGCAAAAAGAGCCGCTTCGCCCTTCGACAAAGCGGCTCCGTTGCCTTTGTTCACTATACCCTGTCACCCGGGCGGTGCGCAATAAGGCGTGTTGCACAAAATATCTCCCACTGCTTTCACGGCCTGCACAAGATTAAAAATGGTTTCTCTTCCCTTCCGGACGTGCTATGCTTTTCCTGCAACAGGATTTTCTGAGAACTCTTAGGAGGTGAACCCTATGGAAACCATTCAGACCAAAAATGCACCGGCCGCGATCGGCCCGTATTCCCAGGCCAAGGTGACGGGATCTCTTGTCTTCGTCTCCGGCCAGATCCCGGTGGATCCCGCAACAGGAGCTGTTGCAGGGGAGTCCATCGAAGCACAGGCAGAGCAATCCTGCAAAAATGTCGGCGCCATCCTCACCGCGGCGGGAAGCGGCTATGACAAAGTGGTAAAGACCGTCTGCTTCCTCTCCGACATGGGAGACTTTGCGGCCTTCAATGCGGTCTATGAGAAGTACTTCACAAGCCGCCCGGCAAGAAGCTGCGTTGCGGTAAAGGAGCTGCCGAAGGGTGTCAAGTGCGAGGTCGAGGCGATCGCAGAAATCTAATTTTGATTTACAAGTTCATACAAAGTGACCTAAGGATGGGGAGTCTGCAGCGGTGCGGACTCCCCATTTTCTTTCATTTTTTCAGGACTTCTGATTTTTTTTCAGCACTTTGCCCCGGGATACGGTATGATAGAGGTGTCAATACGTGCAACCGGCACGAGAGAAAGAGAACTGGAGGTGTGCGATGATCCTTGTCGGAAACGGAACCGTGGTCACGATGGATAACGAAAACCCGCTCATTGAAAGCGGTGCGGTGCTGATCGACGGACCGGTGATCCAGGCGGTCGGAAAGGAAGCGAAGCTTTCGCTGCTGGCTCCGGGTGCTTCCTTTGTCGATGCCCATGGGGGACTCATTCTCCCGGGGTTTATCAACTGCCACACGCACATCTACTCGGGACTTGCCCGCGGTCTTTCGATTGCGGGAAATCACCCGAAGACGTTTGTTGACATTCTCGAGGGCACCTGGTGGGCGATTGACCGGCATCTCACGATTCCGGAGACAAAAGCCTGTGCGTATGCAACGCTTCTTGAGTGCATAAGGAACGGGGTAACGACGATCTTTGACCACCACGCGGGCTTCGGGGCGATCGAGGGATCCCTCTTTGCCATCCGCGATGTCTGTCAGGAGATGGGAGAGCGGGCGTGCCTCTGTTATGAGGTCTCCGAGCGGGATGGCATGGACAAGTGCCGGGCGTCCATTCAGGAGAACGCGGACTTTATCGACTGGGCAGAAAAGGATCGTTCGGGCATGTTTGCGGCGATGTTCGGCGGGCATGCTCTCTTTACGATCTCGGATGCCACCTTTGAGCAGATGGTCGAGGCGAATGCGGGGCGGACGGGATTCCACATCCATGTGTGCGAGGGCATGAACGACGTGTATGACAGCGTTCGAAACTACGGCTGCCATCCGATCGAGCGCCTCTCCTACAACGGGATCCTCGGACCGAAGACACTCCTTGCCCACTGCATCCACGTAAGCCCCCGGGAGATGGACCTCATCAGGGAGACGGGGACCATGGTCGTCAACAACCCCCAGTCGAACATGAACAATGCGGTCGGCATGGCGCCGGCTCTTCAGCTGCTGCATCGCGGCATCACGGTCGGCATGGGAACGGATGCCTATCTCCACGACATGCTCGAGTCCCTGAAGACCTTCATCCTGATCCAGCGGCACGAGGCTGCGGATCCGGACATCGGCTTTTCCGAGGACATGGAGATGCTGTTTTCGAACAACCGGAAGATCGCCTCCCTCTATTTCGACAAACCCCTCGGGATCCTGAAGGAGGGCGCCGCGGCGGACGTCATCACGATGGACTATCACCCGTTCACGCCTTTTACTGCCGATAACATCTACGGCCATATTCTCTTCGGCCTTACCGGAAGGGATACGAGAAATACGATTGTAAACGGTAAGGTCCTCTATCAGGACCGGACCTTTGTAACCGTTGACGAGGAGAAGATCAACGCCTTCTGCCGGGAAGAGGCGGGAAAGCTCTGGGGAGAGCTCAATCACTGATTGGAAAGGAGCAGACATGAGCGATCTGATGCAGCCGTTATCCTTTGAGGAACTCTTAAACTGTGCGATGGGAGAATACCGGGCAAAGAAAAGCATCTTCGGGATCTCCCGGTTTGCGGTCTACCCGGATGGGAGTGCAAAGAGCTTTTTAGGGAAACCTCTCGAGGCACCGTTTGGCCCTGCGGCAGGTCCGCACACGCAGATGGCCCAGAATATTGTCGCCTGCTACCTTGCAGGGGCAAGATTTTTTGAGCTGAAGACCGTGCAGACCATCGACGGCGAAGAGCTCTCGTCCATGATCGACAAGCCCTGCATTGCGGCAAAGGACGAGGCCTACAACTGCGAATGGTCGACGGAGCTTACCGTGGAACAGGCGCGGGACGAGTACGTAAAGGCCTTTATCCTCTGCCGCGTGCTCTGCAGGGAGTTCTCCTTAGGGGACCCGGATGCGTTCCAGTTCAACCTCTCGGTCGGATACGACCTTAAGGGGATTCAGTCGGAGAAGATCGATACCTTCCTGAACACCCTGATGGATGCGGGCAGCGTGCCGGTCTTTCAGGAGAGTCTTGCTCTTTGCCGGCAGGCCGTGCGGGACGGGGTGTTTTTGCACGTGAGTCAGGCGGACCTGGATGCGATTCCCTCCTGTATCTCCAACAGCGTCACGCTCTCTACGATGCACGGGTGCAGACCATCCGAGATCGAGGCGATCGCAGACTATCTTCTCACAGAGAAACATCTGAACACCTATGTGAAGCTGAATCCGACATTGCTTGGATACTCCAAGGTGCGCCGTCTTCTCGATGACCTTGGCTACTCCTATGTCGAATTTGACCGGAAGCACTTCGACGAAGACCTGCAGATGGAAGATGCGGTGCCGATGCTCCGGCGCCTGATGGACGTCGGAAGACGGGAGAGCCTGACCTTCGGGGTAAAGCTCACGAACACCTTCCCGGTAAGGTCCATGGGCGAGGTTGCAGGATCCGAGATGTACCTGTCGGGAAAGGCACTCTATCCGCTCTCTCTTGGCGTTGCGGTGCGGCTCCACGAGGCACTGCCCGAGCTTCCCGTCAGCTACTGCGGCGGTGCGGACGGAGGAAACACCAGAGCCCTTGTCGATGCGGGACTGTGTCCTGTCACGATGGCGACAGTTCTGTTACAGCCCGCGGGATTTACGACACTGACCCGGATTGCCGGGCAGTTTACATCCGAGGGCTGGAGCGTTTCCGCAATCGATGGCGGGGCACTTTCCTCCCTTGCAGGTAAAGCACAGCCGAAGGGAAAGGGGCCACGGAATGCGGTCCGGGAAAGAAAAGAGGAGCTGCTTCCGGATCCCGATCATGAGCAGTGTCCGATGGTCTGCGGGATCTGCACGCTGGTCTGCCCGAACCGGGCAAATGTCCTCATCGGCACCGGAAAGGAGCGCTTTGTCCTGCACCTCGACCGCCTCTGCAACGAGTGCGGCAACTGCAGTGCGTTCTGCTCCTACGGCGGGAACCCGTACCGCGACCGGCTGACATTCTTTTCGGACGAGGAAGCCTTCAACGATTCGACCAACCGCGGTTTTGTCTTTACGGAGGACGGCGTGGAGACGAGTGACGAGGGACTGGAGCCCTTCATCGCGGCCGTACAGAAGGAAGCACCGTACCTTCCGGGGGTGCGATCATGAGACGAAACTACATGATACAGGACGTCTCCCGCTGCATCGGCTGCGGGATCTGTGAACGGAACTGTCCGGTCGGGGCTCTCCATGTCGACCGGGCGACAAAGCATGGAACGATTGATACGGACCGCTGTCTTGTCTGCGGCATGTGCGCCGTGAAGTGTCCGAAGGGGGCGCTTCGCGATGCGCTGGGGATCTTTGTCAGAGGCACTTGAAATGGACGTGTATTCCTTTACAGTCAACGGAATCAGGGTGGAAACCACGAAGAAGGAGCCGCTCCTTGTCTTTTTGCGGCAGGAGCTGCACCTGTATTCGGTAAAGGACGGCTGCTCGGAGGGCGCCTGCGGGGCCTGCATGGTGCTGGTAAACGATGAACCGGTGAGGTCCTGTGTCCTTACGACAGAACTTGCCTGTGGCCGCACCATCACCACGGTGGAGGGTCTTACGGACCGGGAGAAGGACGCCTTTGTCTATGCCTTCGGACACTGCGGCGCCGTGCAGTGCGGCTTCTGCACGCCCGGCATGGTGATCTCGGCGGCAGGGCTTCTTCGGCGGGTGCCTGATCCTTCCGAGGACGAGGTGAAGGAGGCCCTTCGCGGGAATCTCTGCCGCTGCACGGGTTACAAGAAGATCCTCGAGGCGGTGCAGATGGCGGCGGCAATACTCCGGGGAGACCTTGTGATGGAGCCTGCATCGGTGGAGACTGGCGTCGGCAAAAAGACCGTCCGCGTCGATGTAAGGCGCAAGGTCCTGGGCTACGGCAAGTATCCGGACGATATCGGGCCGGAGTACTTTGTGCCGGAGCACGGGGAGAGAGCGGAAGAGGTAAAGAAGCTCTGCCATCTGGAGTCCCTGCACAGCGGCATGGTACTCGCAAACCCTGAAGATCCCGGCTGCAGCCTGTTCGAGGTGGTGGACGACGGGACACCTTCGATGGCCTATGGCAGCGCCGTCCGGGCAAAGTACCCGAGGGCAAAGGTGGTCTCCATTGATGCCTCGGCTGCCCTTGCGCTCCCCGGCGTCCTTGCGGTCTTTACGGCAGAGGATGTGCCGGTCAACAAGGTGGGTCATATCCGCAGGGACTGGGACGTCATGATCGCCGTCGGAGACTGCACACGGTGCGTCGGAGACGCGATTGCCCTGGTGGTTGCAGAATCCCCGGAGATCCTCGAAAAGGCAAAGCACCTGGTGAAGGTAAGTTATGAGGTCCTGACGCCGGTTAGGAACATTCGTGAAGCCATGGACCCGTCCGCCCCGAAGATCCACGAGGGCGGGAACCTGTGCGAACAGCGGCACGTGGTCCGGGGAGATGCGAAGGAAGCGCTGGCGCATGCGGCGTATACCGCGACGGCATCGTTCAAGACCCCATTTACCGAGCACGCCTTTCTGGAGCCCGAGTGCGCCGTGGCCCTGCCGTACGGGGACGGGGTGAAGGTCCTCTCCTCGGATCAGGGCGCCTTTGATACGAGGCGCGAGATCCTTGCGATGTTCCACTGGGAGGATACGCCGGAGAAGGTGGTTGTCGAGAATCAGCTGATCGGCGGCGGCTTTGGCGGGAAGGAGGACGTCTCTGTCCAGCACCTCGCGGCCCTTGCGGCGTACAGGCTTCATCGGCCGGTGAAGGTAAAGCTCGCGCGCCAGGAGAGCATCAACTTCCACCCGAAGCGCCACGCGATGGAGGCGGTCTTTACCGTCGGCTGTGACGAAAACGGGATCCTCACGGGCCTTGACTGCGAGATCCATCTCGACACCGGAGCGTATGCGAGCCTTTGCGGGCCGGTGCTCGAGCGCGCCTGCACGCATGCAGTGGGACCCTATGTCTATCAGAACACGGACATCCGGGGATACGGCTGGTATACGGACAATCCGCCGGCCGGGGCATTCCGCGGCTTTGGCGTCACCCAGTCCGAATATGCCCTCGAGTCCCTCCTCAACGTCCTTGCGGCGAAGGCGGGGCTATCTCCCTGGGAGATCCGCTACCGGAACGCCATCGAGCCCGGAAAGGTCCTCCCGAACGGGCAGATCGCGGATGCCTCGACGGCCCTGAAGGAGACGCTCCTTGCGGTAAAGCCGTATTTTGACGCGAACCCCGGGCGCTGCGGCATTGCCTGCGCGATGAAGAACGCGGGCGTCGGCGTAGGGCTCCCGGACCACGGCAGAGTGAAGATCGTCGTCGAGAACCATCAGGCGGTGGTCTATGCGGCCGCCTCCGACATCGGACAGGGGTGCCTGACCGTGTTCACGCAGGACCTGGCGGAAGCGACAGGTCTTCCGATGACGGCGATTAGGATCGGTCTTGCGAACACCCAGAACGCCCCGGACTCCGGGACGACCTCGGGAAGCCGGCAGACACTCCTTACCGGCGAGGCGGTGCGCGGCGCCGCCTTCCTTCTTCGAGACGCCCTGCTGGCGGCAGAAAGGTCGAGGGAGAGCGGGGAGAGCATCGATGCGATCCTTCAAAACACCGAGGGGTACCGGCACCCGCGGCAGAACAGCAACACGTCCGCGGCCTATGGCACTGACGTGACCTTTGCACCGGTATCGGTGGACGGGTTCGTGAGCCCTGCCTTTAGGATTGAGGACGACGGGACAATCTCCGCCCACGGCACGGGTCTTGATCAGGGAACCTACGGAAGCGCCGGAACCCAGAGCGCCATCCACGGATCCCCGGTAAAGGACGTGATGGGAGCGCTGTCTCTTCTTGAGGGCAGGGTGTTTACCTACGACTACTTTGAGCCGACGGACAGGCTCGGCGCTGCCGTTCCGAATCCGAAGAGCCATGTGGCCTATGCGTATGCGACGAACGTCGCGGTGCTGGACGAGAACGGGAGGGTGAGCGACCTCTATGCGGCCTATGATGCCGGAAAGGTGGTGAACCCGCTCTCCATTCAGGGACAGATCGAGGGCGGCGTCCTGATGAGCATGGGCTATGCCCTGACGGAGGACTTCCCGCTGAAAGACTGTGTCCCGCAGGCAAAGTTCGGGACACTGGGGCTGCTCAGGTCGACGGATATCCCGCGGATTCATGCGATCACCGTGGAGAAGGAGGAGCTCCTTGGCACCGCCTACGGCTCCAAGGGAATCGGGGAGATCACATCGATTCCCGCAGCCCCGGCGATCGGCGGAGCGTACTATGCAAGGGACGGGAAGCTGAGGACAAGCCTTCCGATGGAGGATACGTACTACAGAAAGGGGGACCATGGAACTGACAGAGGGAGAAATTGATGCGGTGAGGGCGCTTCGAAGGAACCTTCACCGGCATCCGGAGCTCTCCTTTGAAGAGGTGAGGACGACGAAGGTCCTCCGGGAGCATCTGGAGCAGATCCCGGGTCTTACGGTACTGGATCTTCCGGTGAAAACTGGACTTGTCTGCACCATCGAGGGCACGGGGACCGGACCCGAGGTGGCGCTTCGGGAGGACTGCGATGCCCTGCCGCAGACAGAGGAGGTCGATGTCCCCTGGAAGTCGGAAAATCCCGGTGTCATGCACGCCTGCGGCCACGACCTGCACAGCGCGGCGCTCTTCGGGGCAGCGATGGCTCTTTCGAGAAACCGGACATGCTTTTCAAAGGTGGACCTCATCTTTCAGCCGGCGGAGGAGGTGACACGGGGCGCGGCGTATCTCATGGACGAGGGACATCTGTTCGATGTCATTCACCCTGCCTTTCTCTTTGGCTTCCACAACTGGCCCACGATCCCCGCGGGGACGGTGGCGGTAAAGACAGGGTGCCTCATGGCGGCAAAGAAGAACCTCACGATCACCGTCCACGGACGGGGCGGGCACGGGTCGGAGCCGCAGAACAACGTGGACCCCATCGTCTGCGCGGCGGCGATGATCGAGGGACTGCAGACCATTGTCTCGAGAAACACCGATCCCATGGACAACGTCGTGCTCTCGGTCAATGCGATCAGAGGAGGGTCCGAGAAGAACCTTGTCGTCGACGACGTGGTGTTCTTAATGACGATCCGAGCCCTGCAGGAGCGCGCGATGGAAAGGGCTTTTGAAAGGACAAAGGCTTTGCTTCTCGGGACTGCCGCGGCGTATGAATGTACGGTGAGGCTCAAGATCGAAGACGAGGTGCCTGCGGTGGTAAATCCCGAGAGAATGACAGACCTTGCGAAGAAGATCGCGGAGAAGGTGCCGGATACAAAAGTCTCCTCCTGCGAGGGAGTTCTTGCAAGTGAGGACTTTTCGATGTACCGAAAAGCGGTGCCCTCGTCCTGGTTCTTCTTTGTCGGGAGCAGACCGGAGGACAGGCCCTGCGGAGCGCTCCACTCCGGGACGTTTGACCCCGATGAGAAAGCGATGATCGACGGGGCGAATCTGCTGCTGTCGGCTGCCGCGACCTGCGGGGAGAAAGAAGCGTAAGAAAAAGCCCGAAGATCCGGGGTTCGAATCTTCGGGCGTATGTCTGTATGAGTTTTAGAAGAGCGGGGAAGGAACGTTTTAGGCAGGGCCCTGTGTCTTCTCTGCTTTCTTTCCGCCCTCTGCGCGGCGGGTGCGCAGGTCGTCGAGGTAGTTGTACAGAGTGTACTTGGAGATCGAAAAGACCTCGCAGATCCTGGGACCTGCCTTCGTGATCATCATGGCGCCCGAGGTGTCGAGGAACTCGATGGCCTTCATCTTGTCCTCTTTGGTCATGAGGGCGGCGGGCTTTCCGACGAGGCGGATGCTCTCATTGATGAGATCGTCCAGAAGATCCGCGACGTTCTGCGTGATGTGCTCCGGCTCCTCGTGATTCTTGTCCTCCGCGTTGGCGATAAGGGGCGAGATGGTATCCTCGAGGGCAAGGAGCATCGAGATGTCATAGTTGATCGCAAGGATCCCGATGACACGGCCTCTCTGATTTCGAAGGTAGATCGTGGAGGAGCGGAGGATCCTGCCGTCCCTCGTCCTTGTGAGGTACCCGATCCTGTCCTCGAGCTGTCCGCCCTTTGCCTTCTTCGCCTCGAGGACGATGTGCGAGGGACCGTCGCCCACGTGGCGTCCGGAGACGCTGCCGTTCTCGATGGCGACGATGGAGTGGTCCGCGTCGCACTCGAGGTCATGGACCACAACCTCACAGCGCGGTCCGAACTGGGCCGCGATGCCGTGTGCAAGACGCCTGTAGAATTCGATTTCGTGCTGAGTCATGACTTGCCCTCCCGGGGCAAGTATAACAGACTTTTGGTTCGTGGACAAAAAGTCTGTCAGGTGTACAATAGGGTCAGATGAAAGTTTGTCTGCGCCGCAGACGAAAAGTTATTGAAACCCGGCTGTTCCTGTTACAGCTGTTCCGGTTTTTGTCTGTTTCTGATGTTTGATTTTGTGGTCATTGATTTGTTTTTTTGAACGTGTCAAAGGAGGCCAGCTCATGGAACTGAAGGTTGCATGGAACACCATGCCAGAGAGTGCGGATCAGAACCTGCCCATCATGTCGGTGAAGGAGGTGGAGAAGGCACACACCTTCCACGCATCCTTCCCCCAATATGCCCCGACGCCCCTGGCGGATCTGAATGGAATGGCAAAGACCCTGGGGGTCGGGTGCGTGCGCGTCAAGGACGAGTCGTACCGCTTCGGGCTCAATGCCTTCAAGGTGCTCGGCGGCTCCTATGCGATGGCGCGCTACATCGCGGATAAGACCGGACGGGATGTCAGCGAGCTTCCCTACGGCGTTTTAACCAGCAAAAAGCTTCGCGAGGAATTCGGGCAGGCGACGTTCTTCTCCGCAACGGATGGAAACCACGGAAGAGGGGTTGCCTGGTCGGCAAGAGTCCTCGGGCAGAAGGCGGTGATCCGCATGCCGAAGGGGACAACGCAGCGCCGCCTCCAGAACATCAGGGACGAGGGCGCCGAGGTCACGATCGAAGACATGAACTATGACGACTGCGTGCGCCTTGCGGCCTCGCAGGCGGCGAAGGTCCCGAACGGCGTCATCGTGCAGGACACCGCCTGGGAGGGATACGAGAAGATCCCGTCCTGGATCATGCAGGGATACGGGACGATGGCGATGGAAGCAGCCGACCAGATGGGAGTAAGACCGACGCACATCTTCGTGCAGGCAGGCGTCGGATCCCTTGCAGGGGCTGTGACGGGATACTTTGTAAACCGCTACAGGGACAATCCGCCGGTTATCACGGTGGTGGAGACCTATGATGCGGCCTGCCTCTATGAAGGGGCAAAGGCAGGAGACGGGAATATCCGGAAGGTCGGAGGCGACATGCCATCCATCATGGCAGGCCTTAACTGCGGCGAGCCGAACATCACCTCCTGGGATATCCTGCGGAACCACGTCTCGTGCTTTATTTCCGCCGAGGATTCCGTTGCACGGCGCGGCATGCGGATGCTCGGCTGCCCTGTAAAGGGCGATGCACAGGTCGTATCCGGCGAGTCCGGCGCGGCATCATTCGGCGCATTTGCAACGATCATGCTGCAGGACGAGTACCGGGAGGTCCGGGAAAAGCTGGGACTTGATGCGAACAGCCGGGTGCTTTGCTTCTCCACGGAGGGAGATACCGATCCGGAGCGCTATCGCCGGATCGTCTGGGAAGGACAGGATCGCTGATATGGCAAGAACAATCATTCAGGGCGGCATGGTGGTGACGGACACCGACGTGTTTCCCGCAGATGTGCTCATTGAGGATGGGATCGTGCGGCAGGTCGCGGACGAGATCGATGATGTCCGGCCGGACGATACGCTGATCGATGCGCAGGGAAAGTTCGTTCTTCCCGGCGCCGTCGACGTGCACACGCACATGGATCTCGATGTCGGCTTTACGCGTGCCATCGATGATTTCTATACCGGGACCGTCGCGGCAGCCTGCGGCGGGACGACGACGATCGTGGATCACATGGCATTCGGGCCGAAGGACTGCAGCCTGTGGCATCAGGTGGAGGAGTATCATCGCCTCGCCGATGGCAGGGCGGTGATCGACTACGGCTTCCACGGGGTGTTTCAGCACCTGCATCCGGAGACACTGGACGAGATGCGTCAGATCGCAGATCAGGAGGGCATCACGAGCTTCAAGGTGTACCTGACCTATGATTACCGCATGAACGACGAGGATCTCTATCAGATCCTTCTTGCGGCAAAGGATGCGGGGATTGTCATCGCGGCGCACTGTGAGAACCACGGGGTGATCCAGTACCTTCGAAGGCACTATGTCGAATCCGGCTGCACAGAGCCTAAGTACCACCCCTTAAGCCGTCCCGCGGACTGCGAGGCGGAGGCGGTGTCGAGGTTCCTGCGGCTCGGGCACATGGCAGGGGATGCCCCCGTCTATGTGGTTCATCTATCCAGTGCAAAGGGTCTTGAAGAAGTGCGGCGTGTCCGGGCACGGCATCAGAAGGGTGTCGGGATCGAGACCTGCACGCAGTACCTTACGCTGACGGACAGGCTCTATGAGGATTCTCAGGAGGGACTCAAGGCCATCATGTCCCCGCCGCTTCGAAAGAAGGAGGACAACGAGGCACTCTGGGAGGGCGTTGCCGACGGGAGCATCGACACGGTCGCAACCGACCACTGCCCGTTCCACTACCTGGCAGGCGGCGCGGAGAAGCAGATCGGGAAAGACGACTTCACGAAGTGCCCGAACGGCGCGCCGGGGGTTCAGGAACGGCTTCTGATGATGTTTACGGAGGGGGTCCGGAAGGGCAGGATCAGCCTGCCGCGTCTTGTGCAGCTTTGCTGCTCGAATCCCGCACGTCTCTACGGCCTCTATCCGCAGAAGGGGAACCTCATGCCGGGAGCGGACGCGGACCTGGTGATCCTTGATCCGAACAAGTCCTTCACGTTCACGAAGGACGAGATCCGGGGCGCCTCGGATTACAGCCTGTACGAGGGAAAGAAGATGAAGGGCGACATTGACCTTGTCATGCAGCGGGGCAATGTGATCGTGAAGAACCATCAGTTCCTCGGAAAGAAGGGCGACGGACAGTACCTGAAGCGGAGAAGAAGTGATCTGTGCTTCTGACGGGAGAACGAACGAAAAGTTCATAAGATGAATAAAAACGGTGTGAATCCGGTGACGTGAAGAACACTTATGACACAGACCTCTTGACACGCAATCGGGAAGTCAGTATCATGCATATACGAAGGGACACAGTCGATAGACGGTTTGTCCTCAAAGCTTTAGCTAAAATAGCCGATGCCTTGCAGGGGCGGCTATTTTTTTATGCCCGCAGGCATACTCAGATGGCAATACCCTGTTACTGCCCTGCACTACGACGCACCATTCCTTTTGATTTCGATTCGGAAGTTCTGGAAAAGACATGCAGAAATGTCAGTTTGAAAGTCGGTTTACCGGCTAAAATGTCGGTTTAAATGTCGGTTTGGATGTCGGTTTACCGGCTAAAATGTCGGTTTGGATGTCGGTTTACCGACTAAAATGTCGGTATAAATAGATATACTTTTAGGATAAGTATGAATCTTTTTTACTCATAGCGCTGCTCGTGAGCAGCACCAGGTTGGAAGATTGTGATCGTATGCTCTATAAGAACTGTTGATTATGACTTTTCTTCTTCCCTGAGTGAGCGCTCTCTTGCTGCGTCCACACGCATTGCGCTGAGTTCCAGTTCCCGGTCACCATTTTCACCGAAGGAAAGTCCCTGTCTGGAACGCTTCCAGGAGAGTTCCTCGTGGGTCAGCTCACTCAGCTTCCAGGCCGACATACTGCCATATCGGTCCAACACAGCAGAAATCAGTTCTCGGGCATGTTCCGATACCTGCCCGCTTTCAGAGGAAAATGGCACAGCGTCAGTATGATATTTCGTACGAACGCTTTTCAGGACAGGACCATATTTCCAGCCAAGAAAAGCCTCCTCGAAAAGAGGCACGTTATCGTACATTAAGGCTTCTCTCTGTGTGAAATACATCAGCTTGTGCATTTTCGTTTCACTCATAGCGCTGTGGAATCGGCCTTCATACTGATCGTATAATTCCTTTGCTACGGTTAAAGTTTCCATGCAAGTCACTCCTTCCAAATTGAGTAGAGTACATTCGGGAATCAGTGTGCTGTGCTGGCAAGCAGAAATAGGGCGGATCCTATCCTGCCATAAACGTGGCTGCAGGACGAATATTGCCACGAATCCGAACAGGACCTGTCGTCGGAACGACGTATTCGATTATCCGGAATAAAAAGATGGAAATCAGCCGTTTTAATGCAACTGGCAGAGCTGCCGGTCTTGACAAAATCCGGGAATTCGGTATGATGGAGATACAAAAAGGGCACTGCCGATAGACGGTTTGTCCTCAAGTTATGCTAAAAAATAGCCGGCTCGTGGATGTGGCGGCTATTTTTTATGCCGCAGATATTCCCAAACGGCAATACCTGCACCAATACATGTTATCGTGTATTGAATAAGATTCATCAAATCGAAAACATTCATTGGGCATCCCTCCTTTCTTCAAAGAAGTCAGGAGGGCTGTTTTTGCATAATGCCCTCCTGTTTCAGAAGGACAAACCGCCTACCGTTTTATGACAGTACCCCAGACCCTGTTTCCAGGGCGAGTTAAATGTATCAGAAACGGCGAGAGACGTCAACACATCTGCACAGTTATGTGTGCTTATAAAATAAAACAGTCTTAAAAACACGAGTATTACGGTGAATTCGGACAGGACCTGTCACAAACGACAGGTTATTTTCCATTCGGCTTCGCATAATCCGTTCTTTCCATTTTCTGCAAAATTTCTTCTTTTCTGTTTACAACCCTTTATGATTCATGTTACGATAAGGCCAGCTTTTCATCAGCTCTGAAACCATGACGTATTTCCGGACGCCGTGGAAGGGGCTTCATACCGTTCTTTGCCGGAGCATCTTCCGGCGATTCTGCCAATTGCTTTCAACTGAACAGACAGCAAGGATGTTTCTCCTGCAAAGACTCACATTGCAAGGGAGACATGCATGGGAAAACACCACAGAATCAAACGAATCTATCTTGCTCTGATCCTTATTGCGGCTCTTCTGCTGCCCTGCCTCGCCCTGCAGCGGCCGGCATCGGCTGTCGATGAAGAAACGGTCCGGGACGATCCGGCGATTGTCCTGGAAGAGACTGCCGTGCAGGAAGAGACGGTCACGGAAGCTGCTGTCGCAGAATCCGTCAGCACGGAAGCTTCTGTTTTGGAATCCGAAACAGCGACAGAGATGACAGGAGAGGGGGAGACTCTGCCTGTGGCAGCTGAGGAAGTGAGTACAGAATCCGCGGCTTCCATGGAACTGCCTTCGGAAGCGGATGAAACGTCTCTCGAAGAGACGACGGCGGCAGAGGATCCGGAAGAAGGAAAAGCAGGAGCGACGGAAGCTGCTTCTGTCGAGGACTCTGCCCATGACTCTGCAGAAGATCCCGCTGAGGAATCTTCGATGGAAACAGCGGAGGCTTCCACGGAGGATAGCACGAAGGCGGATCCTGTGGAGACTTCGCCTGATTCTGCTCCGGAATCTCCGTACTGTTTGGTGACGGGTTCCGGGGAGAGTCTTTATGTATCCACATCGGATGCGGAATCCTGGCGTGCGGCGGCGGAAGCACTCTGCGGCGGCAGGGTGACCTTCCTGACAGGCCTGTCGATTGAGACAGGAGAGGATCTCCTGCCGGAAGGGACAGCGGAGTTTTCGTTCCCCTTGGCCCCGGAAGGGACAAAGAGGGTGATTCTTGCCGGTATTTCCGGGAATGCTCTCACGATCCTTTCGGAGGGCGATGAGGGTGCGATCTCGTTTTCCGTTCCGGCATCGGCTCTGACGTCGGCACTGCTCTTCGGAGTCGGAGAGAAGGACGATTCTTCTGCGGTAAGCTCTGCCTCATCCGCTTTTGTACTGAAGGGGGACTTTGACTTTGGAAGTGTCCGCGTGACCTGTAAGGAAAAGACGGGGGAGGAGCCGGTGCTTTCTGCTTTGGAGCTTCCGGGTGATAGCTTCGATTTTGCCGGTGCTGGACGGTTCTTTTCTCTTTCCGCGACGGGGGTCTCCGGGATCAGTGAGGTATCTCTTTCACTTTCTTCTCCGCTTCCCTCTGAGGAAGTGATGGCACTTGACCTGTCAGAGGATCCGCCTGCAGAGCTTGACGGGGCCGGGGCTTTCGGGATCACCTGCTCGATGGATCACCTCGGGATCATCGGGCTTTTGTGCAGAGAAAACAAGGAGCAGAGCCCTGCTGTTCTTCCGGTATCCTACGGGGTGTACCGGGAAGAGACATTTGAGACGATCCGGCAACTTGATGCTGAGCTTCCCTTTGCGGTTTCGGGTGAGGTGCCGGAAGGGTATGAGATCCTCTCCTGCGAGATCGTGCGGCAGGATCTGCTGATTCCCCTGGATGCGGATATCGTGACGTCGGATCTTGTGCAGACGGGGGACAGCCTTCGGGTTTCTCTGAAGGAGAGCGCGGCGCCACTTTCCGTGCTCTACGGAACTCTTGATGAGAGCGGTGTATTTTCTGCCCTCGATGTGTCCTTTGACGGAGCACAGGGAAACGCAGTGCGGGACATTGAGGGATACCGGTACGTGAAAACACTGGACGACTCCGGGGCGGAGGTCCTGCCGGTTGTTTCATCTGACCTGTCCGGTACGATCCGCCTGATCTACCGGCCGCTTTCAATGTCTTCCGGCGGGAGCGGAGCACGGGGGCTTTCTTGGCCGTCAGAGGATCTCGGGGCGGCAACCTATGCGGAAAACGGCGGCACCTTCCGGCATGTGTCTGATGACATGGTTGTATTGCAGGTCACGGGCTCTGATGCCATGCAGGAGATGACGGACAGGCTCCTTGTCGTCTTCCTCATGGATCTTTCAGTGGATGAGGGTACTCTTTCTGCAGAGAAGGCGGGGATCCGGTCTGTTCTGGACTCTCTTCCTTCGGATACCCTGTGTGAGGTTGTCGGTTTCGGAAGCCTTGCAACGAGGATCACCAAAAGCCCTGTGGACATCGGGACCTGCCGCACTGTCGTCGAGGCGCAGAGCGGCATCGCGGGGGAGTCCAACTGGGAGGATGCGCTGTTTACTGCCGGGGAGATCCCGGCGATGCAGGACCGTCGCTGCGTGCTGGTTCTTGGCACCTGCAGGAAACCGGGGGTCCGGAGTTCAAGATCCGGATCCTTTGCAGATGATGGCTGCTTTACTCTGTCCTGCCCGGTCTTCGGGAACGGATCTTCGGACGAGAGCAGTGTCTCTGCCTGCCTGCAGGCGGCATCCTCTGCTGCGGAACAGGTAAAATCCTCCGGCAAGGACCTCATGGTGCTGGATCTTGGAGCGGGGGAGGCGGCTTCTTCCCTGTCTTCGGGCGATCTGCCGGATCTTTCCTCGAGGAAGGCAAGTCTTGGCTATGCGGCGGTGACCTTTACGGATCCCGTTGCGTCCGGAAAGCTGTTTGATCAGAGCACCGGCTTTACCTATGAGAAGGTCAGAAACGGGATCACGTATCCGGGCAGCGTGCAGGACGGAAGAGTTTCCTTTGCGGACGGCGGGGACACGGTCAGTGCGGCGGTCCTTGATGACACGCAGAACGCGGTCATCTGGGATCTCGGGGCAACGTATCAGGTGCCGGACGGGGTGAGCTATCGCCTGACCTACCGGGTCGTTCAAAGGCCTGCGGCAAGGCGTCTGCTGGCGGCAGCTTCGTCAACCTCTTCTGTTTCAACCCTGTCGTATACGCCAAGTGCGAAGGACACCTCCGGTGTGCAGCTGTACGGGAGCGCCAGGGTCCTGAAGGCAGGCAGCGGATCGGATACGGGATCGTCCACCACGGGAGATCTGTACGGGAGAAAAATCTGGACCATGCAGCCGGGCGACAGCGTACCCACCGATGCAGTGACAGCCCATGTGGAAGGGCGTCTCATCAGGGACGGGAAGACCAGCCCGGATCGGAATACCGTGTCCCTTCCCCTGAACACCACGGTTTCCTGCAACCTCAGCAGCGGATCGAGAGTCGGAACAGTTACTGTAACGTCCCTTCAGAAGGGATCGGATCATGCCTATGCAGCCAGTGCCAGCAGCCTGTGTACGGAATACTATCTGGTGGAAGAAACGGTTCCCTCTCCCTGGAGACTGGACGATTTTGTCGCAAGTTCCACGTACGTGATGCCGGTTGAAATCCGGTATCAGGGAAAGGTCCTGACAACCGGATATCTGCACCGGGTAAGCAGCGTCGGCTCGGACTATGATATCGTAGATTACTACAGGCTCGGCACGAACTACTACCGGTTTGACGAGGAGGGTCTCATCACACTGACCAATACGCAGAAGGCGCTGACCTCTGCCGTGATCGAAAAGAAACTGGACTCTTCCGGCCCGCCGTCTGTCACAGGTCAGACCTTTCCCTTCCGGATTGAGATCCAGAAAGCAGCGGGAACCGCGGAACTGACGGTTCAGAAGGGAACGGTTTCGGATGTCACCCTGAAGGGAGCCGGACAGGAACCCTCAGACGGTGTCTATGCGATTCCTCTTGCGGGGACAACGATCGTCACGCTCAGGATGACGGCGGGTACTGCCATCCGGCTGGAGAGACTTCCTGTCGATTGCAAGATCCAGGTGGAGGAGGAAACCACAGATGGTTATCAGCTGGTATCGGCCAGGCTGAAAAGCGGCACAAAGAGCGGAAAGTATGGTCAGAATTACGTGAAGCTGTCATCAAAGGCCGCCTATACCTTTACGTTTACGAACATCCGGACAAAAACGGACCTTTCTCTGTACAAGGTCAGTGATTCACTGCCGAAGGGCGCGAACACGGCTGCAGCCCTCCGGGGGTATCTCCTTGACGGGGCGGTGTTTCGGCTGAAACGGGTGAATTCGGATGGATCGACTGAGGTGGTTCTGGAGAACATCCCGGTTTCTGCGAACCTGAATTCTCCG
Source organism: uncultured Lachnospiraceae bacterium (assembly GCA_900315055.1). GTDB lineage: Bacteria > Bacillota > Clostridia > Lachnospirales > Lachnospiraceae > CAG-791. The sequence goes on from OMXP01000002.1 coordinate 80,679, forward strand.
ACGGTTCTGAAGGAGCTGGACGTTTCGGCAACGTACTGCCTGGAGGAAACGAAAGCCCCGGAGGGGCATGTGATTCTGCAGAAGGAGACGTACTTTACGCTCGGGAAAGACGGAAAGGTGACGATCCTGGATCACTCGCTGCCGTATGCAAAAAGCCTCGGATACGGGCTCTGTATCGTCAACCCTGCCGGAGAGGAGCTGCCTGCTGCCGGAGGAAGCGGGCGCCTGCCGTTCCGGGCTGCGGGAGGAGGCATCACAGCGCTTGCGGCGGTGCTGTTTGTCCGCGGAAGGAGGCGGAAAAGGGGAAAGAAGAGGAACGGTGAAAAGAACGGGGTTAAAATGCTGAAAAATTGTAAGCATGCCTGAAAGTGTGATTGACTTTGCACTGCCACCTGATAGAATGAAATCAGGTCTGAAAGGAGGCACGCTATGGATTTTAATGCAATCAGAGAACAGGCAGCCAAATATGAGCCGGATATGGTGGCATTTCTTCGCGAGATGATTGCCATCCCCAGCGAGAGCTGTGAGGAAGACGGTGTCATTCACCGCATCGAGAAGGAGATGAAGAAGGTCGGCTTCGATGAGGTGAAGATCGACGGTATGGGCAACTGCATCGGCTACATGGGCCAGGGGGATCGCATCATCGCCTTCGACGGACACAGCGATACCGTCGGCATCGGCGACCGCGGCAACTGGAAGTTCGATCCCTATAAGGGATATGAGAACGATGTCGAGATCGGCGGGCGCGGCGGCTCCGATCAGGAGGGCGGCATTGCCTCTGCCGTCTACGGCGCAAGGATCATGAAGGACCTCGGGCTGATTCCGGAGGGATATAAGATCATGGTCACCGCCACGGTCCAGGAAGAGGACTGCGACGGCCTGTGCTGGCAGTACATTCACAATGAAGAGCATGTGACGCCGGAGTTCGTGGTCTCCACCGAGCCCACGGACGGCGGCATCTACCGCGGCCACAGAGGACGCATGGAGATCCGCGTCGACATGCACGGCATCTCCTGCCACGGCTCCGCACCGGAGCGCGGCGACAACGCGATCATCAAGATGGCCGAGGTCATCGAGAACGTCCGCGACCTGAATGAGAACGATGATGCGGACGGGAACGAGATCAAGGGTCTCGTGAAGATGCTCAACCCCAGGTACAACCCGGACCACTATGAGGACGCAAGGTTCCTCGGCCGCGGCACCTGCACGATCTCGGAGATCTTCTACACCTCTCCGTCCCGCTGCGCGGTGGCGGACGGCTGCTCGATCTCGATCGACCGCCGCATGACGGCCGGCGAGACCTTCGAGTCCTGCCTCGAGGAGATCCGGAACCTTCCCGCCTGCAGAAAGTATGCAAAGGATGTGAAGGTGTCGATGTACACCTATGAGCGCCCGTCCTGGACGGGACTTGTCTATCCCACCGAGTGCTACTTCCCGACGTGGATCAACAAGGAGAGCGCACCGCACGTGCAGGCTCTCGTGAAGGCACACGAGGGACTCTTCGGCAAGGAGAGAATCGGCGCACCGGAGGCCATGGACAAGCGGCAGCGCCCGCTCGTCGACAAGTGGACGTTCTCCACGAACTGCGTCTCGATTCAGGGACGCTTCGGCATCCCGTGCGTGGGCTTCGGACCCGGCGCGGAGAGCCAGGCGCATGCGCCGAATGAGATCACGTACAAACAGGATCTGAAGACCTGCGCTGCTCTCTATGCCGCAGTGCCGATGCTTTATGTGGAGGAGAAATAACATGTCAAAAGCTGTTGAACTTGCAAAGGAACTTGCCGGACTTGATTTCTCGAAGATGTATGAGAATGACTTCTACTGGACCTGGGACAAGACCGACGAGGAGTTGAAGAGTGTCTTTCTTGTCGCAGACGCGCTGCGCGATCTTCGGGAGCGCAACAAGTCCTGCCGCGTGTTCGATTCGGGCCTTGGCATCTCGATCTTCCGCGACAACTCCACGAGAACCCGTTTCTCGTTTGCTTCCGCCTGCAACCTGTTAGGTCTTGCAGTCCAGGACCTCGATGAGAAGAAGAGTCAGATCGCCCACGGCGAGACGGTCCGTGAGACCGCCAACATGGTCTCCTTCATGGCCGATGTCATCGGTATCCGCGATGACATGTACATCGGCGAGGGCCACAAGTATCAGAAGACCTTCATGGATGCGGTGACGAAGGGACATGAGGACGGGATCCTCGAGCAGAAGCCGACCCTTGTGAACCTCCAGTGCGACGTCGATCACCCGACACAGGTGATGGCGGACATGGCATCGCTGATCCACTTCTTCGGCGGCGTCGAGAACCTGCGCGGCAAGAAGATCGCCATGACCTGGGCCTACAGCCCGAGCTACGGCAAGCCGCTCTCCGTGCCGCAGGGTGTCATCGGTCTGTTCACACGCTTTGGCATGAACGTCGTTCTGGCACATCCGGAAGGATATGATGTGATGAGCGATGTCGAGGACATCGCAAAAAAGAACGCACAGGTATCCGGCGGCTCATTCACGAAGGTGAACTCCATGGAAGAGGCCTTTGCCGATGCGGATATCGTGTATCCGAAGAGCTGGGCTCCGTATGCAGCCATGGAGAAGAGAACGAAGCTCTATCAGGCAGGCGATCAGGCGGGCATCGATGCGCTCGAGAAGGAGCTTCTTGCGAACAACGCGAAGTTCAAGAACTGGTCCTGCACCGAAGAGATGATGTCCAGAACAAAGAACGGCAAGGCCCTGTACATGCACTGCCTGCCGGCGGACATCACGGGCCTTTCCTGCAAAGAGGGTGAGGTCGACAACTCCGTGTTCTCCAGATACATGGATCCGCTCTATAAGGAGGCGTCCTACAAGCCGTACATCATCGCCGCGATGATCTTCCTTGCAAAGGTGAAGGATCCGGTCGCAGCGCTCAATGCCCTCGATGCCGGTGCAGCGGCACGCAAGAAGTTCTGAGATGGGAAACGGTAAGAGAATCGTGGTGGCCCTTGGCGGCAACGCCCTCGGCCGGAATCTCCCGGAGCAGATGGAAGCGGTGCGCCATACGGCGGTGCCGATCGCGGATCTCATTGAACAGGGGTACGAGGTCGTCATCTCCCACGGAAACGGTCCGCAGGTCGGGATGATTCAGGAGGCGATGACGCTGCTCACCAGGGCTCACCCCACAGAGTATGTGACCTGTCCTCTGTCCGTGTGCACCGCGATGAGCCAGGGCTACATCGGCTATGACCTCCAGAACCTGATCCGCGAGGAGCTTCGAAACCGCGGCATCATGAAGGACGTCGCGACCTGCCTGACCCAGGTGGAGGTGGATCCGAAGGATCCTGCCTTTGAGAACCCGACAAAGCCGATCGGCTCGTTCTTGACAAAGGAGGAAGCGGAAAAGCTTGTCCGGGAGAGGGACTATCAGGTGGTCGAGGATGCAGGGCGCGGTTACCGGCGTGTGGTGGCAAGCCCTCTGCCGAAAAAGATCGTCGAGATCAATACGATCCGGGCTCTTGTCAACACCGATCACGTGGTCATCGCCGCGGGCGGCGGCGGCATCCCGGTGTTCCGGACAAACGGCAATCACCTGAAGGGCGCCGCAGCCGTGGTCGACAAGGACTTTGCGGCGGAGCTTCTTGCAGAGGAGGTGGACGCGGACTATCTGGTGATCCTGACCGCGGTCGAGAAGGTGGCCATCCACTTCGGAACACCGGACCAGAAGGATCTGGACAGTCTGACGCCGGAGGAAGCGGAAACGTACATCAGAGAGGGACAGTTCGCAAAGGGCTCCATGCTGCCAAAGGTTGAGGCGGCGGTGAAATTTGCAAAGTCAAAACCCGGGCGGGAGGCCCTGATCACGCTCCTTGACAGAGCGGGAGAGGGCATCGCTGGGAAGACCGGAACGAGAATCAGGGCATAGAAAAAAGTCCAAGTGGGGGATTCGATCGGATTTCAGATCGGATTCCCCATTTTGTCCCCTTGAGATTGACCGGAATGTTGAGTAAGATAAGTCCTTGGTAACGCAAGGGTGCGGCGGCATGGGAAAAGTGCCGCCGCACGTTTTTTACTGGAGGATGATATGAGTTTCAAACTTCGCACCTATACACCGCCGGATTTTTCGGTGGAGCCGTTTGTTTCCGCACCGGACTGCACGCTGATTCCCGCGCCGAAGGACGGCGTGGCACCGGATCACTATCACAGCACGACGATCTTTCCGGAGTACTTCAAGATCGACGGGAAGTGGGAGCTTGCCACGGAGAGCCGCATGGACTGCACGGCGGTCTGGAAGGACGGCAGGATTCAGGTGATCGAGTTCCGCAACCTTCACAAGGGCGATCTCGTGGTGATCGGACGAAAGGAGGATGCCTCCGAGGGGATCTACGTCTATCCCTACGGCTTCGGATCCCAGGATAAGAACAAGGATCTGTTCGCCTTCCGTCAGGGAAGATCCCGTGAGACGGCCTTCTCCCGCGACTATGATCATCTGTACGAGCTTCTCGACTACGAGAGAGATCACGGCAACATCCTGTGGGTCATGGGACCTGCCTGTGCATTCGACTCCGATTCGAGAGCAGCCTTCGGACAGCTCGTGGCGGACGGATATGTCGACGGACTGCTTGCCGGCAATGCGCTGGCAACGCATGATCTGGAGGGGGCGTACCTCGGCACGGCCCTTGGCCAGAACATCTACACGCAGGAGTCGGTGCCGCTGGGACATTACAACCATCTCGATACGCTGAACAAGATCCGTCAGTACGGCTCCATTCCGGCGTTCATCGAAAACGAGCACATCGACAACGGCATCATCTACAACTGCGTCAAGTACAACGTGCCCTTCGTCCTTGCAGGCTCCATCCGTGATGACGGACCGATGCCGGAGATCTACGGCGACGTGTACCAGGCGCAGAACGCGATGCGCGATCTCGTGCGGAAGGCCACCACGGTCATCTGCATGGCGACGATGCTGCACACCATCGCCACCGGCAACATGGTTCCTTCCTATCGCATGCTCCCCGACGGCACCATCCGGGAGATCTACTTCTATACGGTGGATACTTCGGAGTTCGTGGTCAACAAGCTCGCCGACCGCGGCTCTCTTGCCGCAAAGAGCATCCTGACCAACGTGCAGGACTTCATCGTGAACGTCAACAAGGGCGTTCACGCACTGCGGCAGCAGTAGTTGTAAGAACTTTAAGCAGATACAGCGGATAGATTTGAGCAAAGCCCCTCAGGGGAGGCATAAACGGCCTCTCCTGAGGGGCTTTGTCGCCCGTGCCAGTGCAGCGATCTGGTGTTTCATAATAATTCAATCAATTGTCAAGATAAGCTATCTGCTATAATGTCTTTACTGTTGAATTCTGAGACAGCAGGGCATGCCAATGTCGTTTTTGGACGCAATCTGTGGTAAACAGATCATTCAATGATGCACAATTTGAATGCTGTCTATGGGGAGAACTCCAGGAAACTGGAGAGGAACGTACGGAAGGTTTGATGAGATTTCTCATCGATAGAGGAATGACGATGGTACCTTACATCTTGATCATAATTTGCGCTGCTCTGGCGGTGATCATCGGCCTGATATTCGCAATGAGAAAAAGGGGGAGCAGGTCCTCAGACGAGAGGAATGGTATTGTTCCTCATGATAGCCTAACATCGAAATCGGGGAGGACTCTTTCCAAAACCAGATCAAAGCAGGAATTGTCCGTAAAGTTTGAAGATCTTTCTGCATTGACAGAAGCAGAAGAATCCAGACTGATTGAAATAAAAGATGAGAACCTCCTGGGCCATATTGATAATGCGGTACCAGGAACATTTCGTGCAATGCAAAACTCAGGGGCGGCATACAAGTATCTCAAGGATTCAGAATCCGTGGGACAGCTTTATCAGGCAATCATACCCAAGGGTGCTGTTCTGGACAAATCAAGCAATGGAGGGAGCATTTCGTGCCACATACAGAGTAAAGCCAAACAGGATCGCCGGACAGGCAAATCTGGTTGCGGCAGACAACAGTGCGGCAAATAACCTCGTTGCGGCAAGCGCCGTGAACTCGTTGATAGGTGTAGCTGCCATGGTTGTCGGCCAGTATTATATGACTCAGATCAATGGCCAGCTGGATAGAATTAATGATTACGATGCAAAACAAAAGGCTATTTTTCCGGCCACCTGTTTTGCAAACCTCCATTATTGACTGATAATTATGATTTCGATCGCCAACCCATGTT